>JANPGB010000286.1:0-53423 GCA_031423695.1 Verrucomicrobiota bacterium
TCAATCGCGCGACGGAAGGCATCCGTGCAATCGGCCACCCCATCGCCCTTCGCGCCGTAACCGGTGATGTCAAAATCCTGCGCGGGAAACGTGGGCGGTTTGATGCGGGCGAGAATCTCCGGCACCCTGGCCCAGGCAGCGGCGGCGGTCGCGGCGGATTTCTTGGCTTCCGCATCTTTCAGAAAGGTGACGGCGGCGGCGCTGGCGTAGAAATTGGCGAAGAAGAGTGCGGAACAGGCCACGGAGCCGGCCATCCGGCGGAATGAATGGATTGCGATCATGGGTTGTATGATCAGGGCGCGCAGCCCGTTTTGGAATTCAAATCCGCTGCAAATGGCTTTGAGAAATGTGCATGCCGGGCATGGCTTCCGAAAGCCGGCCTTATTACCACTTGCCACAGGACGGCGGCCCCTCGCACACTTCAGCACCTGAACGCATTCATCACTGAAAGGGAAAACCTATGGAAGCTTTGATCGTTCTGCTTGTTCTCGCGGTGATTCTCCTGCCGCTGGGCCTCGCCATCGCGGCCATGGTGCGCGCCTCGCAAGTCCGCAACCGCAGCGAAGAGCTAGCCCGCCGCCTGGGTGAACTTGAACTTGAGGTTTACCGGCTCAAAAATGCAACGCCGACGCCAGCCGCAACTGAACCGGCCCCGACGCCGGCCAAAGTTTACCGCGTCCCCACGCACGAGGAAATCGTCGAACCTCAAAAGGTCGGCGCACCTGCCACTCCGCCCCCCACGCCGGTCGCACCTCCGCCGTTTTCAATTCCGCCAACCAAGCCAGTGCACGTCAATCTTCCGCCGCTGACGGCATCCGCGCCACCGCCCCCGCCAGTCATGCCCAGGCCCGCCGTTGCTTCGCCGCCCCGCAAGCCCGCGCCGGCCATCAACTGGGAGCAGTTCATGGGCGTGAAACTGTTCGCGTGGGTGGGCGGTCTCGCGCTGTTCCTCGGCGTGGCGTTCTTCATTAAATACTCCTTCGACAACAACCTTATCTCGCCGGAACTACGAGTCGCGATTGGTTTCATCACCGGGCTTGGTCTGCTGGTCGGTGGCGTGGTGATGTCGCGTAAAAATTATCCCGCGCTCTCGCAGACACTCTGCGCCACCGGCACCGTCATCCTCTACGCCGTCACATTTGCGTGCCGCTCAATCTATCACTTCGAGTTCTTCGGCCCGGTGCCGACTTTCCTGCTGATGGTGCTCATCACGACGACCGCGTTCTTTGTCGCCGTGCGGCTCAACGCCCTCGTCGTCGCCATCCTCGGCATGTTGGGCGGCTTCCTCACCCCGCTGCTGCTCTCGACCGGCCAGGACAATCCACTTGGACTCTTCGGTTACATCGCCATCCTCGACACCGGGTTGGTCATTGTTGCGTTGAACCGCCGCTGGTTTTTCCTCACCGCCCTGGCCGCGCTCGGCACGGCCATCATGCAAATCGGCTGGGCGGACAAATTTTTCGAGGCCGAAAAATATTTTGAAGGCAACAAGATTGGTGTCGCGCTTGCCGTGCTGCTGGGCTTCAACGCGCTCTTCCTCATCGGCGCCTGGTGGGCCAAGCTTCGCGAAACGGCAGATCCGAAGCATTTCCTTGCCGATAAGGCCCCGGCCTACTGGCTTTCGGGTTCCGTGCTGGGCCTGGTCGCCGTGACGTTCCTGTTCACGGCCTGGTTCCTGGATTTCCCGACGCTCGCCCAGCGACCGTGGCTGATGTTCGGGTTTGTGTTCCTGGTGGATTTGATCGTCGCCGCGTTGGTGCTGCTGGATGAAAAACTTTCCGCCGCCCAATCCGCCGCCGGTCTCGCGGCGTTCGGGTTGCTCGGCTTCTGGACGCAAAACTCCCTGACCAACGAGCTACTCAACCCCGCGCTCGTGTTTTATTTTATCTTCGCAATTTTCCACTCGCTGCTGCCCACGATTTTCAAACGCCTGCGCGGTGCGGCCCACCAGACCTGGCCCGGCCATCTTTTCCCGATCATCGCACTGGTGCTCGTGCTGGTGCCGATTTTCAAGCTCGCCGAAGTCTCGTTCATTGTCTGGCCGTTCATCCTGTTCGTGGATGTGCTGGCCATCATCGTCGCCGTGATGACGGCCCGGCTGCTGCCCGTGTTTGCCGTGCTGCTGCTGACGCTGGCGGCGACCGGCCTGCTCATCTTCAAAATTCCGGCGGAGCTGACGGGCATGCCGGCCTCGTTTTACCTGCTCGGCGCGTTTGCGGTGTTCTTTGTCGCCGTGAGCGTCTGGGCGGTGCGCAAATTAAAACCCGAAGCGTTCGGGCGCGGCTTTAAGCTCAACGATGACTTCGCTGATCCCGACAATCTCGCCGCCATGCTGCCCGCCGCTTCGGCGGCGCTGCCGTTTCTGCTGCTCATCATGGCCAGCATGCGGCTGCATCTGACGAACCCATCGCCGCTCTTTGGGCTCGCGCTTTTGCTGGTGGTGTTGCTGTTTGGCCTGACCAAGATGTTTTCATTCGACGCATTGCCGGCGGTGGCGCTGGCTTGCACGGCGGCGCTGGAATGTGCGTGGCATTTCAACTGGTTCGACCCAGCCAATGCCAATCAGCCGATCAATCTGGTTCTAATCTGGTATCTGATTTTCCTCGGTGTGTTCACGCTATTCCCGTTCGTGTTTCTAAAACAGTTCCGCGATAAAACGATTCCGTGGGCAGCGGCGGCGCTGATTAGCCTGCCGCAATTCCTGCTGATCTACCGCTTCGTCCGCGCGGTGCATCCGAATGAAATGATGGGCCTGCTGCCTGCCGTGTTTGCGATTCCATCGCTGCTCGGCCTGGTTGTGGTGTTGAAAAAGATTCCGGCGGAAACCAAGGCGCGGATGACGCAACTCGCGTTCTTCGGCGGGGTGGCGCTGTTCTTTATCACGCTCATCTTTCCAATCCAGTTCGACCGGCAATGGATCACGCTCGGCTGGGCGCTGGAGGGCGCGGCGCTGCTGTGGCTGTTCCATCGGGTGCCACATCCCGGCTTGCGGCTGGTGGGCGCGGGTTTGCTGGTCGCGGCGTTCATCCGGCTCGTCAATCCCGCCGTGCTCGAATATCAAGTGCGCAGCGCGACGCCGATCTTCAACTGGTTCCTATACTCCTACGGCATCGTGACGGTCTGCCTGTTCGTCGGCGCAAAACTGCTCGCGCCGCCGCGCCATCTGGTTTTGAAAACCAACGTGCCGCCCATCCTCGCCGCGCTCGGCACGGTGCTGGCCTTTCTCCTCATGAACCTCGAGATCGCCGACTACTTCACCACGCCCGGCGCGCGGGTGCGGTTTGAGGCCGGCGGCAACTTCGCGCGCACGATGACCTACACGATTTCGTGGGCGCTGTTTGCGCTGGTGCTGATCGTGATCGGCATCGTCCGCCGGCTTCCCGCTGCGCGTTACTCGGCGCTGGGTTTGTTAAGCGTGACGCTGATCAAACTTTTCTTCCACGACCTCGCGCACCTGAACCAGCTCTACCGAATTGGCGCATTCATCGGCGTGGCGGTGATTGCCATGCTGGCCTCGTTCGCCTATCAACGCTTTTTCACCGCCGCCGACAAAGCCAAGGAAACAAAAGATGAAACGCCTCAATGATCGAAGCACCACGCCTCCCAGCCACGGAGTGGCGGCAGGTAATAGCCCACGGCGTGAGCCGTGGGGAACGGCCATACAAACGGGCCGAGCCGCGGAGCAGCGAAAGAATTTTGAAGACGACGCTTTCTTTCGCCCCTGCCGGGGCTTGATCTATTTCAAATCCTCAACCCACGGCTCGCACCGTGGGCTACTCTCTGACGCTGCTCCGCAGCTACTGTTGGCGCTGCTGACCTTCTTAAATTTTTCCCTGAACGCCGCGACTTTGCCCGCGGACTGGCGGCGCGAACAATCCTTCACCCTCTCCACCGCCGGCCTTACGAAGTTGAGCCTGCCGGTGGAAACGCTCGATGCCGCGCTGACCGCGCTCGAAGACTTGCGGCTCTACGATGACGCGGGGAACGAGGTGCCGTATGTAATCGAACGTCCCGTACCGACCGTGAAGATCGTGCGGACGGTGAAGTCCTTTCAGGTCGCGATGCAGGCCCGCGCCACAGTCATCACCATCGAAACCGGTCTCGGGCAACCGCTCGACACCGTCACGCTGGAGACGCCCGCGCTGGATTTCCTCAAGCCCGTGCGTGTGGAAGCTTCCGCCGATGGCCGTACCTGGCAGAAGCTCGCGCAAGGCCAGCCGGTCTTCCGCCAGCCGAATGGCGCGAGCCGGTTGCAGCTCAACTTTTCCTCCGGTGTCTGGGCGTGGCTGCGGCTGACCGTGGATGATCAGCGCACGGCTGCAATTCCATTCACGGGTGCCCGCGTTCAGGCGACCGTCACGGAATCGGCGCCTGTCGAATGGTCCCAGGCCCGCATTTCCGAAAGCCAAGAAAACCCCGGCGAGACCCGGCTCGCGTTGAATCTCGGAGCCGCGAACCTCAGCGTGGCGAACGTGTGGATTGCGACGGACGAACCGCTCTTCTCGCGCCACGTCACCCTGGCTGTGCCGCAAATCACGGAGGCCGAGATTCGTGAACAGGCCGTCGGGCAGGGTGCGGTTTATCGTGTCGCCGTCGAAGGGCAACCGGCGTCGGAAAATCTCTCAGTGCCCCTGGAGCAGCAGGTGCGCTCGCGCGAGCTGCTGGTATTCGTCAAAAACGAAAACAACCCGCCGCTGCCAATCAAGTCGGTGCGGATCGAGCGGCGTCCGGTCTATCTCGTGTTCCTTGCGAAACAGGCCGGCACGTTTCATCTGCTCACTGGCAACGACCATTGCCCCGCGCCGAAATATGATCTTGCCGCGCTGGGCATGAACCTGAAATCCGTGGCCGTCTCTCCAGTCAAGATTTCGGCGCCGGCGGACAGCGCCAGCTATCGCGCGCCGGAAGTTTTGCCAGGCGTCGAGGATGGCGGCACGGCGCTGGACGTGGCGGATTGGAAATTTCGCCAGCCCGTCAAGCTGGCCCGTTCTGGCGCGCAGCAGCTTGAGCTCGGCCTTGAAGCGCTTTCCCAGGCCCAGCCGGGACTGGGCGATCTGCGATTGTTGCGCGGCGGAAAACAGGTCCCCTACCTGCTCGAACACACGTCCATCAGCCGCGCCATTCCGCCGGCGGTAACGGCAACGACCGACGCGAAAGATCCCAAGCTCAGCCGTTGGATCCTCAAACTGCCGCACGCCAACCTGCCGGTCACGCGGCTCACCTGTGTGGCGCGCACGGCCCTGTTTGAGCGGGAGATCCGTGCGTACGAAGAGGTCGCTGATCAACGCGGAGAAAAGTATCGACGCGCTCTGGGCGCGGCTTCCTGGGTTCAAATGCCCAACCGCACGAGCAAAGAATTTGTTCTGACGCTGAGCGGCCCGTTGCAATCCGACACGCTGTTTCTGGAAACCCACAACGGCGACAACGCCCCGATCAACCTCGAGAATTTTCAGCTGTTCCATCCCGTGTCGCGCGTGGTCTTCAAGGCCGCCGCCGGCGATGATTTTTTTCTCTACTACGGCAACCGGCGCGTCGCCGCGCCGCGCTACGATCTGAGCCTGGTTGCCGGACAATTGCTGGCGGCGGAAAAATCCGCTGCCACGTTGGCCGCGCGGGAGCAGCTCAAGAAATCGGCGTGGGGTGAAAACCGGATGCCCGGCCAGGGAGGCGTGTTGTTCTGGGGGATTCTCGCCGTCGTGGTCGTGGGGCTGCTCGTGGTCATTTCTCGGCTGCTGCCCAAGGCATCGCCACCGCCGTCATAGGAGCGCGGACAGCCTTGTCCGCAGAAGCTTTTCCACGGGCGGGAAATTGCGGGCAAGGCTGCCCGCGCTCCTGAAAACTCCCGCGCCTCCGAGAGCCTACTCCGATTCATCGGGCGACGGCCGCGTGCCGCCCAGAACTTTCAGGGCGAACTGCTCGTAAGGTGTCAGTACCCGGCCATGCGCGAGCGTCTCGTGAACAGCTTGGAGGCTCATGCAAAAATCCAGATCGTGCAGCGGGCGGTCGCGCAGGATGCGCTGCTTCCAGCGCGGTTCCTCGGTGACTTCCTGAATCTCCGCGGCGCTGCCGGGACGGAAGGACATCAGCCAGTGGTCGCGCTTGATGAAGCCCTCGGTTTCGCCCTTGGCCTCAAACCAGCCGTCGCAGAGCAGCAGGCACACGGATTTGCCTTGGTTGGAACCGATCCGATAGAAAACCACGCGCGCTTCAAAGTCGCAGAAATGCGCGTAGGCGATCTGCTCCGCATCCGGCGGCGGCGGAGTGATCTGGGTCTGGAAGCCGAGCTTGAAGCCGTCTTTCGCGGACGGATCCTTTTCAAAGCAGAGGTTTTCGTCGAAGATCCAGACGAGGTCCGTCGGCAGCTGGCGCTGGCCCAGGAGGATTTTCCATTCGTTCAAGGCGTCCCGGAACGACGGACGGGCGAATTGAGGGAGGTTCGGCATAAATTAAAAGGCGGTCTGTTTGAACCAGTCCACGAACACGGGGATGCCTTGTTCGATCTTGGTATGGGGGTTGTAGCCCAGCCGGGCCTGAGCCTTGGAAATATTGGCGAACGTCAGCGGCACGTCGCCGGGCTGCATGGGCTGGCGGTCAATGATTGCCTTCTTGCCGAGGGCGCTTTCCAGCAGCTCGATCATGTAGCTCAGCTTCACGACCTGCGATTCGCCGAGGTTGAAAATTTCATAACCAAATTCCTGCTGCGTACAGGCCAGGATGCCGTCGAGGATGTCGCCGACAAAAGTATAGTCGCGCGCGGTCGAGCCGTCGCCGAAAACCGGAATCGGTTTTCCCGCCGTGATGAGCTTCGCGAATTTGTAGATCGCCAGATCGGGGCGCTGACGGCGGCCATAGACCGTGAAGAAGCGGAGCATCACCACATCCATGCCGTAGATGTGATGATAAACGTGGCCCAGCGCCTCGCAGCACAGCTTGCTCGCGGCGTACGGCGAAATGGCGGAGAAGATCGGATCGCTTTCCGAAAACGGCACCTTGGAATTCAGGCCATAGACCGAGGAGGTGGAGGCGATGGTGATTTTTTTGACGCCAGCATGGCGCGCGGCTTCGAGCACGTTGACCGTGCCTTCGACGTTCACGCGCTGGTAAAGGACCGGGTCAAGCAGGCTCGGCCGGACACCCGCACGGGCCGCGAGATGAATGATCTGGTCGAACTTCACGCTGGCGAACAACTGGTCCAGCGCGGCGCGGTCGGTGATCGTGCCTTTGACAAAAGTGAACGGCAGCCCGAGCGCCTGGATTTCCGCGAGGTTGCGCTGCTTGAATTTCGGATCGTAGAAATCGTTCAACTCGTCAAAAGCCCAGACCGCATGGCCCGAACGAAGCAGCCGCTCGCACAGATTCGATCCAATAAAGCCGGCGCCACCGGTGACGAGAAAGTTCACGCCGGGAAAATTAGACAAGGATGATGCAGGTGTCGAGCGTCGAGCGGTGGTGGAACTCGCACCGGGATGTCGCCGCGCGACAGCCCCACCACTTCACCAGGAAATTTTTCTGCTGCCCAACGCCGAAGCCCTGCTGTAACCTCCCGGTGCATGAACATTTCGGAGCATCGCTCGGCCATTGACGCCCTCGACGCGCAACTCGTCAAACTCCTGAACGAGCGCACCCGGCACGTCCTGGCCATCGGCGAGATCAAACTCAAGGCCGGCGAGGAAATCTACGCGCCCCACCGCGAAAGCGCCGTCCTGCAGCGCATCTGCAAGTCCAACGCCGGCCCAATCACCAATGAATCCCTCCGCGCGATCTACCGTGAAATCATGTCCAGCGCGCTCTCGCTGGAAAAATCCCTGACCATCGCCTACTTCGGTCCGGAGGCCACGTTCACGCATCAGGCCGCCATCCGCCGTTTCGGTTCCAGCCTGCGCTACTCGCCGCACCGGACCATTGCCGACGTGTTCGCCGAGGTCAGCAAGAACCGCGCGGACTACGGCGTCGTGCCCGTGGAGAACTCCACCGAAGGCGTCGTCACCCACACGCTCGACATGTTCGTGGACAGTGATCTGAAAATCGTCGCGCAGATTGTCCTGCCCGTGCAGCAATGCCTGTTGAGCAAATCGCCGCGCACGAAAATCAACAAGCTGTTCGTCCATCCGCAATCGCTCGCCCAGTGCCGCGGCTGGATTCAAAACAACCTGCCCGCCGCTGAAATCATCGAGACCTCCTCCAACGCGCGTTCCGCCGAGCTGTCCGCCAAGGAGAAGAACACCGCCGCCATCGCCGGCGTGCTGGCCGCCGAGAAGTACGGCCTGAATGTGCTGGAGCTGGACATCCAGGACAACGCCGCCAACGCCACCCGCTTCCTTGTGCTGGGCCGCCAGTGCAGTCCGCCCACCGGCAAAGACCGCACCAGCCTCATGGTCAGCATCGCGGACACGGTCGGCGCGCTGCATCACGCGCTGGCTGCCTTCCGCCGCGCTCGCATCAATCTCACCAAGATCGAATCGCGCCCCAGCAAGCGGAAGGCGTGGGAGTATTTCTTCTTCATTGACTGCGACGGCCACCAGCACGACCGCAAAGTCGCGCGCGCCATCGAGGCGTTGGGCAAGGAATGCAGTTTCGTCAAGGTCCTCGGCTCGTATCCGAATTCCGAATAGTCGTGTCCTGTTTATTGCGGATGCCCTGTCGGCACATTTCGCTTATCAAGCCACGCCGAAGCTGCTACACATGGGTCTCATGCAAGGCGAGCAAACCGAAAACCGTTACTTCATCTGGGGAATTGATGAATGTTCCTATGGCCCGGCCGAACTGGCGACCCTCGTGAATTGGATTAAAGATGAGCGGGTGCTGCCCGACACCTGGGTCTTCACCCGCGGTGACAACTCCTGGCGGCAGGCCCGCGACATTGCGGAGCTCAAAATGTTTTTCAGCCGCACCACGAGCACGGCGACCGGCGGAACCGCCCAGCCCGGCATGACGCCCGGCGCCTTGCGGCGGATAAAAATCCTCGCGGAACTCAGCGATCCCCAGCTCGCTCACCTGTCGGATTACTTGGAGAAGCAGCGCGTGACCCAATGGTCGGTGGTCGTGAGACAAGGGGAAAAAGGCGACGCCATGTTTTTTATCCTCGAGGGCGAGCTGCGCGCCCGCGTCATGGCCGGCGAACGTGAAACGATTCTTTGCACCTTCGGCCCCGGCGAAATTTTCGGCGACATGGCGCTGTTCGATCACGGCCCGCGTTCGGCGGACGTGGTGGCCAATGTGGACAGTACGGTCGTGAAATTATCCGCCGCGCAATTCGAGCGCCTGACGAAAGAGGCTCCGGCGCTCGCCGCGCCTTTTCTGCAGGCCACTGCCAGGACTCTCGCCGCCCGGATTCGCGCGGACAACAAGCGGCTGGACCGGGTGACGCAGCAGTTCAGCGCCAGTCCGCGCTGAGGCTTCGTTAAATTTGCAGGAGACGACGTGAGGGGCTTTGGCTGACCCTGGAAGAAATTTGAGACTCGTTACCTCGTCCCCCACAAAAGAGGGCACCGCTTCGGGATTGAAAAGGAAGTGCTTTATCCACATCTTGGGCCGCGATGAGTCCACTCGTACAGGCCCGCCAAGTCTTTGACATTGAAATCGCCGCCCTCAAGGCGGTGCGGCGGGAGCTCGACGGCGCGTTTGCAGCGGCGGTGGAAACCATCGTGCAGGCCGTCAAGCGCCGGGGAAAAATCGTCATCGTCGGCATCGGCAAGTCCGGCAACATCGGCCAGAAAATCGCCGCCACCCTCACCAGCACTGGCTCCACCAGCGTCGTCCTCAACAGCGTGGACGCGTTGCATGGCGATGTCGGCGTGGTCAACGACGGCGACGTGATTCTCGCGCTGAGTTATTCCGGCGAGTCGGAGGAGCTGTTGAACCTGCTGCCCGCGCTCAAGCGGTTTTCCGTCCAGATCATTTCCCTGACCGGCAATTTGAAATCCTCGCTCGCCCGGCACAGCGACGTTTCGCTCAACGTCAAAGTGCCCAAGGAGGCGTGCCCGTTCAACCTCGCGCCCACGTCCAGCACCACCGCGATGCTCGTGATGGGCGACGCGCTCGCAATGGCCGTGTTGCAGGCGCGGGGTTTCAAGCAGAGCGATTTCGCCCGGTACCATCCCAGTGGTGCGATCGGCCGCGCGCTGTTGCTGCGCGTCGGCGACATCATGCGCACGGGCGAGCGCAACGCGGTCGCGAAAGCCAATCTCACCGTCAAGGAGGCGCTGCTGGTGATGACGCGTGCCAAGTCGGGCAGCCTGGCCATCGTGGATGCGCGCGGCAAACTGGCGGGGGTGTTCACGGACGGTGATTTCCGCCGGCACATGGCCAGCGACGACAACTTGCTGGCGCAGCCGTTGAAAAAATTGATGACGCGCCACCCGATTTGCATCCGCGATGATGCGCTGGCGGTGGAGGCGTTGAAGATTTTCAACGAACGGAACATCGACGACCTGATCGTGGTGAACGCCCGGCGGGAGCCGGTGGGCCTGGTGGACTCGCAGGATTTGCCGAAACTCAAAATCGTATGACCCGTTACGCTGAAAAAATTATGAACCTGGCTTGCCGACTAATAGTCGCCACCACCCTTGGCCTTCTCGCACCCATGAACACCCATGCACAATCCACCAGCGGGACGCTGGCCACCGAACAGCTCCACTGGAAAGTCACGCAGTCCGGCGAACTGTCCTATCTGGTTTATCTGCCGAAGGATTATTCCGCCACCAACGGCCAGCGCTGGCCGCTGATGCTGTTCCTACACGGCGCGGGCGAACGTGGTTCGGACGTGCAACGCGCCGGCGTCCACGGACCGATGAAACTGGTCAAGCAGGGTACCAATTTTCCGTTCATCATCATCGCGCCGCAATGCCCCGAAAAGCAGATCTGGCAGAGCGAACCGTTGCTCCAGTTGCTCGACCAGGTCGCGGCGAAATATGCGGTGGATCCGAAACGGATCTACCTCACCGGCCTGAGCATGGGCGGTTACGGCACCTGGCAGCTGGGCCTGCGGCATCCCGAAAAATTTGCGGCCCTCGTGCCGATCTGCGGGGGTGCCAATGTGATCGAGGCCCTCCTCGGCCCCGGCGACAAGGGCCAAGCGTTGCTGAGTCTGCCCATCTGGGCGTTTCACGGCGCGAAAGATGACGTGGTGCCGCTGGACGAATCCGAGCGCATCGTGAACGGGCTGAAAAAGCGCGGCGTGCGGGATGTGAGGCTCACGGTTTATCCCGAAGCCAAACATGATTCGTGGACGGAGGCTTACCAGAATCCCGCGCTCTATGAATGGCTCGCAAAACAATCCCGCTGAAACGAAACCAAGCAACTCAAACATCATGCGCTCCCTGCTGGTCGTGATTTTCTCAGCCCTGTCCCTCACGCTGGCGGTCGGCGTGGAAGTGATCGGCCTGCCGTCCGTTGAAGTTTCCAACTCCCGGGCCGTGGTGCGCTGGCGGACGGATGTGTCCGCCGGGACCCGGCTCCAGATTTCGCCCCCGGCGACGATCCTCCCCGGCGACAAGACCCCGGACACCGACCACACCGCCACCGTCACCTCGCTCAAGCCCGGCGTGAAATACACCGTCAAGGTCGGCACTGCGCGCGTCTGGCTCGCCACAAATGAGTTCACCACCTCCGGAACCACGGCACCGCCGCCCGTCACGGAAAACCGCGCTGCCGAACATGCCAAACCCGCCCCGCCCGCCGCCCCGCCCACCCGAAAAATCTGGGGCAACCTGCCGTCGCTCCAGGATCACTTCGACCGGCATGGAAAAGATTTTGGCGCAAAAAATCCCGACGACTACGCGCGCCAGGCGTGGGAATTTCTCCAGCGCGCGAAGACCGACGGCCTGCCCGCCAAGGTGGACGACGAGGGCGTGCTGCGAATTTTTGATCCGAAGTCAGGCGCGTTTGGTTCCTATAATGCGGACGGAACCGTCAAAACATTTTTCAAGCCCGGCAGCCGCGATTACTTTGAACGCCAGCCCGGCCAAAAGGTGAAACTTAAAACCAAACCCTGACATGAAGCACCTTTGTCCGGTTTGCGGCTATCCTCATCTGACCGAATCACCGCGTAGCCCGAGCGGTGGCGGCTCGTTTGAAATCTGTCCGAGTTGCGGATTCCAGTTCGGTGTCAGCGACGCCGACCGGGGATTTACCCACGCCCAATGGCGCACGGCCTGGAAAAAAGGCGGACTAAAATGGTCGAGCCAGCAAAAGCCGCCGCCCAAGTGGGATGCCGCCGCGCAACTCCTGCTTCTGCCAATCGAAAAGTCCCGCCGCAAAAAATGACCGCTGGCAATTGTGGTAGGGCGCGTCACGCCGTGCGCGCCGCTGTTCCTGCCAACCTAGCCCCGGCGCGCGCGGAGCGACGCGCCCCACCAACGGCTGCTCCTGATTTCTTTCCGCTCGTAACCGCCGCCTCTTCTGGTGCATCGTGGTGATACGAATGAAACCGTTCGCGCGCATTTTTCTGCTGACCTTCGGGGTGGCCGGAATTTCCGGGTGCCATCCGTTCGTCACCAAACTTGAAACGACCAACACCGTGAACACCAACGCCACCAACCCCGCGCATACCAACCGCCTCGCGCGCGAAAAATCCCCCTACCTCCTCCAGCACGCCCACAATCCCGTGGACTGGTTTGCTTGGAATGACGAGGCGTTCGAAAAAGCCCGCCGTGAAAACAAACCCATCTTCCTGAGCATCGGTTACTCGACCTGCCATTGGTGCCACGTCATGGAGCGCGAGTCGTTCGAGGACGAAAAGATTGGCGCATATCTCAACGCCCACTTCGTCAGCATCAAGGTGGACCGCGAGGAGCGGCCCGACGTGGACAAGATTTACATGACCTTCGTGCAGTCCACGACCGGCTCCGGCGGCTGGCCGATGAATGTTTTCCTGACCACCGATCTGAAACCCTTTTACGGCGGCACGTATTTTCCGCCGGATGCACGTTATGGGCGGCCCAGTTTTCTGCAACTGCTGGAACACATCCACCAGCTTTGGGAAACACGGCGCGACGACTTGAACGCTTCCGCCGCCGAAATCCACACCCGGCTGGAAGGGATGGCGGAAACCAAGGTCAGCAATGCTCGGCTCGCACTCACCGCCGCCGTGCTGCAACAGGCCGGCCTGCGCTTCAAGGAATCTTACGATCCGCGCAACGGCGGCTTCGGGAGTGCGCCCAAGTTCCCGCAGCCAAGCCAGCCTCAACTGCTGTTGCGGTATGCCCGGCGTTTTCAGGACGAGGAGGCGCAGGGCATGGTGCTGCACATGTGCGACAAGATGGCGGCGGGCGGGATTCACGACCAGCTCGGCGGCGGCTTTTCGCGCTACTCGGTGGATGCCGAATGGCTCGTGCCGCATTTCGAAAAGATGCTCTACGACAACGCGCAGCTCGTGCAGCTCTATCTGGACGCCTTTCTCGTCAGCGGCGAAGCGCGGCACGCGGCGGTGGCGCGGGACATCCTCGATTATGTGCTGCGCGACATGACGCATCCCGACGGCGGGTTTTATTCCGCCGAAGACGCCGACAGCGAAGGCATCGAGGGAAAATTCTACTGCTGGACGCGCGCGGAGTTGTCCAGGCTGCTGACGACCGAGGAATTCAACGTGGCCGTCCGTTGCTTTGGCATCACCGAAAACGGGAACTTCATTGACCACAGCCATCCGCAGCCGCTGCCGAATCAAAACGTGTTGAGTATTGTCGAGCCGCCAACTGCCAGCGACGAAGCCTTGTTCAATTCCGCCAAGGCAAAAATGCTCGGCGTCCGCAATCACCGCATCCGCCCGCATCTGGACGACAAGGTTCTCGCGTCCTGGAACGGCCTGATGCTCGGCGCCTTCGCCCGCGCTTCCGTCGTGCTGGGTGAGGAAAAGTATCGCGCGGCGGCGGAGAAAAACGTGGCGTTCCTTCAGGCAAATCTCTGGGACGCAAAATCCAAAACCCTTTACCACCGCTGGCGCGACGGCGAGCGCGACCAGGTGCAACTGCTCGAAGCCTACGCGTCGCTGTTGGCCGGAGTGATCGAACTTTACGAAGCCACGCTGGAACCGAAGCATCTCGAATTTGCCAACGACCTCGCTCAAGCGATGCTCGCAAAGTTTTACGACGCGGAACACGGCGGCTTCTGGCAGAGCGCGGCAGATGCGAAGGATTTGATTCTGCGCGTGAAGGAGGATTACGACGGCGCGGAGCCTTCCGGCAATTCCGTCGCGCTGCTGGCGCTGCTGAAGCTGGGGGCGATCACGGGGCGTCAGGAATTTTCCGGGGCCGCCGAGAAAAGTCTGCGGCTGTTCGCGGAGCGCTTGCAGCAGGTACCGCAGGCCGTGCCGTACATGTTGCAGGCGCTGGATTTTTCGTTGCAGGAACCGAAGCGGGTCGTGGTGGTGGGAGACATGGATTCCACGGATTTTCACGGATTGTTGCAAGCGGCCCATTCGGTTTATCAACCAAACAAGGTGGTGCTGGGGAATGTCGGTGCGGTGGAAGAATTCGCGCGAACTTTGTCGGCAAAAGAGAAGCCGCTCGTTTATCTCTGCGCGGGCAATGCCTGTCAGGCACCGACGAGTGAGGTGGCCGAAGTGAAGAAAAACTTGTCGCCGCCTTAGGAGCGCTGGAGGATCAAAGATTTGTAGCCTATCGAGATTAGGCCGTTCATCTGACAAAAGAAGGAAACCCATAGTGTGATTTGCCATCAAACAGATAGTCGGTCGAAAGGCTTTTCGATCGGCTGACGTCCCATTTCCCGGACTGCTTGACCCAAACATCCTCAAAGGAATCAATCGCCTCTATTTTGACAACCTTCTTGGTTTCGGGATCAGTGGCCAAAATACTATCGTTATACTCTACCACGACGACTGCCGTGTCGTCTTGCAATGAAAACTTTTTGATGGTTCTTAGCTGACGCATTGATTTGTCATCTACCTTGAAGGCGGTTGGCCAATGTAAAACAAAAGGATGTTTGGACGTTCCTGATGCATATAGGGGAGAGCAATAGATGTCCATAATCGTCTGGCGTGCCTGTGCGACGGCATCATTCTCCGCCACTGGCGCTGAGGAATCACCTGCAAATCGCGCGCAACCCGAAAACAAAAGGGCAGCGAGAAAAGTGCAAATAGGCTTCATACACAATTAAGACACATCTGGAGTCATTGTCTTAGACGAATTCAAGTCGTTCGTGCGCATCGGCCTAACAGTGAGTTGACGCCTCGATTTGCAGCCTATCAAGTTTCATGTTTGGACGTTATTTCCGACGCAATGGGTTGTCGAACCCAAAGTTTTTCCCGCGATGCTGCAGTCACGAGGAACATCGTAGCGGCAGGCATCCTTGCCTGCCGTAGAGCCGTGGCTTCCAGCCCGGCGGAAAAAACTCACTGCCACCCGAACGCTAGAAACTTTCGGGAGCGCTCACGCATTCGTCCGTCTGTTCCGGGCGGCAGGATGCCGCCCTCTACGTCAGGCAAGGATGCCTGACGCTACGCCCCCGTCTTTAATTTTGCGACAAGTCCTCTGGCATTTCGGAAAGGAGTTTATATTTCCAGCCCATCCGGCCGAGGATGTGTTTCCACAGCTTGGCGGGGTCGCTTTCGAAGACCAGCTCCAAAGAGGCTGGATGCGTCAGCCAGGCTTCGCGCTTCATTTCGTCCTCCAACTGCCCCGCACTCCAGCCCGCGTAGCCGGCGAACATTTTGACTTTGCGCGTTGGGGAAAAAGATTCGCCCAGGTCCACCAGTTCGTCCAGCGAGTGACCGAGACTGAGGTTGGGCATGACGGTTGCGTCGGGAATGAACGCGTCGCTGTGCAGATAACTCAGGGCGGCCGGCTGCACCGGGCCGCCGAGGTAAAGCGGGAGTTCCTTGAGCGTGTCCGGCAGATCGGCCACAACCAGTTCGCCGACCTTGCTTTTGGCGGATCGGTTGAGCACCAGGCCGAACGCGCCCTCGGCATCGTGCTGGCAGATGAGAACGACCGTCCGCTGGAAGAAGGAACCGCTCAGTTGCCCGCTGTCCAGCAGCAACTGGCCTTTGAGATATTGTCCCGGCTCGCTCATATTGTGCCGCAATCTGCCTCATGACGCGGCCGCTGGCAACGGCGGGATTGCGGAGACGCCGGGGGGTGCGATTGAAGGTGGGCGGGGGCGGGTTTTGACTCCTCCTCCTCCTCCTCCTCGAAATCCCTTGTAAGACCGAGGGCGAGGACGAGAACAACGACGAGGACGAACCGTTGCGCCAGTGCATCCAGAATCCGTTGCGGACTTACAGCGACTTGACCTTTTTGACAATCGCCGCCGCATCAATGCCGAAGTGCGCGAGCAATTCCTCCGCCTTGCCGGAGCGGGGGATGCCGTGGACGGCGAGCTTGTGGACTTTGATTCCGTCCGCGCTGAGTTCGCCCGCGACCGCGTCGCCCAGGCCGCCCTCGGCGTAATGGTCTTCCACGGTGATGACGGTGTTCTTCGTTTTTTGCGCGGCCGCCTGGATGACGTCCTTGGCCAGCGGCTTGATGCTGTAAGCGTCAATGACGGTGATGCCGATGCCCTCCGCCTTCAAAGTGTCCGCCGCTTTCAAAGCCTCGAACAACGTCACGCCCGCCGCGACGACGGTGACTTTGTCCCCCGCATTCTGCCGCACGACTTTCGCGCCGCCGATGGGAAACTGTTCGTCGTTGCCGTAGATCACCGGCGTCTTGGGACGCGAGGTGCGCAGGAAGCAGACGCCCTTTTTCAAAGCCATCTGTTCGAGCAGCTTTTCCGTGCTGACGGCATCGCTCGGATACAGGACCGTGCTGCCGGCCACGGCGCGCATCATGGCGAGATCTTCCAGCGCCATCTGCGACGGGCCGTCCTCCCCGATGCTCACCCCGACGTGCGAGCCGACGAGCTTGAGGTTCGTCTGTGAAATACCCGCGACGCGGATCTGGTCGAAGGCGCGGGTGAAAAATGTGGCGAACGTGGACGCGAACGGCACCTTGCCGCGCGCGCCGAAACCGGTGGCCACGCCGACGAGGTTTTGTTCCGCGATGAAGCATTCGGTGGAGCGTTCCGGGAACTGCTTGAAAAACTTTTCCGCGTAGGTGGAATTTTTCGTGTCGCCGTCCAGCGCGACGATCCGCTGATCCGCCGCGCCAAGGCGGGCCAGGGCGGTGCCGTAGGCTTCGCGCGTGGCGATCTTGTCGCCAAGCTTGTAGCTGATCGGCGGAAAGCCGGCGGGCGCTGCGTTGTTGGGCGCGGGCAGCTGCGTCGGTGCGGCGATAGTCACGTCCAAACCGGTTTTGGCTTTGGGTTCGAGTTCCGTGTACGCGACGGCCGCTTCTTCCTGGCTCAGCGGCTTGCCGTGCCAGCCGTCTTTGTCCTGCATGAGCGACACGCCCGCGCCTTTGAAGGTCCGGGCCAGAATGACGAGGGGTTGCTCGCCGAGGCCGTCGGCGGCGAGGACTTCGAGAATTTCCTCCATGTCATGGCCGTCAATCACCTCGGTGCGCCAGCCAAAGGCGGCGAAACGTTTCTGGTAAACTTCAATGGCGGGGCCGAACGCGGTCTCCTGGCTCTGGCCGAGGCGGTTCACATCCACTATGGCGACGAGATTGTTCAGCTTGCAGACGCCCGCGAGCGAGGCCGCCTCCCAGACCGCGCCTTCCGCGATTTCGCCGTCACCGAGCAGCACGTAGGTTTTGAAATCGAGATGGTCGAGCTTCGCGCTCAGCGCCATGCCGACGCCCACGCTCAAGCCCTGGCCGAGCGAGCCGGTCGCCACGTCCACGAACGGCAGGCGCGGGGTGGGATGGCCTTCCAGGTCGTTGCCGAACTGGCGGAGTTTCAAAAGTTCGCTGACGGGAAACAGACCGAGTTCCGCCCAGACTGCGTAGAGCAGCGGCGCGGCGTGGCCCTTGGAAAGAATGAACCGGTCGTTGTTGTGAAAGTGAGGATTTTTCGGGTCGAACTTCATGTGCGCGAAAAACAGCGCCGCGACCACGTCCGCCGCCGAGCAGCACGAGCTGGGATGCCCGCTTCCGGCCGCCGTCGTGGCTGCGATGGAGTGGATGCGCAGCTGGTTGGCAATGCCCTGGATTTTCTCGATATTGATGTCGTTCATGAAGCGCGCAGCCTACCAGCGGGAGGTGAAAGGAAAAGCAGAATGTTCCATTGCCGGGACCACGCCGGCAAACTTTGGCCTTTGAACCGGCGGATTTTTTCATACCTTCTCCGCATGGTAAATTCAGGCAAAGCAAGAAAAGCGGCGTTCAAAATGATTTTGATCACGCTGATCGCCCTGCTGGTGCTGCTGGCGGCGGCGGTGCTGGGCTGGCTGATCTCCACCACCATCGTGGCGGTGTGGGGGATTTTCCTGGCGGTGTGGGTCGTCTTCGCGCTCTTCACGCTCTACTTTTTCCGCGACCCGACGCCCCGCGTGCCGACGGACCGGAACCTGGTGGTCTCGCCCGGCCATGGCAAGGTGGACGTGGTGGACACCACCAGCGAACCGGCCTTCATGGGCGGCGAGTGCCAGCGCGTTTCCATTTTTCTCTCCGTCTTCGATGTGCATGTCCAGAACGCGCCGGTGGGCGGCCGGGTCGCGCATTTCAAATACACCGAGGGCCAGTTCCTCAACGCGATGAAGACCGAATCCGCCACCCAGAACGAAAACGTGCTGATCGGATTTGAAGCCAATGAACCCAAGGGCACCAAGCTCGGCATCCGTCTGATCGCCGGCCTGATCGCCCGGCGCATCGTGCCGTGGGTGGAGAACGGCACCGCCGTGGCGCGCGGCGACCGCATCAGCCTGATCCAGTTTGGCTCGCGCGTGGACGTGTACCTGCCGCGCTCGGCCAGCATCAAAGTCAAGATCGGCGACCGCGTCGTCGGGGGCGAAACCGTGCTCGCGGTGCTGGACTGAGGAACCTTCCATGTCCCCGCCTTCGAACCCACCTCCGGCCGAGCCCAAGCTGAAGATTTATTTCCTGCCGAACCTGCTGACGGCGGGCAATTTGTTCTGCGGCTTCGTGGCGCTGACGAAAATTGTGGAGGCGGACATTCCCTCGGGGGATTTTTCCAAGATCAAATACGCGCTCGGTTTTATTTTGCTGGCGTGCATCTTTGATCTGTTCGACGGCCGCGTGGCGCGCATGGGCGGCTGCGAAAGCCCGTTCGGGCGTGAGTTTGATTCGCTCGCGGACCTCGTTTCCTTCGGCGTGGCCCCGGCGTTTCTCGTGCATCGGGTGGTATTGCATGATGTTTTTCTGAGCACGCCGCTGGGCGACCATCCCGAATGGGGTTGGTTCATCGCTTCGATTTATCTGCTGTGCGGTGCGTTCCGGCTCGCGCGGTTCAACTGTCTGGCGACGATGGCGGGCACGGGCGGAGGCAAGGAATTCCTGGGCTTTCCGATTCCCTCGGCGGCGGGCCTGGTCGCCTCGCTCACGCTGCTGATCATCCAGCTCAATGAAAAGGACAAGAGCCTCGGCAAATGGAACTACCTGCTCGTGGTCGTGCTGCTGTTTCTCTCGGCCATGATGGTGAGCACGGTGAAATATCCCACGTTCAAATCGCTCGGGTTGCGCTCGACCAGCACTTTTGCCAAGGCGATCTGCGCCGCGATGTTTCTCGGGCTCATCCTGGTGCTGCAGGAAAAGATTCTTTACTACGTTCTGCCCGCGTTCTTCACTCTGTATCTGGTTTACGGTTTTGTCCGGCCGTACATCTCGCGGAAAATGCGCCACGAAATTGAAGAAGAGGACGACGACAACGCCACGGCGGAATGATCTCTCATGGGCGAGCTGCCACCCATCTTGCTGGCGGGATTGACCGGCTGCGTCAGCGGCCTGCTGCTGGCGATTCCCGTCGGCCCGGTCAACCTCACCATCCTGAATGAAGGGGCGCGGCACGGCTTCCGTTGCGCCCTCCTCATCAGCCTGGGTGCGCTGGTCATGGAGGTGGTCTATTGCTTCATCGCGTTCACCGGCCTGGCCTCCTTTTTTTCGCACGGCTATGTCCGGGTGGTGATGGAGCTGTTCAGCTTTGTGTTCATGCTGTGCCTGGGGATGAAATTCCTGCTGACGAAATCGGCGAACGTGTCCGTCCCGCTGGGCGCGGCGGCGCATAAGCTCGAGGAGCAGATCGAGGTGCGGCTGCATCCGCACTCGGCGTTCATGATCGGCTTCGTCCGGGTGCTGGCCAATCTGGGCGTGCTGGTTTTCTGGGTCGTGCTCGCGGCAAACTTCATCGCCCACGAATGGGTCACGCCGGACTGGCCGGGCCGGCTGGCGTGTGTGGCGGGAGTCGCCGTGGGGATCGGCGGCTGGTTTTTAGCTTTGAGCTACGGCGCATCGCGCGGGCATGGCCGGATCAGCGAGCGGACCCTCCTGCGGATGGCGCACTGGTCCGGTCTGGGATTGTTGGTGTTCGCGCTGGCCCAGGGCGGCCACCTCGCCTGGCAACTGGTGAAACACAAGTGGTGAAACGGAATCCATCCCGGGCCGTCCCGCGTGAATCCGCCGGTGAATTTGATTGAGCAAGACCGGGGAATAAGGTATCAAACAGGCTCGAATTTAAGCGCGCATGGAAGAACAACCAACAGCCGGGGTCCTGGACCAGTTTCAGACGGAGTTCGTCGAATTCTGGGGCCGCCTGCCGAACAAGGGGTTCTTCCTGGCGTTGCTGGCGGGCTGGCTGGCGCTGTTTCATTTCTTTGGCAATCCCACGCTGGGCTACGTGGACACCCCGTCGCTGTTCCGGTGGATGATGAACTCCTACACCGCGCGCGACCTGGAAGGAAACTTGGGGGACGACAGCATCGGGATGTGGGTGCCGGCGCTGGTGCTGGGCCTGATCTGGTGGAAGCAAAAGGAGCTGGTCGCGCCGACGATGAAAACCTGGGGGCCGGGTCTGGGGCTGGTGGTGGCGGGCGTGTTCTTTCATGTGGTCGGTTTTTTTATTCAACAGCCGCGGCTTTCGATCGTGGGGATGCTCACGGGCATTTATGGTTTGATGGGGATGGCGTGGGGCTGGCAGTGGTTGGTGCGGGTTTTCTTCCCGTTTTTCCTGCTCGTTTTCTTGATTCCTTTTTCCACCCTGATTGAACCCATCACGTTTCCGCTGCGGCTGCTGGCCTCCAAGATCGTCGAGGGCATCTGCCAGACGGTGCTTTCCATTGACGTGGTGCGCGAGGGCACGATGCTCAAGGATCCGCTGAACAAATATCACTACGAAGTGGCGGCGGCGTGCAGCGGCATCCGCAGCCTCGTGGCCATCGGCCTGATGGCCACGGTGGGGGCGTTCATGAGTTTCAAGCAATGGCGGCGGCGCGCGGTGCTGTTCGCGCTGATCATTCCGCTGGCGGTGGCCGGCAACGTTCTGCGGCTGCTGACGATCATCCTCGCGGCGGAATTTGGCGGGCAGGAAGCCGGCAATTATGTGCATGAGGGCGGGCCCGGCGGAATGCTGAGCCTGCTGCCTTACGTGCCGGCCATTTTTGGATTGATGTATGTCGGTCGCTGGCTGGAAGAGCCCAGGAAGGCGGCGGCAAAATCCGCATGAACAAACAGAAATGGATTTTGCTGGCGGCCACGCTGGCGCTCATCTCGACCACCGGCGCGCTGCTGCATCACCTCAAGACCAATCAGCGGCTGGGCACCCCCGGAATCAAGGCCACGCCCCGACCCGGCACCACAGTCATGCAGATTGAGCTGCCGGCGAACGTCCTGGATTTTACCTCCGAAAAACTGGACCAGGACGGCATCGTGACCAACATGCTGCCCAAGGACACGAGCTTCGCCTCCCGCCGCTACCGCACGACCACCAACGAATTCGGGATCACTGCCAACATCGTGATGATGGGCAAGGATCGCACGAGCATTCACAAGCCGGAGTATTGCCTGCCGGGTCAGGGCTGGCGGATTGAGTCCAAGACCAATGTGGATCTGACCATCGACGGCCCGCTTCCCTATCAGTTTTCCGCGGCGAAATGGGTCATCGGCAACTCCTTCAAAGGTGAAAACGGCCAGGTGCAGGAAATTCGGGGGCTTTATGTGTTCTGGTTTGTAGCCGATAACGAACAGACGCCGGATCATTGGACGCGCATCCTCTGGCTGGCGCGCGACCTGTTGCGGCATGGCGTGCTGCAACGCTGGGCCTATGTCAGCTACTTCACGGTCTGCTATCCCGGCCAGGAGGAGGCGACGTTTGAGCGCATGCAAAAGCTCATCGCCGCCTCGGTGCCGGAATTTCAACTGCCGCTGCGCCCGGCCGGCTCAACCGCCGTGGTCCGACGGTAGTTCCGCGGAACAACCGCCCCGGCAAACCGGCGCGCGTGAAAAATTGCACGCCGTCCTGAGATTGGTTGGGTTTTAAGTTCTAAAGTCATAATTTTTTAAAATGCTGCGTCGAGATCGGCTAGTCCAGATGCAAATCCATCAGATGATGGACGCGGGCATTTTTGCGTTCAGCTTCTGGCTGGCGTATCAGTTGCGGTCCAGCCTCTTCGTACTGGAGCTGTTCGATCTGCCTGAAGTCACCCCGTTCGCCCAATTCGCCTGGCTGCTGCTGCTCGTGATTCCCGCCGCGCCGTTCGTGCTGGAGTCCCAGGGGTTTTACCAGCGGTCGATTTTTTGTCCGCGCAGCACGACCCTGTGGCAACTGCTCAAAGCCTGTTCGCTGATGGCGCTGGGGTTGGTGGTTGCGATGTTTTTGCTGCGCACGCAAGAGCCTATCGCGCGCGGGGCGATTGTCTGGTTTGCCGCCGTCAGCCTCGCGTTGATGTTTCTCAAGGAGGAACTGTTTCGCAATCTGTTCCTGCGGCAGCTTTCGCGTTCGCAGCACAAGCGCCGCTATCTGCTGGTGGGCACCCAGGATGAGATCCTGCGGATGCGCAGTGAGTTGAAAAAGCGGGACGTGGCGGGGATTGAAATCCCCGGGGAACTGAACCTGAGCGAGATCTCGGTGGACTATCTGGTCGAACTGCTCCACGAACATTCCGTGAACGGCGTCATCGTCAGCGCCAAACACGCCTACTTCGAGCATGTCGAGGCCGCCATCCGCGCCTGCGAACTGGAGGGCGTGGAGGTCTGGCTGGTGGCGGACTTTTTCAGCACCCAGATTTCCCGCATGAGCTTCGATGAATTCCTGGGCCGGCCGGTGATGGTTTTCCGCACCGCGCCCGAGGCCTCCTGGCAAAGCGTCGCGAAATCGGCCCTGGACTTCTTCGGCTCGCTGTTCTTGTTGATCCTTTCCTCGCCGCTGTTCCTCGTCATCCCGGCCCTCATCAAGCTGACCTCCAAAGGCCCGGTCTTTTTCCGCCAGCAACGCTCCGGCTTGAACGGCCGGCCTTTCACCATGTTCAAGTTCCGCACGATGGTCAGCGACGCCGAGCAGCGCAAACATGAGTTCGAAGCCCTCAACGAAATGAGCGGGCCGGTCTTCAAGATCGCCAAGGATCCGCGCATCACGCCTATCGGCCGCTTCCTCCGCAAGTTCAGCCTCGATGAATTCCCCCAGCTTTACAACGTGCTGCGCGGCGACATGAGCCTGGTCGGGCCGCGGCCGTTGCCCGAATACGAGGTCAAGCGGTTCGACGACTGCTCGCATCGTCGCCGCCTCAGCGTCAAGCCCGGCCTGACCTGTCTCTGGCAGGTCAGCGGCCGCAACGAAGTCAAGTCCTTCGATGACTGGGTGCGGCTTGATCTGCAATACATAGACACCTGGTCCTTCTGGCTTGACGTCAAAATCCTGCTGCGCACCATCCCCGTCGTCCTCTTGGGCACGGGGGCGAAGTGAGAACCTGCAAAGTGAATTGTGACGAGTGAAAAGCAAAATATTCTCGCGACAGGCGTTGCCCGCATCACGTTCCGCGTTTCACGCCTCAGCGGCACACAAGCAAACCAATCCCCATGACCACAAAAATTAATTCCCGCAACCAGCCCCCCACCTCCGTCGTCACCGGCGCCGCCGGCTTTCTCGGCTCGCACCTGACCGACCTCCTGCTCGCGCGCGGGCACAAGGTCATCGGCATTGACAATTTTGTCACCGGCAGCGTGGACAACATCGCGCATCTCGGCGGCAACAAGAACTTCAAATTCCTCGAGCAGGACGTCACGGAATTCCTGTTTCTCGAAGGCCCGGTGAACTACGTCTGGCATTTCGCGTCGCCGGCCAGCCCGATTGATTATCTTCAGATCCCGATCAAAACCCTCAAGGTCAGTTCGCTCGGCACGCACAAGGCGCTGGGTCTGGCGAAGCACAAAGGCGCGCGGTTCTTCATCGCCTCGACCTCGGAGGTGTACGGCGATCCGCTCGTGCATCCACAGCCGGAGGAATACTGGGGCAACGTCAACACCATCGGCCCGCGCGGCTGTTACGACGAAGCCAAGCGTTTCGCCGAAGCGCTGACGATGGCGTATCATCGCGAGCACAAAGTCGAGACGCGCATCGTGCGAATCTTCAACACCTACGGCCCGCGCATGAGAATCAACGACGGCCGCGTCGTCCCGGCGTTCATCAGTCAAGCGTTGAAGAACAAACCCATCACCATCTTTGGCCAGGGCACGCAGACGCGCAGCTTTTGTTACTACGCGGATTTGATCGAAGGCATCTATCGCCTGATGATGAGCGATTACGATCTGCCGATGAACATTGGCAATCCGACCGAGCTGACGATGCTGCAGTTCGCCGACCAGATCATTCGCGCGACCGGTTCAAAGAGCAAAGTGGTTCACAAGCCGTTGCCGCAGGACGATCCGAAACAACGCAAGCCGGACATCACGAAGGCGAAAAGGATTTTGAAATGGGAACCGAAAGTGGCGCTCGCGGAGGGGTTGACCAAGACGATTGAATATTTTCGGACGAAGGTTTGATTATGCCTCTCAGTCATCCGCCGGTTGAATGTGAGTGATTTTGACTTCGCAAACGGCGTGATCGGACCAGAACGTGATGGCATGTCGGCCGACAACTTTCACTTGAACCACCCGACCCGTTGCATCCTTCTCGGAAAAATCACCGGCGGTGTTTGGACTTCCCGCCAAGGAACGAATGAAGCTCATCACCGTTTCGCGCTGCCATCCCCGGCGTGGAGCTGAAACCAAGGCGGCTTCGTTGATGTAAACCGCGTAAGGCCGCATGACTCAGTTCTTGTCCAGGCGGCGTTCGCACTCTTCCGGCGTGAGCCAGTGGGATTTGTCGGAATCATTAAGACGGTCGGCGACCTCGCTGCGATGCGCGTCGTCGTGGGCGTAGCGAAGCTGGAGCGTGTAGGAAATCAACTCCGCCTGTTCCTGTTCATTCAGTCGAGCCACTTCCGATTTCAATTGCTCAAAGCTCATGCGGTTATTCTATACCGAAAGCGCACTGGTGCAAGCCGCACATCACGAAGGCGAAAAAGATTTTGAAGTGGGAACCGAAAGTGGCGCTGGCGGAAGGGTTGACCAAGACGATTGAATATTTTCGGACGAAGGTTTGAGGCGGCGGATCAAGCTGCCGAGCTAGTATCTGGCCGGGAGAGGGAAGCTTTGCAGGCTGCTTTCGAACCAGGCGACCCACGAAATTCAGTCCTCCAATTTCCGTGCTTCAGCGCTTCACAGCCCGCGATGTTCAACAACATGGAAATGCACAATACGGCAAAGACCCACTTAAACGCAGAATGCCGCTTTGCGCGTAAACTCCAGCTCGTCAGAGCGAAATAATAAAGCCAGCCCAAGCTCGCTGAAATTGGAGCTGCATACTGGCTGCTTGGATTAGCAGAGGTCAGAAACAACAAAGCGGGCAAGCCAATTGGAGTGCACATCGGTGGGAGTAGGATGACCTCCCAAGTGCAAGGTCCTCCCTCGACGAACGCCATTGTAATTATGGCAACAGCCCAAGCCGCTGCACATAGCCAAAGCCTCCGAGAAAGTGGAATGTGTTCTGATTGCTCCATGCCAATTGCGCCAGCTAACAAGGATTCGGCGGCGCGTTGTTCATTCTATCCTTTTCCATATTTCCGACTTTGCGCCGCTCCTCACTTCTTATCAAGTTTGCTTTCCTTTTCAGCACGGCGTCGCGGGCGCTGCTTGGCGGAGATGGATTTGATGATCGTTTGGCCACTGCCTTTCTTTGAAAGCAGGGTCTTCGCTTTCGCGGCGGCGGTTCGCATCAGCGCCAACACTTGGGGAGACTTGAGCGGCGCGGCGGTGGGGAGACGGATGAAACGGTTTTGCTTTCCGCTACCGAGCAGAAGCTTCGCGGGATCCGGCAGCGACGCGCCCTGATAAAACGACAGGATGACTCCGTTCGCCGCCGCCGCGAGCGAGACGATGGCATCCGACGCGCGCTCCGTGGTCGCATAGCCGATGACAAAGAAGTTGTAGTTGTCGTAAACGAGTTCGTTGGCGGTCGGCAGGAGCTGGCGAAGTTCCGTGCGGCACTGGCGCATCACCTGCGCGACCTTGGGATCGAACTTGGCGAGGAAGGCCGCGACTTGTTTCGCGGGCGCGCTGGGCGATCCATCCCTTTTCATGTTTTCGACTTTGGGCCGGGCCAAATGTTTTGTCCACGGAAAATGAATCGACTGTTGGTGTCACGTCGGGCCTGTGGCCCGATTCCGTCGGCGCACGTGAACCCGCGCAATTATGTTGAATGCCTCCTCCATTCATCAGTCTTTGCGTCCAATGGCGCAGAGACCACTCCGCTAGTTCATTCTCACCACCAATTTCACTCCGCGCGGGGTCGCGGCCCGAAGAAGCAGTGGGAAGATTTTTCCGCAGCGGCAGAATTTTCCTGGCGGGGTTGGCCACAATGCGGGTTTTCCAGGCTTTTGGCGCGCGAACCGGGCTGGCACGCTCGCAGCTAGACACGGCTACCATGAATCCAAACCATCAACTTTCGCCCCTCCTGGCCATGGGGCAAAAACTCCCGGTGCCAATCTGGATGTTTGAAGTCGCGGCCGTGGCCGTGGCCTCAGAGCGGGCGGGCCATCTTGCAAACCGCGACGCGTTGCGCGATGACAAGGGGCTCGCCGAAGGCTCGCGCCACGCCCAGCGCCCGCCCGGTTGGTCGCCCCTGAACGACTTCTGAGCCAGCCCCGCGCTCGAGGTTGCGCGCCGGACACCATGCCGGGTCTTCAGCGCCCGCCAGCAGGCCGGCGCCGGAGCGAAGGGGCTTCACATCCCCATGATCTGATAGCCGCCATCCACGTAGATGACCTGGCCGGTGATGGCCGCCGCGCCGTCGCTGGCGAGAAAGGTTCCGGACGCGCCGAGTTCTTCCGGCAAGACATTCCGTTTCAACGGCGCGTGGGCTTCATAGTGCTTGAGCATTTCGTTGAAACCGGAAATGCCGCGGGCGGCCAGCGTGTTGACCGGCCCGGCGCTGATGCAGTTCACGCGGATTTTTTTCGGACCGAGATCGTACGCGAGATAACGGGTGCTGGCTTCCAGCGACGCCTTGGCCACGCCCATGACGTTGTAATGGGGCACCACCTTTTCCGCGCCGTAATAACTCATCGCCACGATGCTGCCGCCGTCGGTCATCAACGGTGCCGCGCCGCGGGCGAGCGCGACGAGCGAATACGCGCTCACGTCGTGCGCGATGCGGAAGGCCTCGCGGCTCGTATTCACAAATTCGCCTTCCAGCGCCTCTTTTGGCGCGTAGGCCACGGAGTGCAGGAGCAGGTGGAGTTTCCCGAATTTCGCGCCCGTCTCGGCAAACACGCGGGCGATGTCCTCGTCCTTGGTCACGTCGCACGGCATGATGAGCGTGTCCGCGCCGAAGGTGCCGGCCAGTTCCTCGACGTTTTCCTTGAGGCGTTCGCCCTGGTAGGTGAAGGCGAGTTTGGCGCCGGCCTTGGCCCAGGCCTGCGCGATGGCCCAGGCGATGGAGCGTTTGTTGGCGACACCGAAGACGATTCCGAGCTTGCCGGCGAGTAGAGACATAGTTTTGTAAAAACGTTAAAGGATTGAACCGTTAATGGTGCCGTAAGCAGTAGAGAAATTTCGCTCATGGCGCAAGGGAAGAAAGGGGGCTTCCCCGGGGTTGGCGCACACCGACCGCTGCCACCTCCGCTCACCATCTTGACATCGGCAACGGCTTGGCAAACACTCCCCGACCCTATGGCCGAGCCTAAAGAAAGTCCGCTGATGGAAAAAATCGTGTCGCTGTGCAAGCGGCGCGGCTTCGTTTTTCAATCCTCCGAAATCTACGGCGGCATCAACGGCTTCTGGGATTACGGCCCGCTCGGCGCGGAACTCAAGCGCAACGTCAAGGAACTCTGGTGGAACACCATGACCCGCCAGCGCGACGACGTCGCCGGCCTCGAAGCCACCATCATCATGTCGCCGGAAATCTGGAAGGCGTCAGGGCACGTCTCGACGTTCAGCGATCCGATGTGCGATTGCCTGCTGACGAAGAAGCGTTTTCGTGCGGATCAAGTCGATCCGCAAAGCGGCACCGCTTATCACTACGCCGGGGCCAAAGATTCGGTTTCTGGCAAAGAAGTCTCCGACGCTTTTGTGGCACTGCTCGCCCCCGGCAAACCGCCGGAAAGCGTCCGCAAAATCGCAACTCAATATTACCAACAGCGCGGCCTACAGAATGTGGAGTTGCTGGGCGAGCGCACGGAGAAGGTCGAAAACTCGACGCGCTTCAACCCGGAGAATGGCGCGCAGCTCACCGATCCCCGCCCGTTCAACCTGATGTTCAAGACCTACGTCGGCCCGGTGGAAAGCGAGGATGGCATCGCCTACCTTCGCCCCGAAACCGCGCAGGCGATCTTCGCGCAGTTCAAAAATGTCTTGGACACGTCGCGGCAGAAAGTTCCGTTCGGCGTCGCGCAGGTCGGCAAGGCGTTCCGCAACGAAGTCACGCCGCGCAATTTCACCTTCCGCTCGCGCGAGTTCGAGCAGATGGAGCTGGAGTTTTTCATCAAGCCCGACGAGGTGATTGAAGCCATCCACGGCTCCGTCGTGACCGTCCCCGAGACCGGCCATCCCGGCGAGCCGCAGCCGAACTGGGGCTGGCAGGCGTGGCACCAATACTGGGTCGAGGAGCGCGTGCGTTTTTACGAAGGCATCGGGCTGTCGCGCGCCACGCTGGGTTTCCACCGGCAGACGCCGCAGGAGCTGGCGCACTACGCCCGCGCCTGCGTGGACATTTTGTTCAAGTTCCCGTTCAGCAAGAAGGACGAGCAGGGCAGCGTGGCCGGCGACGAACTGGAAGGCATCGCCGCGCGCGGCGACTTCGATCTGAGCCAGCACCAGCGTTTTTCCGGCAAGCCGATGGGCGTGTTTGATGACGAGTTGCGCGCTTCATGGGGCAAGCTGCCCAAGGAAAAGCAGGACGCGTTGTGGAAACGTTACTTCGATCACCGCAAAAATTACCTGACCAAATCCGCCAAACCGGACGAAACGGCGGAGCAAATTTCCAAGCAGGCGACCGAAGACGCGAATGGTCTGGCCAAGGGCCAATACATCCCGCACGTCATCGAACCGAGTGCGGGCGTGGATCGTTTGATTCTCGCGCTGATCGCCAACGCCTATTCGGAGGTCGTCAAGACCGACGACAAGGGCAAGAGCGAGACGACCTACGTGATGAAATTTCATCCGCGCGTCGCGCCAATCAAGGTCGGCGTGCTGCCGCTGTTGAAGAACAAGCCGGAGCTGGTGGCCAAAGCCCTCGCGGTGCGCGAACTGTTGCGGCCGTGGATGAATGTTTATTTCGACGACGGCGGTTCGATCGGCAAACGCTACGCGCGCCAGGACGAGGCCGGCACGCCGTTCTGTGTCACGATTGACTTCGACACCCTCGGCGAAAAGCCGGAGCTGCTCGACACCGTGACCATCCGGCATCGCGACGACGGCCGGCAGGAACGCCTTCCAATCAGCGAGCTGTTGAACCGGCTGCTGGCGGAAATTCGCTGATGTCTGATCCCGCAAAAACGGAAACGTCATCCATCCGGCAGCGCGCCCCGACGCTCTACCTCATCATTGCGATCAAGCTGTTGAAGGGCGTCGCCCTGCTGCTGCTGGCCCTGGGCGCCTACAGCCTTTCGGACAACAACCTGCCGGAGGATTTTCGCCGCTTCCTGGAGTTTCTCCATTTCGACCCGGAGAAAAAATTCTTCACCGACCTCGCCGAAAAGGTCGAAACCATCACGCCCGACAACCTCGTCTGGCTGGCGCGCGGCACCGTGCTCTACAGCCTGTTTTCCCTGGTGGAGGCGGTGGGCTTGTCCTTCCGCGTGTCGTGGGCCGGCTGGCTGGCCATCGGCGAATCTGCCTTCTTCATCCCCATCGAGTTTCATGAATTGATGCGCGGTTTTTCCTGGACCGTGCTGGCCATCCTGCTGTTGAACATCCTGATCGTCTGGTATCTCTTCCAGAACCGCGGCCGCCTGTTCCGGCATCATCATTGATTTTTTCCGGCGTGACCGGTGGAAATTAATTTGGCAACGTCCCCCCCAACGCGCCCGAAAACATTTGAACATGAACGCCGAACTGCCTTTCGAGATTTCCGAATTCGAACACCTGCTGCAAAAGCCCAACAGCGACGCTTCAGGCTTGGCCAGCTTTTTCACGGCGGGCGAAATCTGGGTCACCCGCGTCCCCGCCCGGCTCGATGTCATGGGCGGCATCGCGGATTATTCGGGCTCCAACGTCTGCGAATCCGTCCTCGGCCGCGGTGTGTTGATGGGGCTCCAGTCGCGCACCGACCGCACCCTGCGCATCCGCACCATGCAGGCCGGCATCCGCTCGCTGCCCATCGAAACGCGCGTGTCGCTCGACTTTTTCAAATCCGGCGACGGCCTCGCAGGCTACGCGGAAATCCGCGCGCTTTGCCAGGCCAATCCGCTCGCCAACTGGGCGGCCTACATTGTCGGCAGCATCTTCACGCTGCTCAAAGAGGAGGGCGTGAAACTTCCCTACGGTTTCAATCTGCTCCTGTTGAGCGCGGTGCCGATGAACGTCGGTATCGGCAGTTCCGCCGCCGTGGAGATCGGCACGCTGAGTTCGCTCAACGCCTATCTTGGTTTGAAACTTTCGCCCTCGCGCATCGCCCGGCTCGGTCAGATGTCCGAGAACCACGTCGTCGGCGCGCCCTGCGGCATCATGGATCAAACCGCCATCACCAGCGGACGCCAGGGTTGTCTCACCCACATTCTCTGCCGCCCCGGTGAGGTGAAGGGCGAGGTGCAGATTCCGCCGGGCACCGCGTTCGTCGGCATCAACTCCATGGTCCGCCATTCTGTCGCCGGCAGTCCGTACAGCGACACCCGCATCGGCGCGTTCATGGGCAAGAAGATCATCAACGAACTCCGCGCCCAGACCGGTCGCAGCCCGCTCGACTACCTCACGGAACTGTCTGTCGCCCAGTTCAACTCCGAATATGCCGCGCAACTTCCCATCGAACTGGTCGGCTCCAAATTTCTCGCGCACTACAAAACCCACGACGATCCCGTCACCAAAATCCAACCCGACGCCACCTATTGCGTGGCCGGCCCCACACGGCATCCAGTCGAGGAAAACGAACGCGTGCTCAAGTTCATGGACGCCTTGCGCGCCGCGAAGACGGGTGATGAATCCCCGCTCATCACCGCCGGCGAATGCATGTATGGCGCGCACGACAGCTACAAGAACAACTGCCATCTCTCGACCGAGGAGGTGGATTTTCTCGTGGACGCCGTCCGGCAACGCGGAACCAAGTCCGGTCTTTACGGCGCGAAGATCACCGGCGGCGGCACTGGCGGCGCGGTGGCAGTGTTCGGCAAAGTGGACGCGCTGAAAAAGCACATCCCCGAAATCGCCACGGAATATTCCCGCCGCATCGGCGTGATGCCGGACATCTTTGAAGGCACCTCGCCCGGCGCGATTGAATTCGGCGCACGCCGCTATGCGTTTGGCGCGAAGGGGTGGCAGCGGTTTGAGGTTTAGAGCCTTGAAACACACAAAATGACATGAAAAATTATGCATTCCTTACGTGTATTTCGTAGTTAATTGTTTTGTCCTATGCTTTGGGAAGACCAAGAATTAAACCACGCTACTCCCGAAACAAAATTCCCCGAGGTTTTTTTCACGAGTCTTGAATTGCCTAGTCTCGCAGAAAGAAAGTCGGGTGACTATTTGTTGGTGGATCAGGAGAAGCTAGACGCGATGATTAAAACGGGTGAACTGGGTAGCCGAACAAAGGGGGTAAGAATTAAAAGGCTTTGTATGTTTTTCCGTTTATTTTGCAGTCTTGGACCAGGTGAAGAGCATTATCCAACTTTAGGAGTCATGCATTTCTGGAGTAATTCTGTCAGCAAGTATGCCATCTTTTGTTTTTCTCCAAATAACGACTGGCTGAAGGTCCTTGTGGTTACTGCATCAGCCCCCGCTTGAAAATGAATTCACAATCCATCGTCCGTAAAGCCGTCATCCCCATCGCCGGACTCGGCACCCGGCATTTTCCCGCGTCGCACGCGGTGAAGAAGGAGATGTTTCCCGTCGTCGGCCCGGACGGCATCGCCCGCGCGCTGTTTCACTACCACCTGCTCGAACTCGACGCGGCGGGCATTGAGGAAATCTGCATCATCGTCCAGCCCGGCGAAGACGAAATGGTGCGCGACTATCTGCGTGGCCCGAGCAGCGACTATCTCAAGCGGCTGGAGAAATATCCGGCGCTCTTGCGCGAAGCCGAGCAGATGAAAAACTTCGCCGACCGCGTCACCTTCGCCGTGCAGCGCGAGCAGGAGGGCTACGGCCACGCGGTTTACCAGACCAAACAGTTTGCCGCTGGTGAAATGGTGTTGCTGGGTCTCGGCGATCATCTGTTTCGCGGCGCGCCGGTTGAGTCTGCTCCCTCTCCCCGCCCAAGCGGGGAGAGGGCTGGGGTGAGGGGAGTTGAAATAATTGCTCCTCCTCACCATGAACCTGCCTGCGACTTTGGGACTCTCTCTCCCCCCGAGGAACGAGTGGGGAGCGAGCTGGAGAGAGGGGCCGCTCAACAAAAACTTACGGCCTCCTCTCCCCAGCCCTCTCCTCCCTCGGGGGAGGAGAGGGAGAAAAAAACAGCCCACGCCACAAGTAAATCTCCCTATCAAGAACTCGCGGAGATGGCGAAAGTTTCGCAAGGTCGCAGCGTCTCCGCCGTAAACCGCATTTCCGCCGGTGAACTGAAAGGCTACGGCACCATCGCCGGCCAGCGACGCGCGCAAAACCCAAGGCTGATTGACGTTTCGCTCATCATTGAGAAACCCGCCGTCGCCATTGCCAAAGAAAAACTTCACGTCAACGATCTGCCGGACGAAACGTGGCTGGGCTGGTTCGGGATGCACCTGCTCTCGCCGAGCATCTACGACGTGCTGGGCGAAATGATCCGCGACAACATCCGCGACAACGGCGAATTTCAACTCACCCGCGCCCAGGAAATCCAACGCCAGCGCGAAGGCTATCTCGCACTGGAGATGACCGGTGCGCGGCGCTTCGACTTCGGCGTGCCCGATGATTTCGTCCGCAGCGTGCAGGCGTTCCGGCAGGGGTAGGGTGGGCGTTGTCGCGCTGCGACGTGGAACGCCGCTCGTCGCAGCGCGACGAGTCCCACCAGATTTCCCGTGACCGTTTCACCGGAGTGCGTATTATTTCCCGCGATGACCATCATCGAAGCCCATAAACTGCTCGAACAGTTCCGCGCCGGCGGCGTCAGCCGCGAGAAGGTCGTGCAATCCTTTCAAGCCGCGCCGCTGGCCGATCTGGGCTTCGCGCAGGTGGACACGCATCGCGCGCTGCGTAGCGGTTTTCCGGAAGTGATTTTTGGCGCGGGCAAGACGCCCGATCAAGTCGTCGGCATTGCCGCCAAGCTGGTGGAACGGGAAGAACGCGTACTCGTCACCCGCGTGACGCCGGAACACGCTAAAGCCGTCCGCAAAAAATTTAAGTCGGTCATCCATCACGAACTGGCCCGCTGCCTGACCATTGATAAAAAACCTCTGCCGAAACGCAGCGGAACCATCGCGGTGATCTGCGCGGGCACCAGCGATCTGCCGGTGGCGGAGGAGGCGGCGATCACCGCCGAGATCATGGGCAACCGCGTGGAACGCATCGTGGATGCCGGCGTCGCCGGACTGCATCGGCTGCTTGCGCGATTGGAAACCCTTCAGCGCGCAAACGTGCTGGTGGTCGTGGCGGGGATGGAGGGCGCGCTGCCCAGCGTGGTCGCAGGCTTGGTGTCCAAGCCGGTCATCGCCGTGCCGACCAGCATTGGCTACGGCGCGAGTTTTGGCGGATTGGCGGCGCTGCTTGGCATGTTGAACAGCTGTGGGAGCGGCGTGACGGTGGTGAATATTGACAACGGGTTTGGGGCCGGCTTTGCGGCCAGCCAGATCAATGCTTTGGCCGGAGATTAATCAACCATGAAATCACTCTATCTCGATATTTTCAGCGGCATCAGCGGCGACATGTTCATTGGCGCGCTGATTGACCTCGGCGCGGATGCCGACAAGCTGACGCGGACGTTGGGCAAACTCAAACTGGACGGCTACCATCTGCATGTTTCCCGCCAGCACAAGTCCTCCATCGAAGGGGTGAAGTTCGACGTGCACCTGGCGCATGGTCACGAACACGGCCATGGTCACGAACACGGGCATGGTCACGAACACGGGCATGGACATGGCCACAATCATCAGCATCATGACCACAGCCACGGGCACAATCCTGCACCTGGCCACGGCCATAGCCACGCCCACGGCCACGAACATTTTCATGAACCGCCGCCGCCGCCGGATCTGGATTTCGAGCCGGATCCCGATCACGTGGACTACATTGACCCTGAGCAGCAGCATCTTCAGCACGACGACAGCCGCAACTTTTCGGAAATCAAGAAGCTGATCGCCAAAAGCAAACTCTCGGCGTGGGTGAAGCAAAAGTCCGTTGCCGTATTTCAGCGCATCGCCGAGGCGGAGGGAAGAATCCACGGGATGCCGGCGGCGAAAGTTCATTTCCACGAAGTCGGCGCGGTGGACTCCATCGTGGACATCGTCGGGGCCTGTATCGCGCTCGAGTTGCTCGGCAAACCCCGGGTGGTGGCCTCAACCGTGATCGAGGGCGTCGGCTGGGTGGATTGCGAACACGGACGCTTTCCCATTCCTGCGCCCGCCACACTGGCCATCCTCGGCGCGCGCGGCGTGGGCGTAACGCAATGTGAAGAACCGCACGAGCTCATCACCCCGACCGGCGCGGCGCTGCTGGCCGAGTTTGCCGAAAGCTTCGGCCCGATGAACGGGCTGGTGGCGGAGAAGATCGGCTTCGGCCTCGGCACGCGGGACAATCACACGCGCCCGAATGTGCTGCGCGCGGTGCTGGGCACGGCGTCCACAGTCCAAAGCCCAAAGTCTAAAGTTGCGGCCGCTGGCGCTTCGGCGCTTGATTGGGAAACGGACCGCGTGGCGGTGCTCGAAACAAATCTCGACGACCTCAACTCGGAAATCCTCGGCCACTTCGTCGAAACCGTCCTGGCAGCGGGGGCGTTGGATGTGTTTTACAAGCCAATCCAGATGAAGAAAAACCGGCCCGGGGTTTTGCTCACGGTCCTGTGCGGCGAGGCGGACGCAGACAAGTTCAGCGAACTGATACTGCGCGAGACGAGCGCGTTCGGGGTGCGTCGGCACCTGTGCGAGCGGCGGAAGTTGAAACGGGATTTCACCGAGATCAAAACCGCGTACGGCAAGGTCACGGTGAAACTCGGAAAACTCGGCGGCAAAGTCATCCAGGCCGCACCGGAATTCGAGTCGTGCAAAAAAGCCGCCGCCACGGCCGGGGTTCCGGTGAAACTGGTTTATGAAGCGGCGGGCAAAGCCTTGAACGCGGTCAAGTAACCTGGCCGCTCACCGGTTTTTCACGAACAATTTTCCGGGCAGCTGTTTCACCGCCCGCTTCATCTCCAGTCCCAGCAGCGCCACGCTCACCGCCGAACTCGGCAGACCGCTGCGGCGGATGACTTCGTCAATGGTGGATTCCTCGGGCGTCAGCGCGTCGAACACCTTCTGCTCGTTGCCGCTCAATTCCAGCGCGGGCAGCACGCCGGTTTCGCCCGCGCCCGGCGGACGGTTGCTGGCTGGAAACAAATATTCGAACTCGCTCAACACATCCTCGGCGCCCTCGCAGAGTTTCGCGCCCTTCTTGATCAGCTCGTGGCAGCCTTTGCTGCGCGGCGAATCAATCCGCCCCGGCACGGCAAACACCTGCCGGCCCGCCTCCACCGCCATGTTCGCCGTGATGAGCGCGCCGCTGGTCAGGTTGGCTTCCACCACGACCGTGCCCAGCGTCATGCCGGCGACGATGCGGTTGCGGATGGGAAAACTTTGCTTGTCCGCCGGGCGGTTGAAGGGAAATTGCGTGATGACCGCGCCGTTCTCGGTGATGCGCTGGAACAGGTCGGCGTTTTCGGGCGGGAAAATCTAATTGATGCCCGTGCCCAGCACCGCCACCGTGCGGCCCTTCGCCGCGAGCGCGCCTTGATGCGCGGCGGTGTCAATGCCGCGCGCGCCGCCGCTCACGACCGTGACGCCGACGTAGGCGAGCTGATACGCCAGCTTGCGCGCGGTCTCGATGCCGTAATGCGTCGTCATTCGTGATCCAACCAGCGCCACGGCGTTGTTGTCCTTGGCCGTCAGCGCGCCCTTCACGTAGAGGACGATGGGTGGGTCGTAAATTTGCCGGAGCAGGGCGGGATAGGTTTCGTCGGCTTGCGTGAGGACATGGCAGCCAAATTCCCGAATGCGCCGGAGTTCGCCGGCCAGGTCTGCGGACTTTTCCCAAAGGGAAATGTTTTCGGCGGTGTCTTCGCCGATGCCGCGCACTTGCAGCAGCTGTTGCTTTGAAGCCTTGAGAATCGCGGGCGCCTCGCCGAAATGGTCCAGGAGCTGGCGCACGCGCACCGGGCCGACGCCTTCGATGAGATTCAGCGCGATGAGAGCTTCCCGGGATTCCATGCTTGGGGAATATCGGGTTTCGGTTGGAGGCGCAAGCAGTTCCTCAGTCGCCCAAAGACTCGGAGGGAGTTGCACCGCGAAACACACGAACTACACGAAAAAACACAGAACAAGTCGGACGAAGCGCCACTTGCCTGACCGAAACACACATCCGGATTTGGAAACTCAGGATATGCTAAAAAGCTGAACGCCTTCCGCTCCCCATTTTGTATAGTTCGTGTGTTTCGCGGTTAAAATTCAGTCCGACTCACTCGCCCTGTTCCAACGACGCCAGCACTTCGGGGTCGCGCACGTCCACCCAGCGGCCCTCGATTTTCAGGCCGGCGATCCGGTGATGCGTCTCCAGCAGGGCATTGATGGCGTCGGTCAGTTCATATTCGCCGCGCGGGGATTTGTGCAGCTTGGCGGTGAACTCGAACAGCGAGGATTTGAAGATGTAGATGCTGGCGTTGTACCACACTGGTTGACCGGGCTTGAGCCAGCCGTCCTCGCGCAACTGCTCAACCTGTTCCGCCGTGGGTTTCTCCACAATCCGCAACAGACAGAACTGATCGTCAAAGAAATCCAGCCCGCCCTTGGTCACATCCTGACCCCCGGTAACGGTCGTGAGGCCGGAAAAATAGCCCTCGTTGAAGCGATGGATCATTTGCTGATACGTCTCCGGCTTTACCAGGATGTCGCCGTAGGTGAGCAGAAAGGACGAAGTGCCGATGAATTCCTTCGCCAGTTCGGGCGCCTTGCCCGTGCCGTCCTGGACAACCTGGCGGCCGTAGGCGATCCGCACCTTCCATTTCGAGCCGTCCCCGAAATAATTCTCGATGACCTCGGCGCGAAAGCCCGTGACGATGAAAATGTCGTGGATGCCGGAGGCGATCAGGCCCAGGAGGATATGTTCGAGGATGGGTTTGCCCTGCACCAGGAGCATGGGTTTGGGCAGCTCGTTGGTGAGCTCCCGCATGCGGGTGCCTTTGCCGGCGGCGAGAATGACTGCTTTCATTTCCCACAGGTGAACACAGTTGGCAACGGATGAAAAAGAAAAAATTCTCGAAACTTGTGCGCACGGATGCGGTCGTGCATTGCCATTATTTTTTCTCCCTCTGCGCCCCCGAGGGAGAAGGGGTCGGGGTGAGGCGGCATCATTGTTCCAGCCAAATTCTTCTCACCCCAACCCTCTCCCCGCCTGGCGGGGAGAGGGAGTCCGAACAGTTGCCACCGCGCGCCACGATAAGAGATTGCTTCCGCGCCGGTCAAAAGCTCAAATACTCCCATGATGGCCAAACGAGTCATTCCCTGTCTCGACGTTCACGACGGCAAAGTCACGCGCGGCGTCCAGTTCGGCGTCGCCGAAAAGGGCGGCCTGCGCAACGTGGGCGATCCCGTCGAGCTGGCCCTGCGCTACAACGAACAGGGCGCGGACGAAATGGTGTTCTTCGACATCACCGCCACCGCGCACGGTCGCGGCACGATGGTCGAGGTGATCGAGCGCGCCGCCGACCAATGCTTCATGCCGCTCACCGTCGGTGGCGGCATCAAATCCGTGGACGACATGTACACGATGCTCCGCGCGGGGGCGGACAAGATCAGCATCAATTCCAGCGCGCTCGCCCGGCCCGAACTCATCCGCGAAGGCGCGGAGAAATTCGGCAGCCAGTGCATTGTCGTGTCGATTGACGCAAAGCGCACCACGCCGGGCGTGGACCAATGGGGCGTGTTCTCGCACGGCGGCCGCAAAGACACCGGCCTCGACGCTGTCGAATGGGCCAAGCGCGCCGTGGCGCTCGGCGCGGGCGAGATTGTGTTGAACTCGATTGACGCGGACGGAATGAAGACCGGCTTCGACCTCGTCATCACCCGCCGCGTCAGCGAATCCGTGGGTGTGCCGGTGGTGGCCAGCGGCGGCGCGGGCAGATTGGAACACATGGCCGAAGTGCTGGTGGAAGGCCGGGCCGACGCCGTCCTGGCCGCGAGCATTTTCCATTTTGGGACTTACACCGTGGGGGACGTGAAGAAGTTTTTGGCGGAGAAGCAAATTCCGGTGCGGCTCTAGGTGCTCCTAGCCACGGACGAACGCTAGTCCAAAGATTTGTCCAGGCCAAGCGCCGCGGCACTGACGGCGCCGGAGGCGCGGTGGAAAGTAGCCCGAGGTGAAACCGTGGGCTTGGTGGTCAAAAGAAATTCAAGCCCCGGATGGGGCGGGAGAAAATCATCAACGAACATTCCTTTCGCCTCCGCCGCCGCTTTATTTGTTTGCGCATGTTTGCCCTCGGTTTCACCGTGGGCTCTTTTCGGACGTTGTTGAAATCCTTCATGCATTCCGTTTACAAGACGCCACAAGGGGGATTGTGGAGGGGTTGAAGCCGATCCGGAGCAGTGCGCCGGAAGCAATGACTGGCCAGATTCGCAGGGCGCGTCCGTCGGCGGTCTCGCTCGCCAGTGAAACGCAAAGGTTCCGCCACCTCAGCGACGGGGTCGCAGCAGGATGGCCTTCTTGTCCGTGCCTTCCACTTCCACGCTGTGCGTCTCCACGCCCGGATCATCCTTGAGCGCATGGTGGATGATGCGGCGGTCGAAGGCGCTCAACGGTTCGAGCTCCACCACGTCGCCCCATTTGCGGACTTTTTCGGCGGCTTCCTGGGCCTTCTTGAGGAGCGCTTCGCGGGCCTGCGCGCGGTAGCCGCCCACGTCCACCAGAACTTTCGGCGCGGTGGGATCCTGCTGAAAGAGCAGCCGGTTGGTGATGTATTGCAGGTCGGAAAGGGTCTGGCCTTGGCGGCCGATCAGGCGGCCCGAGTCGTCGTTTTTGACCTCGAGCAGCACGCCGTCATCGAGGGCATGCTCTTCGACGGTGGACGGGAAGCCGAGCAGTTCCAGGATTTTTTCCAGGGTGGCTTTCGGTTGGGCAGTCATGATTCGTTAAGGGTTGGAGGTGTTCAGTCGGGCGGCAGAAATTATTTGCTCTTTTTCAGGGCCGGCTTCGCGACGACGGCGGTGACGGGCTCGGTCTTGATCATTTTGGTCTGGAGGATCGTCAGCAGGTTGCTAACGGTCCAGTAGAGCGCCAGGCCGGCCGAGTTATTGTAAAAGAACACCATGAACATGAGCGGCATGTAGCGCATCATTTTCTGCTGCGCGGGATCCATGCCGGGCGACGGCGGGGTGAGATGCGCCTGCCAGAGCATGGTCGCGCCCATCAGCAGCGGGAGCAGGTTGAAGGGCAGCCCCATGCCCGGGACGCCGATCACGGGGATGAAATCCAGTCCGGGAATATTGAAGAGCGTGTCGGGCTTGGACAGGTCGGCGATCCAGAAGAAGCTCGCGCCGCGCAGCTCGATGGCGGTGCGCACCATGAACACGAAGCCGAAGAACACCGGCATCTGGAGCAGCATCGGCAGACAGCCGCCGAGCGGGCTGACCTTGTTCTCCTTGTAGAACTCCATCACCTTCTTGTTCATCTTGACCGGGTCTTCCTTGTATTTTTCCTGGATCAACTTCATCTGCGGCTGGAGCGCCTGCATGCGTTTCATGGAGCGCGTGCTCGCCTGCGTGAGCGGCCAGAAGAGCAGCTTGATGATGATCGTAATGGCGATGATGGCCCAGGCGTAGGAGAGCGACAGCACATCGTGCAGCCAGTTCATCCCGAGCAGGAGCGCCTTGGCAAAAAATCCAAAAAAGCCGCCGAAGCCCATGACCAGGTCAACCTCGTTCTTGAACCGGTCGGCGATGCGCGCCAGCGTCTGGTATTCCTTCGGCCCGGCAAAAAAGTCGAAACGCCGCTCCACCACGCCGCCCGGCACCAGCGTTACCGCCGGATACACCAGCATGGTCTCAAAACTCTTGAGCGGCGCGGAGTTTGAAAAGCTGTTGGGGCCCGTGAGTTGTCGCGGCAGGGTGATTTGCTCCGAGACAATCTGCTGCGCCGGCTCGGCCGGCATGGTGATGAGAGCGAAAAACTGGTTCTGAACGGCGGCCCACACGACATTGCTCGCGCCCGCCTCGTAGCGGGTGCGCGGTGTGCCCGGAAAGCAGCCGAGATAACGATTGTCAAACCAGGCCTCGGTAATCTCCTGCTTCTTGGCACCGTCGTGCCACATGAGCCCCATCGCCTGGCCTTTGTCATCCGGATCCATCGGCGTCGGCGCGCCGATCACCCATTGCTGAGGAGCGAGGGCCAGCGGTTGTGCGGAGGTGTTCTCCAGCCGCGCCGTGGCGTGCAGGAGATAGTTGGTGCTCAACTCAAACTCCTTCACGATCCGCAGGCCGTTCGGGAGCAGCTGCTCGGCGTGCACACCGCCGGCCGTGCGGGTGAGCGCAAACACGCCGTCGCCTTGGACCGCGGCATCCCCAGCCAAAGCCAGCACCGGCACCGGCACATGGGTGTTCAGCGAGGCCAGATTGCTGGGGAGTGGCGGCTTCTGGTGTTGCCGCGAAATTTCTTCCGGGTAACGGACCAGTTCGATCTCCTTCAGGCCGCCGCCGTGCGTGGTGAAGATGTAGCGCGCGTTTTCATTGGTCACCACCAGCAGTTCCTCCGGCGCGCCGGGGTGCGCGATGAAAGCGGCCGCCGAGGCCGCGGGTGTTGCCAAGACCGCGGGAGCCGCGCTGGCCGCGGCGGCGGGCTGGCTGGCGGCCGCGTTTGTGCCGGCGGGCAGCGCCGTCCGCGGTGGGGTGAATTTCGGGATTACGACCGTAACCCACAACACCAGCGTGCCCAGGCACGCGGCAATGACAATAATTGATTTGCGATCCATGAAAATTATGAGTGGGCGGGAGCCGGGGACAGTTCGGAGTTCGGAGTTGAGGGTTCGGAGTTTTTAGGAACCGGATCGTGCCCGCAGTCGCCCCACGGATGGCAGCGGCACAGGCGTTTCACGGCGAACCATGAACCCCTCGCCGCACCGTGGGTCTGGAGCGCTTCCAGCGCGTAGGCCGAGCAGCCCGGCGTGAACCGGCACTGCGCCAGCGGGCCGCACAAAAAGCTTTTCGCCGGCGAGAGCGTCCAGCGATACAGCCGCACGGAAAAAATCAAGATGGTTTGAACCAGAGTCACAATTGTCTATTGGGCGGCGTCCTTGAGCAATCCCGCGCGGCGCAGGGTGGCCAGATAATCTGCTTCCACCCCGGAAAAAGCCTTGGCGGTGATGGACTGGCGCGCGACCAGCACCAGGTCCAGCGGCCGGGCCAGCTGGTGTTGGTGGAGCCGGAACGCCTCCCGCATCAGCCTGCGGGCGCGGTTGCGAACCACCGCGTTGCCGATCCTGCCGCTGGTCACCACGCCCAGACGCGAAGGCGAGCCCGCCGGCAGGGCGAGCCAGTTGGCGATCAGGCAGCCCAGCACCAGACGGTGGCCCTCCTGGCGCACCTTGGAGAAATCGCGACCCTGCTTGATGCGCATCGCCGGGATGAACTTCAGGCGCTGAGGGGTCGCAGCCGACATCACGCAGGCGGATTAAACCGGCGTCAGGCGTTTGCGGCCCACCCGGCGGCGGTTGGCCAGGGTGGCCTTGCCGTTCTTGGAACTGTTACGATTGAGAAAACCGTGCTGGCGTTTGCGGCGCATTTTCGACGGCTGATACTGTCGTTTCATAAATAAAATTTTCCATTGCCCGTAAAATCCTGCCGAACATCGGCCCAACTGGGACTTCTCCGAAAACCGGAACGCAGGAGAATAGCAGCGAAGGGCTGGGTGTCAAGCAGCCCGCGGTCCTCCGCGGTGTGATGGGTGATGGCGGGCCTGACGGATGAGTTTGGCGGGTTGGGAACCCCGCTGCAAAGCACGGGCAGCAAGCTCCAGAGATGGCCCGCACGTCAAGCGGCCACGCGGAACATTCAACCCCTGGCGCTTGGGAGATGAAGTTTCTTTGGGGCTTGGAGGCTGGTTCGTGGAGTTGTTCTCACAGGGCCTTCACCAGTGCCGCCACGCGCCGGGCATCGACGGGATTCGCCAGTCTGCCGTCCTGCTTCAGCGACGAGCCGACGATGAAGCCGTCCGCCTTGGGCAGGAATTGATGGATGTTTTCCGCCGTCACGCCGCTGCCCAAAAGAATCTTTGCGCGGGGACATGCGCGGCGGACGCGCTCCACGTCGGCGAGATCGGCGACCTTGCCGGTGCCGGTGCCGGAGACAATGAGCGCATCCGCCAGCCCGCGTTCCAGGGTGTCGCTCGCGGATTCTTCAATCTCCCAGTCGCCCAGCGGCACGGCGTGTTTGACATGGACGTCGGCAAAAATCTGCGCCAGCGGCGCGACGCGCGTGCGGTAACGCAGCGTGCCGTAGGCGTCGCCTTCGATGAGCCCCTGGTCCGTGAGCATCGCGCCCGTGTGAACATTGACGCGGATGAACCCCCCGCCGCACGCGGCGCACAGCGCGAGCGCGGCGCGGGCGTCATTCCGTAGCACGTTGAATCCGATCGGCAGCTTCACCGCCGCGCGAATCGCGCAGCCCGCCGCCGTCATGGCGGCAATCGTCTCTGGAGCCACGCCGGATTTCGTGAACGGCACATCGCCGAAATTCTCGATGAACACGGCCTGCGCGCCGCCCTGTTCGTACGCCCGCGCGTCCGCCACGGCGGATTTGATGAGGGTTTTCAAGTCCCCGCCCCAGCGCGGCGCGCCGGGCAGGGGGAGGAGATGAACCACGCCGATGAGGACTTTGCGGTGACCGGTGAAGAGGGTTTTCATTTTGGTTTTGGCAGCTCAGTTTGGCAATTCTGGTGGCGGTTCGGTGGATTTGGTTGCGCGCAGTTGCTTCAGCGCCGCCAGCGCGGCCTCGCTTTCCGCTAGCTTTTTGCTTTTGCCCGCTCCGCGCGCCAGTTCGACGCCGGCATGATGCACCGTGCATTCGAAAATCCGGTCATGGTCCGGGCCCGTGGCGGAGACAACGTGATACTGCGGCGCCACCGGCGAGGCGGCCTGGAGCAGTTCTTGCAATTCCCCCTTGGGATTGTCGAGGTTTGGCAATTCCACCAATTCGCTCAACGCGCTGTGAAATTCTCGCAGGATGAATTCGCGGGCGGCTTCGACTCCGCCATCCAGAAAAACCGCCCCAACCACCGCCTCGTACCCGTCCGCCAGGGCAGAGGCCCGCTCCCGGCCGCCGCTGCTTTCTTCACCCCGACTGACCAGCAGGTGGCGGCCGAGGTCCAACTGGCGGCCGCGCTCGGCCAGTGCCCGACGGTTGACCAGCTTGGCGCGGGCCTTGGTCAGCGGGCCTTCGCCAAATCCGGGAAACTTATCGTAAAGCTCGCGCGTGAGGATGAGCTGGAGGACCGCGTCGCCGAGAAATTCCAACCGCTGGTTGGTCTGCGTCGGGGCGCCGTGTTCGTGCGCGATGGACGGATGTGTGAGCGCGAGCCGCAGCAGTTCGGCGTCGCGAAAGGCGTAGCCAAGCCGGTTTTGGAGTTCCTCGTTGGCAGCCACGGCGGCAATTTATTCTGCCCTGGATTCCGCCACCGCTTCTGGAGCGGCCGCGTCCACGGGCGCGGGAATTTCGACGGACGGCTGGGTTGCCGGCGGATTGAGGCCGTGTTCGAGCAGGGCGGCAACGTCGTGCTGCACCTGCTCAAGCTGGTTCAGTTGGAGATTCGGATCCACGATGGTGAAGATGTCGCCGGTCTTGGCCTGTTCGTAAATGAAGACGCGCAGACCGTCGCGGGTGAACTGGTCCTTGATTTTCAGGAGCCGCTTGCGTTCCAGCATGACGGCCAGGATGTAGGCGGCGGGAATGTTTTTCGGGTCATTCAGCTCGATCAACTTGCGCAGGACGGTCTCGGCGGTTTCTTTCTGGATGGCCTCCGGCGCATGGGCGGGCGGGGCATTGTAAACGCCCTGCCAGTGCGAAACGAAACCCTTGCGGTCGCGCGCCTCGTTGAATTGCTTGTCCCAGCAGGCGACGCAAATATCGGAGCGCCGCAGCTCGGATCGCTCCTCGAACAGCATCGTGTGATAGGACTCCTTGTCGGCAAAGGTTCGGGCGCAGGCTTCACAGCCGTGGGCGCGGGATTGAATGTTCCAGTCGGTTATCAAGATTGCTGCTGATCATAGCGCGTCCTTTGATGGGTCTGCAATCTCATTTGAACGGACACAGCCGCCGGAACCGTCCCTTCCCGTTCGGATTCTGGGGATTTAATGACGTGAATTGGAGTTGCGCTGGTCCACCAGTTCGCTCTTATTTGGTCACTACGCAATCGAACGAATCATGAGCACTCAATACACCATCGGTCTGGACTACGGCACGAACTCGGTTCGCGCCCTCATCGTCAACGTCGCCAACGGCGCGGAAGTCGCCGCCGCCGTCTGGGGCTACTCACACGGCACTGCTGGCGTCGTGCTCGGCCGCGACCCGAATCTGGCCCGCCAGCATCCCGCCGATTACCTGAAAGGCGCGGAGCTCACCATCCAGCAGGCGCTCGCCACGGCGAAGAAAACCGTGCGCGGCTTCAGCGCCAGCCAGGTCATCGGCATCGGTGTTGACACCACCGGCAGCACGCCGTTGCCGGTAGGCAAGGACGGACAACCGCTCGTCTTCCAGAAAAAGTTTGCAAACAATCCGGCGGCGATGGCGTGGTTGTGGAAAGATCACACCGGCATTGCCGAGGCGGCGGAAATCACCGCGCTCGCTAAAAAGATGCGCCCGCAATATCTCGCCAAGTGCGGCGGCACGTATTCGAGCGAATGGTTCTTTAGCAAAATTTTGAAATGCCTCCGCACCGCGCCGGAGGTTTTCAACGCCGCGCATTCGTGGATTGAGCTGTCCGACTTTGTCCCCGCCGCGCTGACCGACACGCTTGCGCCGGACAAGTTCACCGCCGGTATCTGCGCCGCCGGCCACAAGGCGATGTATAGCGCGAGTTGGGGCGGCTATCCCGACAAACAATTTCTCGCGAAGCTTGATCCGAAGCTCGGCGCATTGCGCGATCGTTTGACGAAGCGCGTGCTCGCCGTGGATTCCGCCGCCGGAAAACTGACGGCGGCCTGGGCGAAGAAAACCGGCCTGTCGGCGGGCATTCCCGTGGCGGTCGGCGCGTTCGACGCCCACACCGGCGCGATTGGCGCGGGCGTCAAACCCGGCACGCTCGTGAAGATCATCGGCACGAGCACCTGCGACATCAGCGTGCGCGTGAACACCGCCAAGCTCGCGGACATCCCCGGCGTCTGCGGCATCGTGGACGGCAGCGTCGTCCCCGGTTACTTCGGCATCGAGGCCGGGCAATCCGCGGTGGGCGACATGTTCAACTGGCTGGTGAATTACATCCAACCCGGCGGCACAAAGGCCGGTTCGCACGAGGAGCTCACCAAGGGCGCGTTGAAACTTCAGCCCGGCGAAAGCGGCCTGCTCGCGCTCGACTGGAACAACGGCAATCGCACGATTCTCGTGGACCAGCAGCTCAGTGGTTTGATTCTCGGCCAGACGCTTTACACCACGCCGGCGGAAATTTACCGCGCGCTCATCGAGGCGACGGCTTACGGCGCGCTGACCATCATCAACCGCTACGAGGAATACGGCGTGAAGATTTCCGAGGTGGTGAACTGCGGCGGCATCGCCGAGAAAAGCGCGCTCGTCATGCAGACCTACGCGGACATCACGGGTCGTCCGATGAAGATCAGCCGCTCGGCGCAAACCTGCGCGCTGGGTTCGGCGATTGCCGCCGCGGTCATTGCCGGGGCGCACAAGGATTTTGCGTCCGCGCAAACGGCCATGACCGGTTTGAAGGCGAAAGTCTATAAGCCGAATCCGAAAGCCCACGCGGTTTACAAGGAGCTATACGCGCTCTACAAACAGTTGCACGACGCCTTCGGCACGAAGGAATGGAACGGCAATCTGTATGGTGTGATGAAGAAGCTGATTGAAGTTCGGAGTCGCGTGAGGAAATGATTTTTAGCCACGGATGGACACAGATGAAACACGGATAAAGCAAAGTGAGCAAAGTGACCGAACCGCTCTTCATAGCAACCGAACGCTTTGACCCGACTGATGGGGAAAAGTGGCGGAAGTATTTTGAGTGGGCAAAAATTCCTGTACTGAAAGAAATCGTAAGTTTGGATACGTGTCTTTGCGGACACCTCATCAAAGACCTTTTGGATGATGATTGGAAGCACATTGTCTGCGAAGATTTTCGCTTAAGTTATTTCAAAGATTTGGATTATCTTTTACAGCGAGTTCTCGATGTGAAGCGCAGAAACATTCTTGGATTATACAGAAACCCTGTCGAACACATTGCAACCACACCGGCCAATCGCGATTTCAATTTTGTTGGATATGATTTGATTGAAGAGACAACTCAAATAAGCGCGTTAACAAATTGCGGTGGCTTTCCTGACGCGTTCAGCAATCAGGAGTTGAATTTTTCAGGCTTGATTTCAGAATTTGAGCGCGCAAGTGCAGTGAGGCAATTATTGATTGAAAAGTATCCAGAAGAGGCACACGCCGATTGTGAAATGTATGCGGTTTGGAGATTAAGCGAATGAGTTTTTATCCGTGTTTCATCTGTGTTCAATCTGTGGCTAAAGAAAATTTATTATGCTCGAAAAATTGAAAGCTGAAGTCTGCAAAGCAAACCTGGATCTGGTGGCCGAAGGATTGGTCATCCAGACTTGGGGCAATGTCAGCGGCCTGGATCGCGAACGCGGTCTCATGGTCATCAAACCGTCCGGCGTGCCTTACTCCGAGATGCAACCCAAGCACATGGTTGTCGTCGCGCTAGCCACTGGCAAGGTCGTCGAAGGCAAGCTCAAGCCCAGCTCGGACACGGACACGCATCTGGTGCTGTATCGCGCGTTCCCGAAAATCGGCGGCGTGGTGCATACCCACAGCCTTTACGCGACGGCATGGGCGCAGGCGTGCAGGGGGCTCGCCGCTTACGGCACGACGCAGGCGGATTACTGGTATGGCGACGTGCCGGTGACGCGCAAGCTGACACCCGCCGAGATCAAAAATGATTACGAGGCGAACACCGGCGAGGTCATCGTGGAGACGTTCAAGGGCCTCGACCCGTTGCAGCATCCAGCAGTGCTGGTGGCGAGCCACGGGCCGTTCACCTGGGGCAAGTCCGTGCATGACGCGGTTCACAACGCGAGCGTGCTGGAATTTGTGGCGCGGCTGAACAGCGAAATGCTGCGCGTCAATCCGAAGATCAAGCCGATGCAGCCGGTGCTGCTCGACAAACATTTCATGCGCAAACACGGGCCGAAGGCGACCTACGGACAGAAATGAAATCCGAATGACGAAATCCGAATGACGCAGATTGCATGAGCCTGAAATTTTTAATTTTCAAACGCGCCCGGCATGGCAATCCCAAAGGGATTGCGACCTCCAGCCCAAGGTTGCGAGGCGCGAGCTACCTTGGGTTGCTGTTTGAAAGTTTTTCTGCCCCAACGGGGTTGCGTTGTGTTTTCGCGGCCCGGCCACAACCCCGTTGGGGTTGTTCACTCTTGCTATCCGCATTTCCCAGGGTAGCTCGGGCCTCGCAACCCTGGGCTTTGTGCCGGAATCCCGTTGGGATTCTTGCTTTGTTTGTGCTGATGTTGGTTCTAAACATCAGCCATGCCGCCGACACGAACTCGGTTTTTCTCTTCTCCTTTTTCCGTGAGCCGAACGGGCAGGGTGGCTTGCAACTGGCAACGAGCGCGGACGGATTGAAATGGACGGAGATCAAGCCGCCCGCCGGAGCTTCTTTCATCAAACCGGAAGTCGGCGGCAGGCTGATGCGTGATCCCAGTCTGGCACTCGGGCCGGACGGCACGTTTCACATGGTCTGGACGACCAGTTGGGGACGTCCGCCGGTGTTTGGCTATTCCAGTTCCAAGGATCTGATTCACTGGACGGAGCAGCGCGCGATTCCCGTGATGGAGGACGCGCCGGACGCTAAGAACGTCTGGGCGTCGGAACTTTTCTACGACGCGAAGAAGGCGCAGTGGTTAATTTTCTGGGCCAGCACGATTCCCGGAAAATTTCCCGAGACGGAAAATTCCGGCGACAACAACCATCGCATCTACTGCGTGACCACGAAGGATTTCCAGACGTTCAGCAGGACGCGATTGTTTTACGACGGCGGCTTCAACGTGATTGACGCCATGATGCTTCCGGCGAAAGGGAGGTTTTATCTCGTCGTGAAGGATGAGACGAAGAACCCGGTGAAGAAAGATCTCCACCTCGCGGTCAGCGACAAAGCGGAAGGCCCGTTCAGCAAGGCCGGCCCCGCGATCAACGGGGATTGGGTCGAAGGTCCGACGGCGCTTCAGATCGGCGGCGAGTACTACATTTATTTTGACCATTACACGAACCCCAAGTATTACGGAGCGGTGAAATCACCCGACTTGGAACACTGGCAGGACATTTCCGCTCAAGTGTCGTTTCCCAAAGGCATCCGCCACGGCACGGCTTTGAAAGTTCCCGCAGGCGTGGTGCAGAACCTTCTGAAGTAAGAAATCGTTTCAACCAATCCCAACTGTGAAAAATACAATGATCGAGACCCTGCTACTTATCGGAGCCGTGGTTTGTGTCGCCGGACTTGTCGGCTGTGCGGTGACCGGCGGTTCGGCCGGCTATGTCGGCAGACAACCCTTCGGCAAGACGGCGGATGGAAAGGCCGTGGACCTGTTCACCTTGCGCAACGCGAAGGGTTCCGAGGCGCAGATCATGACTTACGGCGGCATAGTCACGTCGCTGAAAGTCGCCGACAAGAATGGCAAGCTCGGCGATGTCGTCCTGGGTTATGATCACCTTGAGGGTTATATCAAAAGCACGCCCTATTTCGGCGCGCTCATCGGACGCTACGGCAACCGCATCGCCAACGGGAAGTTCACGCTGGACGGCCAGACCTACACGCTGCCGCAGAACAACGGGGCCAACTGTCTCCACGGCGGCCTCAAGGCCTTCGACAAAGTGGTCTGGGAAGTGGTCCGTTCCCGCGCCACCGACAAGGAGGCTTCGCTGGAACTCGGTTATCTGAGCAAGGACGGTGAGGAGGGCTTTCCCGGAAATCTGAAGGTCACCGCGACCTACACGCTCACGGAAGACAACGCGCTGCGGCTGGATTTCTCCGCCACCACGGACAAGCCCACCGTGGTTAATCTCACGCATCACTCCTACTTCAACCTCGCCGGCCAGGGCGATGTGCTGAATCACGAAGTGACGATCAACGCGGACAAGTTCACGCCGGTCAACACCAACCTGATCACCACCGGCGAACTGCGCCCGGTCAAGGACACTCCGTTTGATTTCACCACGCCGCACAAGGTCGGCGAGCGCATCAACGCCGCGGATGAGCAGCTCAAGTTCGGCAATGGCTACGATCACAACTGGGTGGTCAACAAAAAGCCCGGCGAGCTGGCGTTTGTCGCGCGCGCTTATGAACCGACCAGCGGCCGCGTGATGGAAGTTTTCTCGACCGAACCCGGCACGCAGTTTTACACCGGCAACTTTCTCGACGGCACCATCACCGGCAAGGGCGGCTGGACGTATCAATTCCGCAACGGTCTCTGCTTCGAGCCGCAGCATTATCCCGACTCGCCGAACCATCCGGAATTTCCCACCACCGTCCTGCGCCCCGGCCAGACTTTTAAAAACACCATCCGCTACAAGTTTTCCGTCCGATAAATCCTCAACCCAACCCACGCAATGAAACCCAACCAAATCAAGCTGTTCACCCTCGCGCTGGCCCTGGTGCTCGTCGCCCCCGGCTGTGGCAGACAAGAAGCTGCATCCGACGGCGCGGCCAAACCGGCGGCCGGCAAGAAACTCAAGCTCGCGTTCGTCTCGAACAACGCGGCGACCTTCTGGACCATCGCCCGCACGGGCTGTGACGCGGCCGCGAAAGACCTCGGCAATGTGGACGTGGATTTCCGCATCCCCTCCACCGGCAGCGCCGCCGAGCAGCAGCAGATTCTCGACGACTTGGTCGCCAAGGGCGTGGACGGCATCGCGGTCAGCTCAATCGCGCCGAAGGATCAAACCGATTTTCTCAACAAGATTGCCGCTCAAACGCTGCTCATCTGCGTGGACAGCGATGCGGCGGACAGCAAACGCGTCTGCTACATCGGCACCGATAACTTTTCAGCGGGCGTTCAAGCGGGCAAACTTATTAAAGAAGCGCTGCCCAACGGCGGCAAGATCATGGTCTTCGTCGGCTACGCCGACGCGCAGAACTCGAAGGACCGTTTCGGCGGCATCAAAAAAGAACTGGAAGGCTCGAAGGTTGAAATCATTGACCTTCGCACCGATGACACCGATGCCGTCCGCGCCCAGAAAAATGCCGAGGATACGCTGGTGAAGTATTCCGATGTTTCCATGCTCGTCGGCCTCTATGATTACAATGGCCCGGCCATCCTCAACGCCGTGCGCGGTGCGAACGTGCAGGGCAAAGTAAAAATTGTCTGCTTCGACGAAAAAGCCGAGACGCTTGATGGCGTGGCCAGCGGCGACATCTACGGCACGGTCGTGCAGCAGCCGTATGAGTTCGGCAAACAGTCCATCACCAAGATGGCGAAGTATCTTGGCGGCGACAAAGAAGCGCTCGCGGGCGGTAAACAAATCGTGGCCACGCGCAGCCTGAAGAAGGACGACATCGCGGCGTTCAAGGCCGACCTGGCGAAAATTCTTGGAAAGTGATCAATACTTGTAGGAGCCGACGTAAGGAGGCTCAAACTGGATTTGCATCTCACGATTTAATTAGAGCCTCCTTACGTCGGCTCCTGCAAAATTTATGAGCGCCACACCGCTTCTCTCCATGCGCGGAATCGGCAAACGATTCCCCGGCGTCATCGCGTTGGACAACGTCTCGCTCGACATCGGCGCGGGTGAAGTCCTCGCGTTGTGCGGCGAGAACGGCGCGGGCAAGTCCACGATGATGAAAATCCTTGGCGGCGTCTATCAGCCGGACGCCGGGGAAATTCTCATGGACGGCGTGGCGGTGAAGATCAACAACGTCACCGACTCCATGAAGCTGCGCGTGGCGTTCATCCATCAGGAGTTGAACGTGCTCGACAACCTCGACGTGGCGGCGAATGTTTTTCTCGGCCGCGAGCCGAAAAATGCGCTGGGCCTGATTGATTTCAAAAAAATCCACGACGACACGGAGCCGTTCTTGAAGCGGCTTGGACTCGACATCTCCAGCCGGACGCCGCTGGAAAAACTTTCCCTTGCGCAGAAACAGATGGTGGAGATCGCCAAGGCGCTGTCGCTGAATTCGCGGATCATCATCATGGACGAGCCGACGTCGTCGCTGACGTTGCAGGAGACCGAACGGCTGCTTGAACTCGTGCTCGAATTGAAATCGCAGGGCGTGAGCGTGGTCTATATCTCGCACCGCCTGGGCGAGGTGAACCACATCGCCGACCGCGTCGTGGTGTTGCGCGATGGCAAAAATGCCGGAGCGTTGGCTCGCGCCGAGATCAGCCACGACAGCATCGTGAGCCTGATGGTCGGACGCGAAATCAAAAGTTCCTACACCGCCTCCATTGGCAAGAAGACGCCGGGATATTTCAAAGTCCGCAACGCGCGCTCCGGCCGTTACCCCGCCAGGACGGTCGAATTCGATGCGACGCGCGGCGAGATTTTGGGATTTGCCGGACTCGTCGGTGCCGGGCGGTCGGAGATTGTCAAGGCGATGGTCGGCCTCGACAACGATGGCAGCGCGGAAGTCACGATTGGTGACGAAAGGATTTTCATCAGGTCGTCGGCGGACGCCATCGGCCACGGCATTTATCTCGTGCCCGAAGACCGGCGCGGCGAAGGCCTCGTCACCGGCATGAGCGTGCGCGAGAACACCACGCTGCCGTCGCTCGAAAAATATTCCACTTTCAACCTCATCAGCCGCGAGCGCGAGCGCAAGGTCACCGACGAACAGATCAAATCGCTGAACATCAAGACGCCCGGCGGCGAAACGCTGGTGCTGAACTTGAGCGGCGGCAACCAGCAGAAAGTCGTCCTCGGCAAATGGCTTTCGATGAATCCCAAGGTGATGATTCTCGACGAGCCGACGCGCGGCATTGATGTCGGCGCGAAGGCGGAGATTTACCGGCTCATGCGCGAACTCGCGGATCGCGGCGGTGTGATTCTGATGATCAGCAGCGACATGGAGGAAGTCCTGAACGTCAGCGACCGCGTGGCCGTGATGCACGAGGGCAAAATCACCGGCATCCTCGAACGCGCGGATTGCAACGAGGAAAACGTGATGAACCTCGCCGTCGGCAAAACCATCGCAGCGGCGAAGGCGGCGGTTAATTAATTTTTACATGAAAAAAGAAATTGGCATCTCGGTATTGTTGTTCGCGCTGTGCGCGGTGACTTCGATCATGAATCCGAAGTTCCTGTCCGCCGTGAATCTGGTGAATACGGCAAATCTCATCGGGCTTTACGGCGTGTTCAGCCTCGGCCTCGGTCTGGTCATCATCACCGGCGGCATTGATTTGTCCGTCGGCTCGATGTGCGCGCTGACCGGCGTGATTCTCGCGATGGGCGTGACGGAATGGCATTGGTCATGGCCGGTGGCGACGCTGGTGGTGCTGGGCATTTCCGGTTTGCTGGGTTTGGC
>JANPGB010000287.1:0-3396 GCA_031423695.1 Verrucomicrobiota bacterium
TGCGCACCGTGGGCCTGGACGAAATAGGGGAAGCGGCTGGAGCAGCCGATGCCGGCGACGGTGGTGATCTTCTCGTGCCAGAGCTTGCGCTTTTCAATCAGCTTGAAGTAGAGCGCGAGCACGGAGAAGTCGCCGCAACCGAGGCACCACGTCGGATGGTCGGCGGCGATTTCTTTTTTGGTCAGCCCTTTGCGTTCGCCATCGGCAGGCGCAGAGACGGGGGCGTTGACGGCGACAATGTTTCCGCCGCGAGCGGGAATTTCTGTGAGGGGAGAACTCATAATCAAATTGGGTTTAACAAAGTTATTTATCAGGCCTTGACCGCGACTTTGCCGTTGCTGGAGGGTTGCGCGAGCTTGGCTTTCACGGACGCCAGGATTTCCTTCACCTTCCAGGTGAGGCCGTCAGTCTTGTTGATGCCACGGATGGCGGGATTGCAATAAGTGGAGCGCAGCAAGGTGGCAAGCTGGCCGCCGTTGCCGTAGATGCCTTCGTCGTTGATCTCCACCACGAACACATGATGGAAGCCGGAGAAAATATTTTCCAGGCCGGGCGGCAGCGGGCTGATGTGACGGATGTTGATCGAGGAAATGCTGTCGCCGGCGGCGCGGGCGCGGTCCACGGCCTCCTTGATCGGGCCTTCGGTGGAACCCCAGCCGACGAGCAGGACGTTGCCTTCGTTCGGGCCGTAGACTTTTGGCGTCGGCAGCGTGGCGGCGAGCGACTGGAATTTTTTGCGTCGCTTGGCGGTCATCTGCATGTGCAGCTTCGGCGAGCCGGTGGGGTGGCCGAGTTCGTCGTGTTCGAGACCGGTGGCGATGGGATACTTGCCGCTCAGGATGCGGGTGCCGGGCACGACACGCTGGACGGTGCCGTCGGCGGTGGACAAATCGTAGGGCTTGTGATCGGCCACGGTCGTCAGATCCGGCGAAATGTCCTGACAAACTTTTTCCAAATTCGGCTCGGTGAAGGCTTCGATGCGCGTGGCGATGGCCTGATCGCTCAGGATGAAAACCGGCGTGTTGTATTTGCGCGCAATGTTGACGGCTTCAATGGCGGTGTAAAAACAATCCTCAACATTGGACGGCGCGATGACGACGCGCGGTGAATCGCCGTGGCCGCCGTAGCAGGCGATGTTGAGATCGGATTGTTCGATGTTCGTCGGCATGCCGGTTGAAGGGCCGCCGCGCTGGATGTTCACCACGATCAACGGCACTTCCGCCATGGCCGCCCAGCCGATGGCCTCACCTTTGAGCGCAATGCCGGGACCGCTGGAGCCGGTGACCGCCGTGCGGCCCGCATAGCTGGCGCCAATCGCCATGGAGACGGAGGCGATTTCATCTTCGCATTGGATGAAGGAGCCGCCGTACTTGGGCAGCTCGCGACGCAGCGCTTCCATGATGTCCGACCACGGCGTGATCGGATAACCTGCGCCGAACCGCACGCCGGCGGCGATGAGGCCATAGGTGAGGGCTTCGTTGCCGTTCATCACGACTTGGTGGCCGTCTTTCTTGGCGCTGTCGGCGAAGCGGAAAGTTTCCACGAGGTTCCCGACCGAATAGCCGTAGCCGGCGTGGAAGGCGAGCAAGGCGTTCTTGGCGATGCTCTCGTCCTTGCCGCCGAAACGCTCGTGGATCAGCTTTTCCAGCTTCGGAATGTTCAGGTCGAACATGCGGGCGATCAGGCCGAGCGAGAAAATGTTTTTGCCTTTGTCCTTGGCGGTGCCGCCGATGGCTTCAATGGTGAGGCTGGAGATGGGTATGCCGACGTGGCGATAATCATTTTTCCATTCTTCCTTTGGCTCCACATGGTCGGAATCGTACAGGACGATGCCGTGCTTCTTGAGCGAGTTAATGTGCTCCTCGTAAGAGTGCTGGTAAAACGCCAGCAGCAGGTCGGCGTCGTCACCGGAACTCAGCACCTCGCCCGAACCAACGCGGACCTGGAAAATGGACGGCCCGCCGGAGATCGTGGAAGGAATGGTCATGAAGGTCATGACCTCCTGTTCGCTGCGGCCGGCGAGGCGGGCGAGGAAACCGCCGATGGCCTGGATGCCGTCCTGGGAATTGCCCGCGATGCGGATGATGGCCTCGGAGACTTTTGAAATCTTGTTGGCTCCGTCCGGGGACGATTCAGCCTTAGTCGTGTTGCTCATGAAATTTTACCTGATCAATTCGATTTAGTTTCGCAAACGGGAGGCACGCGGAGAAACCCAGCGTGAATACCATCGCTTTTGAAAGACTAACATTATGGGGTTTTGAGTCAATTTCCAAATCTGCGGCACTGGCTGGTCTGCCCCCGGTGAGTTGGAAGGCAAAGGCGGGTCTTTTCTGCCATTCACCCCGCTTTAAACACCTCCGGAGCCCCACGCCGAGGGACATGGGCGCACCTTGACATCATGATCAAGAATAAGGGGTAAGCGGTTCCTCGATCCGACCAAGCACAACCATTAACCCGGGGAGGAGTCATGAATGAGTCAGAACCTGAACCGCGGTTAAAAGGCTGCAAGCCGAAGTATTGGCTGAAGGACGGGTCTTTGCCGAGCCGCCGCTACGCCATTCACGCGCCTCGACTTGGAGTGCGGTTTTGATACGTTTGTCACGTGAGCTTTGTTGCTGAATTTAATTCGTTGCCGTTCCCCGCATTGGTCAAGCGTTCGCTCGACACCGGCGGTGCCGCCGTTCGCGAATCGCTCGTGAAGGAAAAGCTTTCGCTGGGAGATTTCGCCGCCCTGATTTCACCGGCGGCGGGCGAACAACTGGAAACGCTGGCCCGGCGTTCGCAGGCTTTGACGCAGCAACGCTTCGGCAAAACCATCCGCCTCTTTGCGCCGCTCTATCTTTCCAACGAGTGCATCAACAACTGCAAATACTGCGGTTTCTCGCGCGACAACGCCATCCTGCGCGTGACGCTGTCCGTGGACGAAGTCCGGCGCGAGGCGGGCGCTCTGGCGGCGGAGGGCTTCCGCAACCTGCTGCTGGTCGCGGGCGAACATCCGAAATTTGTTTCCAACGGTTACATGCGGGATTGCGTCGCGGCGCTGCACACGGTCTGGCCGAGCATTTCGCTGGAAGTTGGGCCGATGGAAACCGACGAATACCGCCCGCTCGTGACGGCGGGCGCGGACGGGTTGGTGGTGTATCAGGAAACTTACGACCGCGCCGTCTATGACGATCTGCACACCGCTGGGCCAAAGAAGAATTTTGACTGGCGTCTTGAAACGCCAGACCGTAAAGCGCGCCGATGCCGAGCCGGCGGAAGCCCGCCGCGTAGGCCCGCTCCGGCGTTTCAAGACGCCAGTCAAAATTCTTCTTTGGCCCAGCGGTGTGCAGATCGTCATAGACGGCGCGGTCGTAAGTTTCCTGATACACCACCAACCCGTCCGCGCCCGCCGTC
>JANPGB010000288.1:0-4316 GCA_031423695.1 Verrucomicrobiota bacterium
CCCGGCGGTCCCGGCGGTCCCGGTGGTCCTGGCAGTCCCGGTGGTCCCGGTGGTGGTCCCGGTGGTCCCGGTGGTCCCGGTGGTCCCGGTCCTGGCGGTCCCGGCGGCGGCAGCGGCGGGGCTGGATGTGATCCAAACGACAAAACGGGACCGCTATCGCCCGGAAAACAGGCCTTCGTGAATCTCAACGACCCGATGCCTTACACGATCTATTTCGAGAACGTGCCGACAGCTGTGGCTTACGCGCGCAGAGTCACCGTGTCCGATCCGATTGATCCCAACCTGGATATTCGCAGCTTCCGGCTCGGTCAGATCGTTTTCAATAATCGCACCATCAGCGTTCCGGCCAACCGCAGTTATTTCCAGACGCGTGTGAACATGACGGATCAGGGAAGCAACATCGTGGTGGATGTCAGTGCGGGCGTGGATCTGATCGCGCGCCGGGTCTTCTGGACCTTGACCGCGATTGACTTGGACACCGGCGAACCGCCCTTGAGCGTGAATCAGGGCGTGCTGCCGCCGGATGCGACGAATCAAATCGGACAAGGTTTCGTGGTCTACACGTTAAAACCCGCCGCCGGTGTGGCCTCCGGAACGGTGATCAGCAACAAGGCGACGATTGTCTTCGACGATAACGCACCGATTGACACACGTGTGGTGCTGAACATTGTGGACTCTCTGGCGCCCACCAGTACGGTGACTTCGCTGCCGGCGGTGACCTTGTCGCCGGGCTTCAATGTCTCCTGGTCGGGAATTGACGAGACGAACGGATCCGGGTTGAGGGACTTTGACATTTATTTCTCCGACAACGGTGGAGGCTTGGTGCTCTGGCAGGGCGGCACGACGAACGAAAGCGCGCAGTTTACCGGACAAGGCGGTCACACTTATTCTTTCTACAGTCGCGCTCGCGACAATGCCGGCAATGTGGAAGCGGCTCACGCCACGGCGGACACGTTTACTCTTGTTTCCGGGAACAGTGCTCCCGCCGTGCCCAACATCTCCGATCAACTGGCCTCGGTGGCCAGCGGCTTGTGTTTCACCAATGTCATAACTGACGTTGACGGCGGATCATTCACAGCAACGCTGTTGGATGCGCCCGCCGGAGCCACCGCACAGATTGTCAACGGCACCAATCTGGTCGTGTGCCTGTCGCCCGGACTTAACCAGGGTGGCAGCACCAATCTGTTGCAAGTGGTGGTGACAGACGACGGTGTGCCGAGCCTGAGCACCACCCAGACCTTTATCGTCGCGATCCCGGACTATGCGAGAATTGATCTGGGTTCAACGAGTGCGGCTCCGGGACAATTCACTTGCCTGCCGATCACGCTGGCCTCCAGCCCGCAGTTCACCAACATCCAGTTCCGCGTAAATGTTCCGGCGGGTGTCCTGGGCGGCGTGAGTGTTAATCCGCTGATCGCCGGCGTGTGTTCGGGCGGCGTGCAATCCATCGGCTCGACGCAGTTGCTAGTGACGTTGCTGGCCTGTTCCGGCCAGGCCTTCGTGGCGACGCAACAACAAGTGGCGGCGTTGTGTTTCACGGTCAACACCAACCAGCCCGGCTTCGTCCCGTTGAATGTCGCGCAGGTCAACGGCCTCAAGGCCAATGGTTCCGCCGTCACCGGCGTGCCGGGCCAGTCGGGATTGCTGACCGTGGTGCTGTCCGGCGCGCCGCCGGTGATCAAACAGATTACCAACGTCGTGATCGCGCCTGAAGGTACGGTGTTATTAAAAGTGTCCGCCACGGATGCAGACGGAGATGTGCTTGCTTACAGCCTTGAGCCAGGCGCGCCGTCGAGGGCGAGAATCGTTTCTACCAACGGTCTCTTCACCTGGGTGCCAACGAGGACTTATGCCTCGACAACCAACGTCATCACTGTGCGCGTAACGGACAACAGTCCCTCGACGTTGAGCGCGACGCAAACCTTCCTCGTGACCGTGCTGGATTATCTGGACCTGGCCATCGGTTCGACCAACGTGCAGACCGGCGACAGTGTTGGCGTGCCAATCTACCTTGCGTCCAGCGAAGGTGTCAGCAACCTGACCTTCAACTTGGTCTGGCCGGGAGACCGCTTCACCAACTCGACGATCACCGTTGTCGCTCCGGGCATCGCCGCCAGCTCATTGCAAGATCAATTGACCAATCTGTCGATCGGCATCCGGACGGCTCCCGGTCAGGTGCTGCAAGGCACGCAGCAGCAGATTTTGCAATTGACCTTTACCGCGGTGACGAACCAGACCACCGCCTTTGTGCCGCTGGTGTTCGGCAGCGCCAACGCGATCAAGCCCGGCAATGTGACTTACAGCAATCGTGTCACTCACGCCGGCAGTGTGGCGGTGATCCAGGACAAACCTTTGTTGATCGCGGCGGCGGGCACTAATCAGAACCGCAACCTGACGTTGTTCGGCCGGCTGGGAACCAACTATCAACTACAATTCTCGACAAACCTGCTACTGAACAGCTGGAGTCCGGCGATGAATTATACCCTGACGAACGGCTCGATCACGATCGGAATTGATTCCACCAACGGTACCATATTTTACCGGCTCTCTCAGCCTTGACCGCTTCAGGGGAAAGCGGCCGGGTGGTTTTGACGCAGCAGCTTGCAGGCTTTCAGTTTGTCGGTCTCCGAGAAGCCGCGTGCACTTCTGGACTCCTTGGAGGACAGGGTATCTTCTATCCGGCTATGCCCAGTCCTTTTTCACTGTTGGAATCTTAGTTGCCTGCTCAATTCTCTGGAAGCGTCGTAATGGGGTTTGCACAGTAAGCGTCATCTGAAGCACCTCTGGCAAGGTTCGGGCAAATATCATAGTTCTGAGAGCTATGATAACTGCGATTGGTTCTGATCACGGAACGGCAACGACGATTGCGGAGTTGCCGAAGTTGCCGGTGAGCCTCGATACCAAAGGGCGGGTGCGAGCGACCCAGGAACAAAGGCGAGCCAATCTCGCGGAGTTCGTGCGCAGCCGAGAGTCGGCCCCGCAGTTTGCCCGCCGGATGGGACTGAAGTATTCGACCTTCGCGGCCTGGGTGCAGCGTTACGGTCGCCCGAAACTTCCGCCCCGCCAGACCCCGGTGCGCTTGCTGGAAGCGGTCGTGACCTCCGCCGCGGCCAGGTCGGCATTGTTGGTGCAACTGCCCGGGGGTGCGCGGGTGGAGTTGCGTGAGGCCAGTCAGGTTTCGTTGGTGGCGGCCTTGGTTCGCGCGCTGGAAAAACCATGTTAAGTTTTTCCGGCAGTCTGAAAGTGTTCGTCGCGCTGGAGCCGTGCGATATGCGGAAAGGCATCGGTGTTAAGGATAGCGTTTCATAACTGCGCATAGAGGGCCTTGAGGCGGAGCACGGCGGGGACTTCCGCGAGCTGGTCGCTGATGGCGGCCCGCAACCAGCGGAGGAATTTCACTCCGTGCTGGGTGGCCCGCCGGGCTTGCCGCCGCAGGGTTGAAAGAGACTCCTTGGCTTGGGCGACCGCCACCACCATTTGCTTCAGACGCTGCCCCCGGCGCTGGTCTTCGGCGTGGTTGATGACGCCGTGACACTCTGCCAACACCTGTTCGTAGAGTAGCAGCAGATTGTGGATGAGCATCAGGAATTGCGCCTGCGTCGCCCGGGCGCCCAGACTGGTGGCCCACGCCTTGGTTTGGCCCAGCTTGTTTTTGAGCGCGTCGAAGACCTTCTCAATGTCCCAGCGCCGCCGGTAGAGTTCCACCAGCACGCCGGGCGGCAGGTCGGGTTCGTTGGTCAGAAATTCATAGGCTTTCCCGGTGACGGGATCCACATAACAGATCAAGCGGAGCGCGTGACCGCCGCGGGTTTTGACCCGCTTGTCTTCCACCACGCCGTGATGGCGCGGCTCAGGAAATAGACGGCGCATTCCTGGCGGCAGCGTTGCCAGTAGTCGAAGTCAATGCCTGCCTTGTCGTAAATGAGCAACACTCGGCGGCCTTTGGGAACGTCCTGGCGGAGACCTTTGGGTTTGATCCGTTTGAGCGCACTCATGTCGTGTTCGTGCAGTCCCTCGCCGGCGGCCAGATGCCGCAGGGTTTGCGTGCGCAGGTTCAGGCTGTAAAAATGGCCCACGGCCAGCTTGGCTCCGTCGTGCCGGAAATCGTGCGCCGCCGCGTGGTGCCAGTGACCATGGGCGGCGAAACATTCATAGCTGGCCAGTTCGGGAAGTGCCGTCAGCCGGTCGGGCAGCGTGCGGTTGGCCGTGGTCAGCAGAGTCAGATTCACCCCGGTGAGCAGGGCTTGGCGCCGGGCGCTGTGGAGCGTGACAAAGTAGTTGGCGGGCGTGGGCGGTTGGCCCAGGCGCGGGCCGTG
>JANPGB010000289.1:0-3006 GCA_031423695.1 Verrucomicrobiota bacterium
CGATGTCGAACAGGTAGCTCTCGCCGCGACATTCGGCGGCGCGGTCGCCGAGCCAGCCCTGGCGCTCGGCGCGCTGCGGGCAATCGGTCGTGATGCTCCGGTAATTGCCGCGCACGCCCCAGCGAACATTGCTCAAAATCCGGTTCAGCATTTCGTTAGAGCTCGCCCATTCCCCGGCGCTCGCGATGTCATCGTGAACCACGCAGCCTTCAATCGCGTCTAAAGCCGGGCGTCCGGGGAATCCAGTGACCTCCACAAACCGAAACCCGTGGTAAGTAAAACGTGGCTCGTAAATTTCCGTCCCGCTGCCTTTGAGCGTGTAAGTGTCGGTGACGCGTGCGCCGCGCAGATTGGCGAGATACAACGTGCCGTCCGGCTGGAGAATTTCCGCGTGGCGAAGCTGCACGGTTGTTCCCGCCGCGCCGCGAACTTTGAGCCGACACCAGCCGACCATGTTCTGGCCAAGATCAAAAATATAAACGCCCGGCTTCGGCTCGGTCATTTTCACCGACTGGAGTTTCTGCGTGACGCGGATGGGATCAATCATGGGCGCAACCATTTTCCCGGCGGGCGCGGCAACCAATTGCACCGGCTGCCAGCGCGCGTCATCAAACCTGGCGCGATTCCAGCCCGGCATTTCGCGGCGCGCGTCATACTCTTCGCCGTCGAATTCGTTGTTCGCCTGAATTGGGCCGTCGGTGGTCAGCCGCCACGACTCATCGCTGGAAATAATTTCCCGCGAGCCGTCCGCGTAAGTGACTTCCAGTTGCAGCAATAGTTTCGGATCGCCGTATTTGATCATCTCCACCGGGTCTTTGAGACGCGGAGCGTAGAACCGACCGTTGCCCAGCCAGACGCCAACTGCATTGCTGCCGCGCCGGATTTGCTCCGTGACATCGAAGGTCAGGTAGTGAACGCGCTTGGTGTAATCCGTCAGGCCGGGCGACAAAACGTGGTCGCCGATTTTTTCGCCGTTGAGATAAAGTTCGGAAAGACCAAGGCCGCTGAAATAAACCGTGGCACTGGCGACGGGCTTTGTAAGCGCAAATTCTTTCCGCAGCATCCGCGCGGGCAGACGACGAGATTCGTTCGTGCTGACGGTGAGTTCGTCGAGGCCGATCCACTTCGCCTGCCAGTCGGTCGGCGATAGCAAGCCCAGCGAGAATTCCGCCGGCTTGCTCCACGCGGAGGCGCGGTTGTCTTTGTCCCAGACGCGGACGTGCCAGAAAACTTTCTGCCGCGCAGCCAAGGGCAAACCGGCGTAGGCGACGTGGGTGGATTCATCCGTTACAATGCGCCCGCTATCCCACAGGTCAGCTTTGTGGTTGCGAAGTTTGGTCGCGCTGCTCGCGGCTTCAATCTGGTAAGCCGTCTGCCGCTGGCCGCGTTCCGCCGACTGCAACTTCCACGCAAGCAGCGGTTGGCGAACATCAATGCCCTGAGGATTGACCAACGATTCACAACGGAGATTGTCCACCCGGATAACGGAACGGCTCGTGACGGAAGTTGCCACACAACCGGCGAACGCAGTTGTCAGCAGGGCATAACAAAGCAGCAGGTATTTTTTTTTCATGGGGATCGTTTTACAGGTTTTGGCGGCACAAACGCAGCGTCATTTAGCACACGAATCGCGCCGAGACCGATGACGCCATTGGCAGCCAGACCATTGGCTGGCTCGATGCGCCAGTGGCTGATCTGCCCGCGCCAGGACGGATTTAAGTCGAGCGTGCAATGATACTCGCGCAGTTCGCTGTCGTTTTGCACCAACGGCACGAGCACGGAGCGGTCGGGGGCAAAATCGGCATCGCGAGCCGCCCAATAGATTCGGGCAAATGCTGCGTCGGTGTGGTTGCGCAGTTGCAAGGCCAGAACCTGACCCGGCTTGGCCGTGAGCCGAGAATCTGGCGTTAGCTCCAAACCTGCGCCTGGCGAAAGCACCGTCAGCTTCAGCGTGTCCGCATTGCGACCTGCTTCGGCCAAGCCCGCATCCAGCTTCAAAGTTTGACGGTGAGTTGCCGCCGGTTCAAACAGGACGTTGCCGCCGGGTTTTGCAAATGGCAGCGGCGGTGATACGGCTTCACGCCGGGCGAGCAGAAGCGGTGAAATCATCGCCGTTTCAGAAATGACTCCGTCGTCCGAAAGCAATTCCAGTTGGTAACTTCCGGCGGTTTGCGGTTCGAAATAAATTGCGGCCGGCTCACCTTTGCGAAACGTCAGGGTCTGTTCGCCGATGACCGATGACCAGCCGTTGCCGCGTAATTCGCGCCGCAATCGGCAGCGAGCGGTCAAGCTGGGCGCGGCGTTGGAGACATTCACTCGCAAGCCAAAGAACGGCTCGCGCACTGTGAAAGTTTTGGCAACCGTGGCAGGGGTATTGTCTGTTTGTTCGGCATAACTCCAGGCGCGATATGCCAACGCGCCGTCCGCCGATTGATACCAGCCCACTGAACCCGTAGGCTGACTTAATTCCATACGGTAGCGCAGGCAACCCGCTTCCGGCACGACGAGCAATTCAAACCAATCCCCGTCGGCGGGCAGCGTGTATTGCTTGTCGGTGATCAATTTTTCACCGGCATCGGTCACGGCATAGACCCGGCCGCGCACCAAGTTGGCGGCCAGACTGCCACTCCAAAGTGGAACGGCGATGCCATACAGCGACTGGCCGGCAGGAATTTCGATCTCGCGATTTAGAACATTGGTCACCGCCTGATGTTGCGTGGACGGCTCGGCAGCGGCGAGTGTCCGGCGCTGCCACTCGCGAGCGGGAACGAATTGCAATTCGACATCTGCGATGCTTTCGCAGCCGTCGCCAGCATCATCAATCACGATGTCAGCGTGAACATCCTCGCCGCTGTCACGCGGGCTGCGACACCACTCCGAGGCCTCAAACGCAGCTATTTTCCAGACGCCGGTATCCGTCTTGTTGACCGCGCCAAGCTCCTGCCATTGCCCTGTCCATTGATTGAAGACATTGATTTTGAAAGTGTCGCGGCCAGCGTCCAAATA
>JANPGB010000290.1:0-8764 GCA_031423695.1 Verrucomicrobiota bacterium
TGCGATCCACCGTCTTGGCCGCGCTCGGCGTGTGCAGCGTGCCGAAGACTAGGTGACCGGTGCTGGCCGCGACCATCGCGAGCTCGATGGTTTCCAGATCGCGCAGCTCGCCGACGAGGACGATGTCCGGGTCTTCGCGCAGCGCGCCGCGCAAGGCCGAGGCGAAGGACTTGGTATGCACGCCGACTTCGCGGTGGTTCACCAGGCAGTTTTTGCTTTCGTGAACGAACTCAATCGGGTCTTCGATGGTGATGATGTGGTCGCGGCGGTTCTTGTTGCAGTAGTCCACCATCGCCGCAAGGGTCGTGGATTTGCCGGAGCCGGTCGGGCCGGTCACCACGACCAGGCCCCGGTTGAGCATGGCGAACTTTTTCAGTACCGCGGGCAGGGGCGCGTCGAACTTCTCAAAGTCTTCAAAGGAGTGGACCTTGCTGGGAATCTGGCGGAAGACGGCGCCGATGCCGTTTTTCTGGTTGAAAAAATTGGCGCGGAAGCGGGAGATGTTGGGAATTTCGTAGCCGAAGTCCACGTCGCCGGTTTCCTCGAACACTTTGATCTTATATTCCGGGGCGATTTCGTACAGCATCGTCTTCAGCTCGTCGTTCTCGAGTGGTGCCTGGTCCACGCGGTGGAGTTCGCCGCTGATGCGCAACATCGGATTGTTGCCGGCGGAGACGTGCAGGTCTGACGCCTTTTGCTCGAACATCAAATTGAAATAAGCATCTATCTTAGCCATACGCCTTCTATCGTCGAAACGGTGGAAAGCTAAAGTTGCACCAAACATTTATTTGAACCCTTTGGCTGACATTTTGACCGTCGAAGTGAACAAAACGGGCGTTTTGCCTTTTGCCCGCTTCATGGAGCTGGCGCTGTACTGTCCCGATTATGGATTTTATGAAAGAGACAGGGACAGCGTCGGGCGGGCGGGGGATTTCTATACGAGCGTCAGCGTTGGCGCTTTGTTTGGGGAGTTGCTGGCGTTCCAGTTCGCTGGATGGCTCGCGAAGCTGCAAGTTCCAAATTCCAAATTCCAAATCGTTGAGGCGGGCGCGCACGATGGCCGACTGGCGAAGGATGTACTGGGCTGGTTGCGGGCGCGGCGACCGGAGACTTTCAAAGCCTTGGATTACTGCATCGTCGAACCCTCGCCGCGGCGCCAGGCGTGGCAGCGCGAGACGTTTGCGGAGTTTTCCGGGCAGGTCAGGTGGGTGGCGGGGTTGGCGGATTTGGGCGTTGTCAACGGCGTCATCTTTTCCAATGAGCTGCTGGACGCCTTCCCGGTTCATCGGCTGGGCTGGGATGCCGCCGAGAAGCGCTGGTTTGAATGGGGGGTGGCGGTGGCAGGGGGCGAATTCATCTGGGCGCGGATGCCGCCGGCGAAGATTCCGAATTCCGAATTCCGAATTCCGAATTTGCCCCATGATTTGCTGGAGGTCCTGCCGGACGGATTCACGACGGAGATTTGTCCGGCGGCGGAAACCTGGTGGCGCTCAGCCGCAGGAGTATTGCAGCGGGGGAAATTATTGACGATCGATTACGGGCTCACCGCCGAAGAATTCTTCCACCCCCGCCGGCAACACGGCACGTTGCGGACGTACCGGAGGCATCAAGTCGGCATGGACGTGCTGGAGAATGCGGGCGAGCAGGACATCACCGCGCACGTGAATTTCACGGCGCTGCAATCGGCGGGCGAGGCCGCCGGGCTGCAGACCGAAGTGTTTGCCACGCAGGCGAAGTTCCTGACCGGGATCGCGGGAAAGATCTGGCGGGCGCCGGAAACGTTCGGCGGTTGGACCGCCGCCCACACGCGGCAGTTTCAGACCCTCACGCACCCGGAGCACCTCGGACGGCCGTTTCGCGCTCTGGTTCAGGCAAGACCGCCGGGGTGAAGAGTGCGGTGGAGCGTCACTTCTTTTTTTGCGCCGCCTGCAAAGCAACCTTGGTTTCCGCCTGCAAGTGGTCTAGCTCGGGACGAAGTTCTTCCTTGGTTTTCTTGTCCATCCGGTCAATGAACAGAATGCCGTGCAGGTGATCGGTCTCGTGTTGAACTGCGCGGGCGAGCAGGCCACCGCACCGGAATTGAACCGGCTTTCCCTTTTCGTTCAGCGCCGTCACATCCACGGTTTCGGGGCGGGTGATGTCGGCGAAAATTTCCGGGAAACTCAGACAGCCTTCCGGCCCGGCCACCGGTTTACCGACGGGCTTCACTTCAGGATTGATCAGGACTAGCGGCATGAAGTCATGGACTTCGGCGGGCTTGCCATCGAGTTCCAGCATTGAAGGACGGTCCGTCACGCCCCGCACATCAATCACGGTGACTTGCCGGGCCACGCCGACCTGCTGGGCGGCCAGGCCCACACCTTTGTGCGCGTACATGGTTTCAAACATGTCGGCAATGAGCTTCTTGGTTTCGAGATTGACGGTTTCAACGCGCGCGCCCTTTTGGCGAAGGGCGGGGTGGCCGTAGTAGGTGACCGGGAGGATCATTTTTCTTTCGTGGGCCAGTTTTTCATCAGGGCGGCCAGGTCTGGGATGCTCGGACTTTTGCCGGTGCGGACGTAATGGCCGCTGGTGGAAACCCCCGTCAACACGGCGGCGGCGTTGTCCAGACCGAGCAGCTTGCCGAGGCAGAAGCCGGAATTGAAATGATCGCCGGCGCCGGTGGTGATTAGCGGCTTGGAGACAAACGGGCCTTCCACGAGCGAGACCTGGCCAGCGCTGACGGCCAGCGCGTAGGCCACGGGATGCACGACAAGGGTGTTGATCGCCAAGTGTTGCTGGATGGCGGCCGCCAGCTTCGACAGGCCGGCCGGCGATTGATCGCTGGTGTTCATGGACAGGACGGCCCCGATTTCGTGGGCCTCTTTTTCGTTCAGGCCGAGGATGACATCGAAATATTTTTCAAAGCCGGCAATCAGTTGGAGGGCTGCTGCAATGTCAGCCTTGGGGCGCTTTTCGGGATCGGCCAGGTCGAAGAAAATCTTGCGGCGCGGTCCGTTGAGAGACGGGCAGATTTCCTTTTGAATCGAAGCCCAAATGTCGCTCATCGCGGAAAGCATCGTCCAGTTCACGAACCCAACAAGATCGGCGCTGGAAAATTTGGCGGTGAATTTGACGGTCCCGTAACGCGTGGCGATGTTCGGCCAATTGACCTCCTTGAGCGATTCGATTTTGCCGACCATGATTTTGCCGTCCTCAAATTCGAGCGCGTCGGTGTGGCCGGGCTCAGCGATGGTGTGAACCTCGGCGCATTTGGCGAAGTCGTTGAAGATGGGATGAAGGTTCGGATAACCGAGGTTGCCGAGATACGTTACCTTCAAGCCCAGGCTGGCGAGGGCGTTGGCCATGATGGGGCCGTTGCCGCCGAGCTTGGTGAAAATGTTGACGAGTTCCACGTTGGTGCTTTTGCCGGCGGCTCCGGCAAGGCGTTCGGCGAATTTGGCAATCGTCGGGAGGCGTCGGTACGAGTCGGCGCTGTCGCGTTTGTCCACGACGTGCAGGATTTCGTCCACAAAACCGTCCAGGCCCACGAAGGCGGTCATCTGGCTGGCACGGTTGGCGGAGGCCAGCAACTGGCTGGCGGTTTGTTCGCGTAGTTCGGGTGTGTTCATGCGGTGTTTTTGGCGGGAGGGCGGAAGGGTCAGTCGGAATTGACGCCGAGCAATTGCAAGACGCGTTCGAGTTCGGCATCGCTGTAAAAGGAGATTTCCAGCGCGCCTTTGCCTTGGGCATAGCGCAAATGGACTTTGGTGCCGAGGCGTTCGCGCAACCGGTCTTCCAGGCTGGCCACATGCGTGTCTTTGGTGAGCGGCAGTTTGACACCCGGCTTTTCCGCGGCGCCACGCGCCTGCAGTTTGGCGACGAGCCCTTCAGTCTGGCGGACGTTCAAGCCGTCCTTGATGATGCGCTCGGCGGCCGGCTGCTGCTGCTCGGGGGTGAGTCCGAGGATGACCTTGGCGTGGCCGACGGAGAGGCGGCCGTCGCGGAGAAAATGTTGAATCGTCGGGGCGAGTTTCAGGAGCCGCAGGGAGTTGGCGACGACGGTGCGGCTCTTGCCGACTTTGACGGCGACCTGTTCCTGGGTCAGTTCAAATTGGGCGATGAGCTGGGAGTAACCCTGGGCCTCCTCGAGGGCGTTGAGGTTTTCGCGTTGCAGGTTTTCGATCAGCGCGAGTTCCAACACGGCGCGGTCGTCGGCCTCGCGGACGATGACCGGGACTTCCGCCAGGCCGAGCAGTTGAGCCGCGCGCCAGCGGCGTTCGCCTGCGATGATTTCGAGATGGTCGCCCTGATCGCGGACAATGAGCGGCTGGACGATGCCTTGTTCCTTGATCGAATCCGCCAGTTCGCGGAGGCCTTCGGGGGCAAATTCTTTGCGCGGTTGAAACGGGCAGGGGCGGACACGGTTGAGCGGAACGCGCTGGACGCGTTCGCGATTATCCACCACCGGAGCAGGCGCCGGAGTGGTCATGGTGACAGACACGGTGGCGGGCTGCGGAGGTTTGCCGAGCGCCGGCGAGCCACCGAGAAGCGCGCCAAGCCCACGGCCTAAAGCTGGTTTTGCCATGCGGCAGAGTGTCGCAAGGGCGGGGTCCGTGTCAACGCAAGCGTGTTTGAAATCCGGTTCGGCGGCGCGGGCTGAATCCGGAGCGGGACGCAGCGGAAGCAGCAGCCCCCGCCCGCGCGCCGCGGGAAGGGGTGGAAACCAGATCTCGGTCCGGTCTTACGGCGAGCGGACGCGGTAGAAGCGGATGGTGTCGTTCGTGGCGGTGGTGTCGGGATAAACCGTCGCGCTGGGGCCGAACGTGCTGTTGGTCAGGGTCGTCCAGCTTACCTGCGGCAACGTTAGGTCCGTGCTCGACAGCAGTGTGTAGGGCTGGCCTTCCGGTCCGGTGAAGGTGACTTCAAACGCCCCATTGCCGAGCAGCTGCTGGCTCGTGATCACCGGCGCCACCAATTCCAGCACCACCACGGTGCGCGTGTTCGTCACCGAGTTGCCGCTGGGGTCAACGGCCACATATTCCAGCGTGTATGTTGCGGGTGTTGTGATGTCCACGATGCCGTTGGTCGCTACGTTTAGGGAACCGGCGCAACTGTCGCTGGCGGTCGCGCCCGGATCCACGAACGGCACATTGGCGTAATTGGTGGCGGGGTTCGCACCCAGGACGGTGATGAGCGGCGCAGTGGTGTCAATGACCACGACGGTGCGTGTCGCGGTGTTGGTGTGGCCCGCGCCGTCATCCGATGTGTAAGTCACAGTGTAGCTGCCAGGCACATTCGCATTCACCGTGCTGTTGCTGGCGAGGCTCACGCTGCCGGCACAAGCATCATTCGCCGTGGCACCGGCGTCGGTGTAGGCCGAGTGACATTGGTTGGTTGCGGGGTTTGCACCCAGCACGGTGATGACCGGCGGAAGGGTGTCAACCACCACCACGTTGCGGGCAAGGGTGTTGGTGTTGCCGTTGCCGTCGTCGGCGGTGTAGGTCACGGTATAGCTGCCAGGCACATTCGCATTCACAGTGCTGTTGCTGGAGACGCTGACGCTGCCGGCGCAGGTGTCGTTCGCCGTGGCACCGGCGTCGGTGTAGGAGACGTGACATTCGTTCGTCACCGGGCTGGTGCCCAGGAGGATGAACGCCGGGGCGGTGGTATCAACCACCACGACCGTACGAGTTGCGGTGTTGGTGTGGCCCGCGCCGTCGTCGGCGGTGTAAGTCACGGTGTAGCTGCCAGGCACATTCGTATTCACCGTGCTGCTGCTGGACACGCTGACGCTACCTGCGCAGGCGTCGTTCGCGGTCGCGCCGGCGTCGGAATAGGCGACGTGACATTCATTCGTCACCGGGCTGGTGCCAAGGAGGATGATCGTTGGAGCGGCGGTATCAATTACCACGACCATACGGCTCAGAGTGTTGGTGTTGCCGCGGCCGTCATCGGCGGTGTAGGTCACGGAGTAGCTGCCGGGTAAGTTGGCGTTCACGCTGTTGTTGGTGCTGAAGTTGACCGTAAGCGAACAGCCGTCCAGCGCAGTGGCTCCGGCGTCGGAGTAGGCAACGTGACACTCGTTCGTCGCCGGGCTGGCACCGAGCAGGGTGATCACCGGCGCAGTGATGTCGGAGAGGGTCACGGTGTTGGTGGAGTAAGCCACGTTGCCGGTGCTGTCGCTCACGGCCAGGATGACTTCATTGGTGCCGAGGGCGAGCGCCGCGCCGTTGGTCGGCGTTTGTGTGATCGTGACCGACGCGCTGCAAGCGTCGCTGGCCACGATGTGATTGGTGCCGGTCACGTCGGGCATGGCGATGCCGCAGCTCAGATTGAGGTTCGTGAAGTTGTAGGTGATGACGGGCGCGGTGGTGTCAATCACGACGACGGTGCGCGTGGCGGTGTTGGTGTTGCCGCTGCCGTCGTCGGCAGAGTAGGTGACGGTGTAACTGCCGGGAGTGTTCGCATCCACCGTGCTGCTGCTCGACACGATGACGCTGCCCGCGCAACTGTCCAGCGCCGTGGCACCGGCGTCGGTGTAGGTCGAGTGACACTGGTTGGTTGCGGGGTTTCCGCCAAGAACGGTGATGGCAGGGGCGATGGTGTCAATGATGGTCACGACGGAATTGGAGGAGACGGTGCCGAAGCCGTTGGTCAGCGTCACGGAAACCGTGATCGGCGTCGGGAAGTGGACGTTGCCCAAGGTGAAGTTGGTGCTGGTCTCGCCGCTGACGGGCGTGCCGTTGGTGTTCCACTGATAGCTGATCGGGCCGGTGCCGGTGGCGACGACCGTGAAGTTCACGCTGCCGGAACATTGAGCTGTCGGATTCAGCGGCGTGAGGCTGGCCACCACCGGCGGCGTGCCGGCGAGGACCACGGTGATGCTGCCGTTGTTCGTCAGGTTGGCAGTGTTCCAAGCCAGCGCCGGAGCGAGCGAGGGCAGGGTGATCGAGCTGAATGAACCGCTGTAACTCGTCGCGGAGAAAACCGTGAAGGTGTCGCCGAGCTGGAGCGCGTCGCCGACATTGGTGACGGTGAGCGAGCCGCCGAGTGCAAGGGGGGCGGTGACATTGAGTAGGTCGGCGTTCTGCACGTTGGTGCGGTTGAGTTCCAGGACCACGGTGCCGTTGAGCACCGGGGTGTTGCTCAAGGTCAGCGTGCCGATGGAGGCGCCGGGGGCGATGACCCCGTTGTTGGTCAGCGTGCCGTTGACCGAACCGAAGCCGGACAACGTCTGCGCGGCCCCGAGCGTGAAGCCGCCAGGGACACCGGAGACATCAAACAGCGCGCCCGCCGCCACCGCGATGTTCGCGCTGGCCAGCATCACCGAGGGGCCGCTCAGGGCGAGCGTGCCGCCGCCGACGGTGGTCGTGCCGGTCAGGGTGTGCGCACCGGTCAACGTCAGAATGCCGCTGCCGGTCTTGGTCAACGCCAGCGAACCGGCCGTGTTCTGGAGGACGCCGCCGAAGCTGCTGGAAACATTGTTGTTGCCGACTGTCAGCACCGGGCTGCCACCCGCGACGGTGTCAATCACGCCCGCGCCGCTCAGGCCGTTGATGGTTTCGTTGAAGGTGTTCAAGTCGAGCATGGCACTGACAGAAACATTGCCTTTGCCCGCGCCATCCGGGATGACATTGCCGGCACCGAGCCGGAGGATGCCCGCGTTGACGCGCGTGTCGCCGCTGTAAGCGTTGTTGCCGGCGAGCGCCAGCGTGCCGGCGCCGAGCTTGGCGATGCCGAGCGAGGTGGTTGCCGCGTTGCTGACGATGCCGGAGAACGTGGTGAGCGCGGTGTTGTTGACGATGAAGAATTGGACGTTTGTGTGGATGAAGATGCGGCCCGACAAGGTCAGGTTCTGGGAGCCCTTGATGTAGAGGTTGGTGCAGCCCGCCGCCGTGGAGGCGGAGGTGCTCAACACGTCCGCGTAGATGTCATTTGTCAGCGTGCGCGGCGCGTCGACGGCGTAGAGGCCGAGCGGGTTGAAATCAAACCCGAAGGTGACGCGGCCCGTGCCGAGCGGGCTGTCCGCGCCGAGGCCGAGGTAGCCCGCCCGCAGTTCCGTGCCGCCGGCGAAGGTGCTCGCCGCGTTGCTGAGGATGAGATTGCCGCCGGGGCTGGAGCCTTCAATGTTCTTGTAGAGCCGGCCGGGGCCGCTGATGACACCGCTGAAGATCTGATCCGGCAGCGTGTCGTTCGTGTTATAGGATTCGAGGAACGCCATGTTGTTTCCGCCGTTGCCGCTGAGGACGAGGTTGCTTGCGTAGTTGAAGCCACTGGCGTAGAAGCGGAAGTGGTTCGTGCCGGTCGCGGCGGCATTCGTCACCAACAACGTCGTGCCGGGAACGGCGCTGATGTTGGACGAATCCCAGTGAACTGTGCGCGTGGTGGTGGTGGTCGTGGCCACGGTTGAGTCAGCGGCCACGGCGAGGCCGAACTTGTAGGCGTTGGCCCTGGCCGGCGTGAAGTTTTGTGCGGCGCGGGTGAACTGGCCGCCGGCGAGCACGAGCGCGGAGGCGGGAGCCAGATTGCCGGAGTCGGTCATCTGGAGCGTGCCTGCCTTGACGGTGGTGTTGCCCGCGTAGGTGTTGGTCACGGACACTGTCGTGGTGCCACCGCCCGCGTTGGTGAACGAGCCGGTGCCCGTGATGACCGTGGAAATCGCCACCGCGTCCGAGTGGTTGATGACGAGCGCGCCGTTGTCCACGATGGCCATGTTCGCCAAAGTGCCCGCCGTGCCGCCGGCTCCGAGCTGCAGCGTGCCGCCGCTGATGGTCGTGACGCC
>JANPGB010000291.1:0-5409 GCA_031423695.1 Verrucomicrobiota bacterium
GGAGAAAGGCACGCCGCTCGATTTCATCTCCTTCCATGCGAAGGGAAAGCCCTCAGAAGCTGATGGCCATGTTCGCATGGGCATCTCCAATCAACTGCGTGACATCGACGACGCCTTCAGCGTGATCGGCAAGCATCCCGAACTCAAAGGCACGCCCATCGTCATCGGCGAGTCCGATCCCGAAGGTTGCGCCGCGTGCCAAGGTGATCACCTCGCCTATCGAAACGGCACCATGTATTCCAGCTACACTGCTGCCAGCTTCGCGCGAAAACTCGATCTCGCCGAGAAGCATGGCGTCAATCTCGAAGGCGCTCTCACATGGGCGTTTGAGTTTGAGGACCAGCCTTACTTCGCTGGCTTTCGCACGCTCGCCACCAATGGCATCGACAAGCCCGTGCTGAACGTGTTCCGCATGTTCAGCAAATTGGGCGGCCAGCAAGTGGCAGTCACCAGCGACGGGGCCATCCCGCTGGACGAAATGAGAAAACGCGGCGTGCGCGAGCGGCCGGATGTTTCCGCCATCGCCAGCGTGGAGGGAACCCAGTTGTGCGCGCTGGTCTGGCATTATTTCGAGGACGACGTGGCCGGCCCCGACGCGGCGGTGGCGCTGGAGGTGCAAGGTTTGCCCCGGCGGGTTCACCACGCGACCGTGCTGCAATACCGCATTGACGCCGAACACGGCAACTCCTACGAGGTCTGGAAGAAGCTCGGCGCACCCGCGCAGCCCACGCCGGAACAATACGCACAGCTCGTGCAGGCCGGGCAGTTGGATCCAAACGGCCCACCGGAAACCATCACCGTGGAAACCGGCAAGGCAGCGATTCGGCTGAACCTGCCGCGCCAAGCCGTGGTCCTGCTGGTTGTGGAATCGAAGTAACACCGCACCGCCGCCTGCGCGCCGCCAAGCCGGGATAGAGGTTTGCGGACGCGGGCGCCAGCGACGCCCCGCGGATTCCGCAGATCGGTGCCACCCCCCGGTCCGAGCCTGGTCGCGCAACACGCGTTGTGGATTATCCATTGAAACGAACGGCTGGGTTGTGTTGAATCCTCCGTGCGTGAACATCACAACCCTCTCCCGGAATTTTTCCACCGCCACGATTATTTTTGGTCTTATAATTCTGCGGGCGGTGGCGGCGGATTGCTGGGTTTCACCCGCCGGCGATGATCGGGCGGCGGGTACCCGGGAACAACCCTTGTCTTCGGTGTCGCAGGCGTTGCGCCGGACGCGTGAACTACGCCGGCTCCACCTCGTCGCGACTAACGAACCCGTGAGAATCATTTTGCGCGGAGGTGTTTATTCACTGAACAGTCCCCTGCTCTTGCGCCCGGAAGATTCGGGAACCGAAGCGAGTCCGACCGTCATCGAGGCGGCGGCAGGAGAAAAGCCCGTGTTCAGCGGCGGCATTCGCGTGACCGGCTGGCACCGGGTCACCGAAAAGAACCCCGGCTTGCCAGAGGTTGCGCGCGGGGAAATCTGGGTAGCCGACGCGCCGAAGCCGGGCGGTCGTGTTTTGGAAACCCGCCAGCTTTGGGTCAATGCCGACAAGGCGATTCGCGCCCGCGAGCCGAATGGAGACAATTTAAACCGGCTGCTCGCCTGGGATCGCCAGAACGAGGAGGCGTGGATCCCGGCCACGCTGGTGAAGTCGTTGCGCAACGCAGCCTCCGTCGAGATGGTCATTCACCAACAGTGGGAGATCGCCGTGTGCCGCGTGCAAGCCTTGCGTGTGGCGAATGAAAAAGCATGCGTCACGTTTCAGCAGCCCGAAAGCAAGATTGAGTTTGCGCATCCGTGGCCGCAGCCGGTGATGTCCACCAATGGCAACGCGCCGTTCTTTCTGGCGAACGCGATTGAGTTTCTCGACGAGCCGGGCGAGTGGTTTGAAGATGTGCCCGCCGGCAAAATTTATTACTGGCCGCGCGCCGGGGAGGATATGACAAAAGTGACGGTCATCGCACCCGCGCAGGAGGCGCTCGTGCGAGTGGCAGGCGGCCTGGATCAGCCAGTGACGCACATGCAATTCCAAGGCATCGCGTTTGAACACACGACCTGGCTGCGCCCCTCTCAAGCCGGACACGTGCCCCTGCAAGCCGGGATGTTTCTGCTTGATGCTTACACGCTGTCACCCAAGGGAACGGAGTATCATCGGGGCCTCGACAATCTCGCGTGGATTGGTCGCCCGCCGGCGGCGGTGGCGGTGAGCGGCGCGAATCATGTCACGTTCGAGCGCTGTCGGTTTGAACATCTGGCTTCGGCGGGTTTGGATTTTGAGTGCGGCACGCATGACGATTTGATTCAAGGCTGTGTGTTCCGGGACATCGGTGGAAACGGGATTCAACTCGGGAAATTTTCTGACGAGGGAATCGAGACGCACCTTCCCTACAACCCATCCGACGAACGCGAGATTTGCTCCCGCGAAAAAATCTCCAACAATCTCGTGACGGATTGCGCGAATGAAGATTGGGGCTGCGTTGGGATTGGTGTCGGATACGGCCGCGAAATTTCCATTGAGCACAACGAGGTCAACCATGTTTCCTACACCGGCATCAGCGTGGGCTGGGGCTGGACCAAACTGACCAACTGCATGTCGAATAACCGCGTCGTCGCCAACCATGTCCATCACGTTGCCACGCGCATGTGCGACACGGCGGGCATTTACCTGTTATCGGCGCAACCGGGCACGGTCGTCAGCGAGAATTCCGTCCGCGACATTGAGATGAGCCCCTATGTCTTCAATGCGGAACATTGGTTTTATCTCTACCTGGACGAAGGTTCCTCGTTCATCACCGTGCGCGACAACTGGTGTCCGGCGGAAAAGTTTTTGAAGAACGCCAACGGGCCGGGGAATGTCTGGGAGAATAATGGACCGGGCGTTTCACAGCAGATCAAGGCTGCGGCGGGACTGGAGCCGGCTTACCGGGATCTATTGAGGTAGGGCTGGCCTGCCGGTTCACCGCTTCCGGCGTTTGGCAACGCCGAAAAAGTAGCCGCCATGCACGCGGGCACCCGTGACGCGGCGCTCAAAGCCACGCGCCGCTCCGGGCTTTTCCTCCTCGAACAACGCCGTGTACCGGTATTCAAATTTTTCCAGCCGCACTCGCTCGATTTTCTGGTTAATGAAGCGCTCGATGGCGACGACGTGGGCCGAATCTTCCGCGACCATCAACGTGAAGGCGTCGCCCTTGGCCTCGGCGCGGCCGGTGCGGCCAATGCGGTGAATGTAATCCTCGGGATGTTGCGGCACGTCGTAGTTGATGACGTGGCTCACGTCCGCGATGTCCAGGCCGCGCGCGGCGATGTCCGTCGCGACCAGCACTTCAAAGCGTCCGTCACGAAAACCCTGCAACGCCTGTTCCCGCTCGCGCTGGGTGCGGTTTGAGTGTAGCACGGCCACGGCGTGGTTGTTCCGCTTCAGCAAACCGGCGGCGCGGTCGGCCCCGTGTTTCGTGCGGCAAAAGACGATGACCGACTCGTAATGCACATGCTCCAGCAGCGCGAGCAGCAGGTCGGTTTTTTGCACGTCGGCCACGGGATAAATGACGTGCTTGACGGTTTCCGCCGGCGTGCGGCGCGCGCCGATCTCAATGGTTTCCGGATTCTGCATCGTCCACTTGATCAGCGTCTCGATCTGGGGCGGAATGGTGGCGGAGAACAGCGAAGTCTGGCGGTCGCGCGGACATCGTTCCACAATGCGTCGCACGTCGGGAAGAAAACCCATGTCGAGCATCCGGTCGGCCTCATCGAGCACGAGATATTGGATGTCACCAAGATTGCACGCGCCCTGTTCGATGTGATCCAGCAGGCGTCCAGGTGTGGCAACGATGATGTCCACGCCGACTTTCAACGCCTCGTTCTGCTTGCCGTAACCGACGCCGCCGAAAAACACGGCCACCGTCAGGTCCGTAAACCGCGCAAAATCCCGGATGGCCGTCTCCACCTGCGCCGCGAGTTCACGCGTCGGCTCGAGGATGAGCACGCGCGGACGCGACTCGTGACGGCCAAGCTTGGAAAGAATCGGCAGGGCGAACGCCGCCGTCTTGCCGGTGCCGGTCTGGGCGCTACCGATCACGTCCTTGCCGGACATGATCAATGGAATGGCGCGCAACTGAATGGGCGTCGGATCCACATAGCCCATTGCCTTGACGCCCTCCAGCATCTGAGGGGACAGACCTAATTGAGAAAATGCCATGCGGCATTCTGCGACGGTGTCGCCAAAATGTCCATGCGGGATTTCTCGAAACGTCGGTGGGCAACCGCAAGGCCGCCCGCCGACCGGCGCCCACCGGGGCAAAAACTGCCTTCTGGCGAATGCAGATTCGACAAGCGCCTCCGCCCTGATTACGGTTCTGCCCATGTCGCGCGATTACGTGTTGCAGCCGTTCCGGCCCGCAATCACCACCCAGATTGACTACGCCGCCGAGCTGAACGAACAACAACTCGCCGCCGTCACGGCGGAACCCGGGCCGTCGCTCGTCATTGCGGGCGCGGGTTCCGGCAAGACCCGCACGCTCACCTACCGCGTCGCCTATCTCCTGGAGCAAGGCATCCCCGCCGACCGCATCCTGCTGCTCACGTTCACGAACAAGGCCGCCCGCGAAATGATGCGGCGAGTCACCGATCTGCTCGGCCAGGAATTGCGCGACCTCTGGGGCGGCACTTTTCACTCGATGGGCAATCGCATCCTTCGCCTGCACGCCAACCTGCTGGGCTACGAACGCGACTTCACCATCCTCGACCGCGACGACGCCAAACATCTGGCCGCCGCGTGCGTGACGGAGGCCAAGATTGACGTGAAAGCCGCGCGCTTTCCGAAACCAGAAGTGCTCGTGGATATTTTTTCCAAGGCCATCAACACCAACCAGACCGTTCCCGAAATTCTCGGCACGGAATACGGCTACTTCGACGAACTCGCGCCGCAGATCGAGGACATCGGCAAACGCTACGTCGCCCGCAAACACTCCACGAACGCGATGGACTTCGACGACCTGCTCGCGCTCTGGCTCCGGCTCCTGCGCGAACACGCCGACGTGCGCGAGCAATATCAGCGGCGTTTTCAGTTCATTCTCGTTGACGAGTATCAGGACACGAACAAGCTCCAGAGCGACCTGATTGACCTGCTCGCCGCGCGGAATAAAAACCTGATGGTCGTAGGCGACGACGCGCAAAGCATCTACGGCTGGCGTGGCGCGAACTTCGCCAACATCCTGAAATTTCCCGAGCGGTATCCCGGTGCGAAGGTTTACAAAATCGAGACCAACTACCGCAGCACGCCGGAAATTCTTAACGTTGCCAATGCCGCGATTCAAGCCAACGTAAATCAATTTGCCAAGCAACTCGCCCCGGCGCGCAAGTCCGGCAACAAGCCCGTAGTCGTCACCTGCAATGATTCCGGCGAGCAAGCGGCGTTC
>JANPGB010000292.1:0-2814 GCA_031423695.1 Verrucomicrobiota bacterium
CTGACGCGCGGAGGTCGCCGAGAGCGATGGTGAGCGTGTCAAAGTAGGGCAGGCTTCCAGCCAGCCCAGCGAGCGCGTCAGCGCGAGCGTTACTTCTCGCTTCGCTCGAAGGGGGCAGGCTGGAAGCCTGCCCTACTTTATAGCCGAGCTTCGCCAGTCCTTCGGCAAAAACGGTCGTGAGCGTGTGAATGTGCTGCGCAATCTGCTTCAAGCCTTCCGCGCCATGATAGCAGGCGTAGAGTGACGCCATGTTCGCCAGCAACGCTTGCGCTGTGCAGATGTTGCTGGTGGCTTTCTCGCGGCGGATATGTTGCTTGCGCGTGCCGAGCGCGAGGCGCAGCGCGGGTTTGCCACGAGTGTCTTTGGAAACACCGACGATGCGTCCGGGCATCTGGCGTTTGAATTCATCGCGCGTAGCGAAGAACGCCGCGTGCGGTCCGCCGTAGCCGAGCGGCACGCCGAAGCGTTGCGCGCTGCCGACGGCGATGTCTGCGCCGAATTCGCCCGGCGGCTTGATGAGCGTCAGCGCGAGCAAGTCCGTCGCAACCGTGACCATCGCGCCAGCCGCGTGGGCTTTTTCCGTGAACGGCTCGAAGTTGTGAATCGCTCCGAAAGTATCGGGATATTGAACCAATGCGCCGAAGACCTGGTCGTTGAACTCAAATTTCTCGTGATTGCCGACGACGACTTCAATCTTGAGCGCGTGCGCGCGGCTGCGAACGACTTCGATGGTTTGCGGATGACAGGTTTCGGAGATAAAAAAAACATTGCGTCCGTCTTTCAAACGCGCCGACATGGTCATGGCCTCAGCGGCGGCCGTGGCTTCGTCGAGCATCGAAGCGTTCGCGATGTCGAGCGCGGTGAGTTCGCTGACCATCGTTTGGAAATTCAACAGCGCTTCCAGACGGCCTTGGGAAATCTCCGCCTGGTACGGCGTGTATTGCGTGTACCAGCCCGGATTCTCCAGCACGTTGCGCTGAATCACGGGCGGCGTGATGCAATCTGAATAGCCCATGCCGATGAACGAGCGAAACACCTGGTTCTGCGACGCGATGGCGCGGAGATCGGCCAGCGCCTCGGTTTCGCTGCGCGCGGCGGGAATGTTCAGCGATTGGGCGAGTCGGATTTGCTGCGGCACCGTGGCGTCAATCAACACGTCGAGGCTGTCGAAACCGAGGTACTTGAGCATCGTCCCGGTCTCGGCAGCGTTCGGGCCGATGTGCCGGCGGACGAATTTGTCCGGGTGCGCGAGGGAGTCGGCGGTTGGTTTCTGCGAGTCGTCCAAAATTGACATCCGTGGAAAGTATGTTTGGCGGGCGGCAAATCAAGCGCGATTTCCGGCAAGTTTTTTCGTGGTGAATCCGAACCCATCGCCTAGAATGCCGCCATGATGACCCAGCGGCAGCGCCCTTTTTTTCTGGCGATCGCAACCATCGCGATAATCTGGATCGTGGCGGTGGCCGCCTATACGGTGGCCAGAAACGCCAAGATCACCCCCGAAAAGGTTCGCGCGTACGTTTCGTCGGTGGATTTCACCCGACTGTCCGCCGCCGAACGCGCCAGGGCGATCCAGAAGCTGGCGGACCTGCTGAACGCCCTTTCGCTGGAGGATCGGCGCGCCTTGCAGATGGATCGCACGGCCTACGGCTGGTTTGAAAAGATGAGCGAGCAGGAGAAAGGCGAATTCCTCGAAGCAACCCTGCCCACCGGCTTCAAGCAGACCTTGGCCGCGTTCGAGCAACTGCCTGAGGACAGGCGGCGGCACACCGTGGAACAGGCGCTGAAACAAATGAAGGAGGCTCGCGAAAAAATGGCGGCCACCGGCCAGGCACCCCCGGCGGGCACCAACAGCCTCGCCTTGAGCGAGGAACTCCGGCAAAAGGTGACGACGATTGGGTTGAAGAGTTTTTACAGTCAAAGTTCCGCCCAGACCAAGGCGGAGATGGCGCCGTTGCTGGAGGAGATGCAGCGGATGATGGAGAATGGCCGGTTGATCATGCGGGTTGGCGGGCAACGACCATGAAGGCAGCAGGCACATTCCGTCAGGCTTTCACGTTGATCGAATTGCTGGTGGTCATTGCGATCATGGGCGCGCTGGCCGCGTTGTTGTTGCCAACGTTCGCGCGAACCAAGGGAGCGGCGCGCGGGGCGGTTTGCCTGAGCAACCTGCATCAAACCGGCATCGCGCTCCAGCTTTATGTGGCGGACAATCGCAACCAATTGCCGGTGATGCGCGACGCGCCGACAGATCCGGCGGTGGCGGCAACCAATACCTTTTCCACCATCAACCAGGTGCTCGCACCACAGCTGGGCAACACCAACGTGCTGCGCTGTCCGTCGGACCGGGAGCTGCTTTTTGAACGAACCGGCTCGAGCTATTCCTGGAACAGCCTGTTGAACGGCCAGGACGCCGATCATCTGGAGGTGTTCAACCTCCACTTCCAGCCGCACGAAATTCCCGTGGTGTTCGACAAGGAGGATTTTCACAAGGCCCGCGGTGCGAACAAGGCGGTGAATTATCTTTATGCCGACGGCCACATCAAAAATCTCCTGACACTGGAGGGAACGAAATGATCGAGCTACAAAACGTCACCAAGAAATTCGCCGGGCGCATGGCCGTGGATGATCTGACCCTCGCGGTCCCGCGGGGGGAAATCTTCGGACTGCTCGGCCACAACGGCGCGGGCAAAAGCACGGCCATCGGCATGATGCTCGGCCAGGTCTGGCCCACGGCTGGCGAGTTGTTTGTGTGCGGCCACGAAGTTTCGCGCGAACGGTCGCGGGCGTTGCAACGCGTTGGGGCCATCATTGAGG
>JANPGB010000293.1:0-4668 GCA_031423695.1 Verrucomicrobiota bacterium
TCCGCGATGCAGGCCAAGGCCGAGTCGTTCAAGAATTACAACGAGGCGGCGGTCATCGAAATGATCGTGCGCATCCTGCCGGAAGTGGCGGGCAAGATCAGCGAACCGTTGAGCAAGATGGAGAAGATGGTCATCATCAACAGCGGCAACGGCCCCGGCGGCGGCGCGAGCAAGCTGACCGGCGACATGACGCAAATCATCAGCCAGTTGCCGCCCGTGATTGAAAGTCTGACCGGCATCAAGTTCGAGAAATTGCTCGAGCAGGTGCCTGCGCTCAGGAAGGCGATGGGGAAAGACGAGAGTGGAGAAAAATAAGCCAAACAGAATAAAACCCACATGAATCCTGCAATACTCGCTGTTATCGGCGGAGCCACATTTCTTGTGGTGCTGGCTATTTGCTATGGATTGCTTTGGCTGTATTCCTTTGTTGATTGTTTGCGGCGCAAAGATTTAAGCGGGCGTGAAAAGCTTGCGTGGAGCATCGCTATTCTCTGCACAAGCTTCATTGGGATGTTTTGCTATTATGCGTTTTGCAATCGCACCCGGCGACAACTGGCACATCGTTTTCAAAAGGCGCTGGACCCCGAAACTGGACGACCAAGCAATTAGTTTCTTTGGAAGCTTATTCAATCAAATAATCCCTTGTAGGAGCCGACGTGAGGAAGCTCTGACTGAAAATCGGAAATAGAGCTAGAGACTCGTCACATCGTCTCCTACAAAGACCGAATTTATGCCCTCGGCTGCATTTACCAACTGGCTGAAGGCAAAGCGGCGGAACACGTTTCTGTTGTCGGCGCTTTACTCGGTGCTGGCGCTGGGGGGCGGGGTGATCGTGCTGCTGCCGACGTTCTTTCTCATTTATCTCGCCGCGAAGATCATGGTGTTCCTGGTCCTGCCCACGAATCATTTCGTCACGGCCTGGAGTTATGGTCTGGCGGTGGTCGGCCAGGGATTGATCTTTGCCGATTGCCTGTGGGCCGAGCGCGAGGACATGTCCATTTTCCCGCGCTGGTTGATCCGGGAAGTTCTCCACGCCGGGCCGCGACTCATTTTGGAGGGTTGCCGTCAAGGCAAGCGCGCGTGGGGTCTGCTGAGGCTCGACATCGAAATGTGCGCGAATGTCCTTTCGCATCTCGCCTCCCGCAAAAGGTCGGCTTCCAAAGAGGAACTGCTGCACGCGTTTCCCGATCTGGTCTGGCCGCGACTGATTGCGCAGCTTCGGTTGTTGGACGGTGTGTTGTTTCTTCGGGCGGATGTGTCGCGGTTGTCGCTGACCTCCACGCTGCGGCTGGAGTTACGGAACTATGTGGTCGAGGTAAAAGCGGCGGAGGATTTCCACGAAGAGGTGCCGCCGGTGGCGGTGGAGGAGCCGGAGAAACTATCGCCCTGTGAAATTTTGGGCGTTGCACCGGATGCTTCGCTTGCGGAGATTAAAATTGCGTATCGCAGCCGGGTGAAAGAATGTCATCCGGACCGATTCGCCGGCGCGGATGCGGAGTCGCTCCGGCTGGCCGAGGAATGGACGAAGTCGCTGAACGCGGCCTATGAAACCATGGTTACCCAAAGTCGAAATGGATGGTAACGGAAAGGTGAAAACTTATGCGCCTGTTTGAAGCCATCATGGACGCCAATCACCGCGCGATCGCGGGGGATTCGGGCGCTGGCATTGCCGGCAGAGATGTTGTAAGCTGACGCAAAATTTATGAGCACCACCGAAGCCATTCTGGAAAAGGTCAGCGCGCTCCTGCCGGAGAAGCAGAAGGAAGTGCTGAGATTCGTTGAATCGCTCGACCCGTCGGCGACCGACAGTAAAAAACCGGCGAGCCTTACGAGTTCATCAAAATTGCCATGTCCATGAACCTGCATGGCCGCCGGACTGGTCAGAGCGTTTTCACGAATACCTCCTTGGCGAAAATGCCCGCGACGCCAAAGTCGGCTAAAAAGTATTTTTGATTTATGAAAGCCTACGAAGAAGTTGTTGAGTTCATAGCGGCGCGGGGGCCGCAGGAGGTCATTGAATTCAAGCCGTCGGAAGCGGCGCGCGCGCGGGTCTGGGATTTGATCGAGCGGGAAAAGACGGCGGACGGCCTTGCGCCGGACGAAAAATCCGAGCTGGATCATTACCTGGAAGTGGAGCACTTGATGCGGCTGGCCAAGGCGCGCGCGCGGCAGTTGTTGGCTCATGAACAATAAGGGCCATCCCAGTCTGCGCCAACAAGTGGCCGAGCGGGCTTATCACGTCTGCGAGTATTGCCTGATTCACGAGGACGATGGCTTCTGGGGTTTTGAAACCGACCACATCATCAGCCGCAAACACGACGGGCCGACGACGCTAGACAACCTGGCGTGGACGTGCCCCTGCTGCAATCGGAACAAGGGAACGGACGTGGGCACGGTGGTCGGGAATCCGGCGCGTTTGACGAGATTGTTCCATCCGCGCCGGGATGCATGGGCGGAACATCTCGTTTTGCACCGGGTTGAGATTGACGGCTTGAGCGACATCGGCACGGGCACGTCCAAGCTGCTGAAATTTAACGAAGATATCCGGCTGAAAGAGCGGCGCGGTTTGCAGCAAGTCGGTCGTTATCCATCGGTTGAAGCCCTTGCCCGAATGAAAGAATAACCAATCATGCGCCTGTTTGAAGCCATCATGGACGCCAACCACCGCGCGATCGCGGGGGATGCCTCGGCGGGCCTGCGCCCGGCGGAGTACGAAAGCGAACTGCCGATCATCGCGCTGACGTGTGTTGATCCGCGACTGAACGCGATTTTTCCAAACGTGCTCGGCCTGCCGGGCGACCAGTTCATCTGGCTGCGCAACGCGGGCAACATCATCACCGGGCCGCTCTCCAGCACGATGCGGTCGCTGGCGCTGGCCTGCGCGGTCAAGGGCGGGCAGGAGATCGCCGTCATCGGCCACACGGATTGCCAGGTCTGCAAAACCACGACGTCGCAGTTGCTCGACCGGTTGAAAGCGTTTGGCGTTGAGCGGGCGCATCTGCCGGAAAATCTCACGGACTTCTTCGGCATGTCCGGCAGCGAACGGCAGAGCGTGATCAAGGCTTGCGACTTTATCCGACAGAGTCCGCTGATCGGTCCGAAAGTTCCCGTGCATGGCCTGCTGGTGGACATTGAAACTGGCAAGCTCGAATGGCTCGTGAACGGTTACCAGACGTTCGCGGCGGTTAGTGACAAGTGGAACGAGGTCGTGAAATCTGCCGGACACACGGTGGACGCTCTCAAGGGCCTTGGCGATTTCCAGATTGGCGAGATGAAGTTTCCCGAAACCAAGATCGGCGAGACGGTGCTGAAGGCCGAGGATTGGTTGTCCAAGAAAATCGAACAACTTGAAGTGAAGCCTTCGTCAATGCCGGGCGATCCGACGATTCCCCCGTCCGCCGTGTCCGCCGCCCGGAAAGTGGTCGAAATCGCTGAACAACGCTGGCCGCAACCCTCGTCCCCGCCCATTCCGCCCAAGATTTCAATGCCCCCGCCGATCCGTCCACGCATGACCATCCGGAAGAAGTAGGGCGGGGCGTCCGGTCAATTCGCCAGCAACTGCTGCACGGAAATGCCGCGCAGCTCAAACAGCCGGCGGATCGTGTCTTCGATCAGGTTGTTCGGGCAGGATGCGCCGGCGGTGATGCCGACGGTGATCTTGCCGGAGGGCAGCCAGTCGCGCGTTTCGACTTCCTTTTTCTCATGCTGGTCGTAGTGGACGATCAACTTGTCGGATTCCATCTTGGCCGCGTTCTTGATGAAGAAGGTCGGCAGCTTGGCTTCACCCATTTCAGCAAGGTGCGAGGTGTTGGAGGAATTGTAGCCGCCGATGACGATGAGCAAATTGAGCGGCAGGGCGAGGAGTTTCTGCAGCGCGTCCTGGCGATCCTGCGTCGCGCCGCAGATGGTGTCGAAGAAACGGAAGTGCCGTTCGATTTCGGGCGCGCCATATTTCTTGATCATCACGGCCTTGAGACGGCGCTGCACCTCCTCGGTTTCGCCACGCAGCATGGTGGTCTGGTTGGCCACGCCGACGGCCTGAAGATGAGTGTCGGGATCAAAGCCAGGCGAGTAGGCGCCCTTGAATTTTTCCAGGAACTGTTCCTTGTTTCCGCCGTTCAGAATGTAATCGCAGACATAATCGGTCTCGGCGAGGTTGTAAACGACGAGGTAATGTCCGGTGCCGTAGGCGGTGGCCTGGGAGGTGGTGGCTTTGGTTTCCTCGTGCTTGGCTTTGCCGTGGATGATGCTGGTGACGGCTTCCTTGGAATATTGCCGGACGCGTTTCCATACGCTCATCACGTCGCCGCAGGTGGTGTCCACGAGGACGCAGCCTTTTTCTTCGAGCTTGCGGCGGGTGGCGACTTCGGTGCCGAACGCGGGAATGATGACCACGTCTTCGCGTTGCAGGTGATTCATTTCCTCATCGGTGGGCTTGTTAGGAATCGTCTTGATGCCGAGATTGTTGATCTGGTCGTTGACTTCCGGGTTGTGAATGATTTCGCCGAGCAGGTAGATGGGCTTCTCCGGCGGAAACGATTTGCGGGCGGCGTAGGCGAGGTCGATTGCGCGTTCGACGCCGTAGCAAAAGCCGAATTCTTTCGCGAGCTTGATGGTCAGGTCGCGGGCGGACAGCTCGCCGCCCGAAGCGCGGATGCGTTCGACGAG
>JANPGB010000294.1:0-3457 GCA_031423695.1 Verrucomicrobiota bacterium
GGAGTTGGTGGAAGCGCTGGCACCGGCCTATGTTCAAGCCGAAAAAAACCGGCTGGGCGCAATCGGAAATGTGCCGTGGACGCAGCCGCAAACGGTGACGGATGAGCGCGGCGGATTCCGGCTCGCGCTGCCGCCGATGCCGTTGCCGGTGGATGGTTTGCGGTTGCAAGTGCGCGGCGCGAATGCCCAGGTGGAGTTGAACGTGAAACGCATCCAGCTTGCCGGGGCGCAGCTCGGCGTGCTGCCGGTCGGCGCACAGCTCGCGCCGCTGCGTCAGGAAAGCGTGGTCGCGCGGTTGAAAGAAATTCAAGCCGGCATCCTCGCGGGCAGCCCGAAAGATGTGGTGGACCGGCCCGGAGATTTCGCCTCGCCTGCGCCGCAGATGTCGCTGGGTGAAGGCGACTGCGCCCGGATGTTCCGCTCGAACAGCGGCGTGATTGACAGCTTTCGTTATTCAACGCTCATCCGCCTGGTCGAGCCGCAGATGAACCAGTGGCAGCCGGTTTTCCGCTTCGGGCTGGAAGGCAGAAATTTTGTGCCGTTTGCGGTTCCGCACGCGGCGGATGCGTTTTGGAATGTGGCCGGGGCCGCGAACGCGATTGATCAATTGCACGCGATGGGCAAGCTGACGCTCGTCAACCGCACGCCGATTGACCGGCCGATTGACGTGACGAATTTTCACAAGCAGATCGAAGAATCTCCGGTGTTCCTGCCGAAAGCTTCCACGCTCGGCATGGGCTACATCGTCCACATGCAACAGACGTGGATTCCGGCGGGAATGTCGCTGGGCGATCTGGTTTATTCGCTGCCGCTCGCGCCCGGCGAACAGCAGCGCATCGCCATCGAGGAAAGCGTGAAAACGGCGAGCGCGCGGTCGGTCGAGACGTTCAGCCAGGAGGAATTTCAATCTTACAAAGAGACGCAGGATTCTTCGGCGCTGTCGACGTTCCGCTCGGCCTTCGACGAAGCGGCGCGCGGTGGCAGCCACATGGATTCCTCCAGCCACACGGCCAGCGCGGCAGCGGAAGCTTCGACGGGAATCATCGGTGCAATCTTCGGCGGTGGCGGCGTCTCCGGCGGCTACTCCAGTTCGTCGTCGAGCGGGAACACAAACAGTTGGCAGAACACGAGCCGCGACTTCACTTCAAATGCCGCGCAGGATATGCACTCGGCACTCAATCGCGTGGCGGCGGGCAGCCGTCGCGGATCGCAAACGAGCATCCGCGTGGCGTCGGAAACGGAGCGGACGCAGGTGACGACGCGCATCGTGACGAATCACAACAAAGGCCATGCACTGACGATGCAATGGTGGCAGGTGCTCCGGCATTTCACGGTGTCGTCGGAAGTGAATGACGTGCAGCTCGTCTGTTTCGTGCCGCTGGAACTGGTGCAGTTTTTACCGGAGGGCCAGCCGTTCAGCCTGCCGGGAATGCCCGCCACGCGCGGTGAACTGCTCCATCGTTACGCGATGGTGCTGCGCTATTATGATGTGCTGATGCCATTCTTCCGGCGCAACGCCGAATACGCTTACGGCCTGCGGCAACTGCGCGACTTCGCGGCAAACCCGGAGGCGCTGCCGAAGACATCCAGCACGCAGCAGGATGTGGTTGATTTCACGATCAGCGGAACGTTCATGGCTTTTGAGGAATTATTTGTGACCGTCGTTACCCGCAGCGGCGCGCAGATCGGACCGGTGCGGCTGACGGCGGTCAGCCAATCCGCGCTGGATTTGTCGCCCGAGCAATATACATCCCGCGCGGATTTGCTCGGCGGATTGAAACGGCATCGCCTCGGTGCCAGCGGCACGACGTTGCGCGCGGTCATTCCGCTGCCTGACTGGCTGGCGCGAAACGACGTGGTGCGATTCGATGTGTCGCGCCGTTTTACTTCGCTGATTTACAAATTAAAAATGCCCGTCGTGGGCGGCGCATTAGGAGGAGTGCTGGGCGGACTGAACGGCGTGGGCAATTTGGCCGGGCAACTGACTGGCCTGGGTGGGCTGGCCAATCCGCTGAATGGCCTCACGTCGCTGGTGGATGGACTCCATGCGGCGGCGATACAGACCGTCACGTTGTCGCCGAACGAACTGGAGCATGAACTCGGCGGGCCTATTCCTTTCTCGGCCTCGGCGATGGTGGGCGTGCAAAATTCCGGCGGAATTCTCGGCGGCATCGGTGCCATCTTTGGCACGAATTTTCTCGGTGCCGGCGGAACTTTTCTGGCGCGCGACCAGATGCCGGGAACGTTGCCGCTGCCCGCATTACGGCTTGCGCCCGTGCTTTCATTTTCTGATCTGCTGCGGATTGAATCGGTGTTTTATCACATCGTCCGCAACACCGTTTCCTATTCCAAGGCCGTCTGGTCCGCACTTACTGCCGAAGAGCGGGCGATTTTGCTGGAGCGTTACACCATCGGCGTGCCGGCGGGCGGCATTCAAAGCGCCGATCAGGAAGTGCCGCTGCTGAACTGCGTGACCAATCAAATCCTCGGCTTCTTCGGCAACGCGGCCATCATGCCCTTCGGCATTCCGCCGGATGTGGCGGAGAAAATGGAAGTGACCTCGCGCGACATTCAGGATGCGCTGCTGCGTTTTCATCGTCAGGCATTCCAGCCGCCGCGCTCGTCAATTACTTTGCCCGCACACGGAACTTTGGGCGAAGCGGTGCTCGGTTGCTGCGCCTCGGCGGAGAAAATTGATCTCACGCGATTTTGGAACTGGCAGGATTCACCGACGGAACAGGCGGATGCGATTCCCACTTCTGTCTTCCAGCCGCCGCAGCCGCTCAACACTTCCCCACCCGCAGCCGGTGCCGGTGGTTCGGGCGTCGGTGGCGGTTCCGGTTCGTCGGGCAGCATCATTTCCATCAACAGCCCACCGGCCACCTCGCCGTCAACGGCCTTGCTCGAAACGCTCATCAAGCAATCGCCTGATCTCACGAAGCAGTTGAATTTGACCGGCCTTGACGCCTTGCAAAAGCAAATCGCCGCCGACACGCAAAGCGCCGGCACGGGCCGCGACAAGGCGATTGACGCGAACACGCAAATTCAGCTCCAGGCGATGAAGAGCGCCGAGAGCGTGGTGAAATCGGTGGCTGACGCCGCCGGAAAAGCCGCTGAAGCTGGAGCGAAAGCCGCCCCTGCTGCTGCGGGAGTTCCGCCCGCCTAAACACAAACCTTAAAAATTAAATCCTATGGCAGACACTCCCACCACCGGCGTCGAAAATCTTGCGAGCAAAGTCACGGACGCACTCGCGGACATCCTCCGCACCTCCATCTCGCCCGAAGCCATCCAGGCGCAAAATCTTTTGCTCCGCCGGCTCGCCGTCGAGGACGACGTTTTTTCCTCGCGCGTGCCGCCACCGCGAAACATTACGGAAGTCGGCGGCTATCTCAACCTGCTCGAGACCTTGAACCAGGATGTCATCCGCTCACAGATGCTGGCCGCGACGCTTGGCGT
>JANPGB010000295.1:0-3756 GCA_031423695.1 Verrucomicrobiota bacterium
CGATCTTGATCAGCGGCAAGACTTGGGCGGAGCGCTATTTCCGGGACAAGGCCGGTTGGGTCAAGGTGAGTGCGCGCGGGCGAAAGTTCCGGGCAACGGCCGAGCAGGTGCTCAACCATGTGCTGCCAGCGCTGGCAGGCATCAAACCCAATCTGACCGTGAAGGTGGAACATCATGCGTCGGCGGCGCAAATGGCGGAGAAGGGGTGATTGGGGGCGCAAATGTTTGAACAGATCGGCGATGGTGTGTTCTGATAAGCGTCAGGTTGTTATGCGTTCTGGTCTGGGTTTGAGAGTCTGGCCAAAGGGTTGGCCAGGCTCTTTTTTGTCTTGACAGCGCGGAGGGGGACGATGCTCGGACGAGCTGGGGAATATGCGGCCGAATTGGCGGAAGATTTCTGACTTGGATGCTCGCAGCGCGAGCGGCGCTATCTGGATTGAGTAGCCGGCGGTCACAGACCGCACGCTACATCGCCGGGCAGGGGATGTCCCCAGTTCTGGGGACTTGGGCCAGCGCGCGTGCGGGACTATTGTAATGGCGTTAGAAGGCGCCATGTTCTCAGCGCCGTGTGTAAAAAGCCGGACTTGTTATCCGGCTTTTTTTTGTACGGATGGGGTTGGCGAAGGACATGGGACTGCCCGCATTATCCAGCTCGGGACGCCGCGCCGCGACGCCACCACCTCGTCCCGGCGCGAAGGCCGGGTCAAAGCCAGCCTTGCAGCCACTGTTTTTTGTCGGTCAGTTCGGTCCAGCGCAAGGTGAAGCTGCGCCGGGTCATGTGCCAGAGGTCGAATTCGTTCTTGGCCTGCTTGCCGAGGTTGGCGCGGTCCACAAGGAAGAGGATGCGCTGAGCGCCGCCGAATTTGATGAGCCGGTAGCATTCGGTCACGGCCATCCAGGTCTTGCCCGCGCCTGTGGCCATCTGGACGAGGGCGCGCGGATGCTGGCGGGCGAAAGATTTTTCGAGGCCGAGAATGGCGTCGACCTGGCAGTCGCGCAGGCCTCCGGTGTGGAGCGGTGGAAATTTCTGGAGGCGGGCGCGAAGCGTGTTTTCTTGCTCGACCAGAGAAAGGAGCGTCTCGGGCCGATGGACGCCGAAGACGAAGCGCGAGCGGGAGCGCGGATCCCGCAGGTCGCGAAATCGGTATTCCTCGCCGTTGGACTCGTAGGTGAAGGGAAGCGGATCGCCCCAGCGCTGGAAATCGGTTAGCGCGGCACGGGCATAATCTTCCGATTGCCCCGCAACGCCGACGAGTGGAGTGCCGGCGGCCTTGGCTTCGAGCACGCCAAGGGCTTTGGCATCCACGAACAGCATGTAGTCGGCGAAACCACCCTCGACGTCGGTCTCGCAGAGGGCAACACCTGGTCCGGCATGAAGATTGAGATGGCGCTTGTCCTGAACGAGCCAACCCGCTGCGATGAGCTGTGCGTCGATCTCACGGCGGGCTTGTTGTTCAGGGGTGGGAGGCATGGGGAATCAGCGACGCTTAAGATGAGAAAGCCGGTTGGAGACGGTGGGTGTCATAAGAATTTTGATTCCGGCAAAGCCGCCAGCGCGGTCCGATGTTGGTGAAAATCAGAGGCATATGCCGCGCTGAATTGGAAGACCGCTGAAGTCGTGCTGATCGGCGCGGGTGTGGGTGGGACAAACGGGACGGATGCGACGCATGTTCCGCCGGGCAGGATGCCCGGCTCTACGGCAGGCAGGATGCCCGCCGCCACACTGCCGCCGCCGCCGTCGCAAATCTTGGACGGCACGGGCTGGCCGATTCCGACGCAACTCATTCCGCTCTGGCAGCGGACGGATGAAGTGCAGGAAATGCTGACGACGCTCAGTCGGGTCAAGGGCGCGCTCCGCGCCGCCCAGGAGAACAACGACAAGTTGTTTGCCGAGGTCAACTTTTCATCGGCGCTGTCGCAACTGGATCAGGCGTGGACGGACATCAAAACGGCGAAGCCGTTCGCGGTCTGCCCGACGTGTCAGGGCCAGCTTCCCGATAAATGCACGCTCTGCAAGGGACGCGGGCTGATCTCCGAACATCGCTGGAACACCTGCGTCACGCGCGAGGACAAGGAGTTTCGATTTAAGGCAAAGCGGAAAGCGGAAAGCGGGAAAGCGGAAAGGGGGAATTTATGATTCGCGAACTCGACAGGTTGTGGTTCCGGCTGCTTGGCAAGGTGAATGGGTGGGTGGTGCGGTGCGCGCGGGCGCATTGCCGTCGGGAAAAACATCGGCGGTTTCTTCGCCTGTTGGCGTGGCAGACACCAGCAAAAAACTGAAATGCGGAAAGCTGAAAACTGAACTTTAGACCGCGAACCACACGAACCACACGAAATGAAAACGGATTCTTTCAACGCAGAGACGCGGAGGCGCAAAGGGGAAAATGATTTCCAAGTGAGGGAGAACTGGAAAAGCATCGCCGCCTGGCCGGAGTACCAGATTTCAGATTTGGGAAATGTCAGGCGGAGAGGAAAGCCGGTCGCCACTTTCCTTGTGGATGGCTAGCCTACGGTCTTCGCGCGTTCAGCCCACGCATAGCGGTAACTGTGGAGCGTCACGCCTTTGATGCCGAGCAGGCGACAGCGCGAAGCAAACTCCGTGGCGCGGTCGCCAGCACGCACGCGGGAGAGATATGGAAACAGCGGGCCTTCGCCGGGCAAGTCCTTAAACAGGTTCAACGCCTCCGTGCCCAGATGCACGAGCACCGGGACGCCGGTTTTCTTGCGGGTGAAACTCACGGTGTTGTTCTCCCAGTCCACATCCTCACCTTTCAGCGCCGCGATGTCACCCTGGCTTGCGCCCAAGTGCCAGCACAACTGGTAAAGCGTCTTGCGCTCCGGGTTCACTTCCGCCGCGAGGATCTTCTGGTGTTCCTCAATCGTGATTGCGCGCTTCTCCTTGTAGTGAATGGCGGGCCATTGCCGGCGCGGAATGACGGTCGCGGGAAGCCAGTTCATGTCGATGGCGAAGTTGTGAATCTTCCGCAGAAACGCATTCGTCGAAACCGTTCCTGTTTTCAACACCTCCAGCAAGTGTTCCGCTTGCGTCTCAATGAGGACGCGGGTGCGGATCAAGTTGAACGCTTTGTCTTTCGCGGCGGATTGCCAGCGCGCTTGCGTCGGGCCGGATTTGATCTGGATGATTGCGTCCAAGACGTGCTGCCAGGTGCGAACGGAAACCATCGGGTCGCTGTGCCGGAGATACACGCGGGCGAGACTCAGATTCATGGCGGGCTGCTGGCCGGCTTCGTTCATGGCCATGAGCAAACGATTGGCCTCGGTCTTGTCCTTGGTCTTGAGCGTGGTGAAAGTTTTGGTGGTGTCGTCGAAGGCGTAGTAAACGCTTTTGCGACGGAGGAAGAGGCGATAACGCGTTTTCATGTTCATGCGTCATCCACCTTACCTGGGCGAAGATTCCGGCGGTTAGGCAGTTTTGGAGCAATGCGCTCAAATACTGAAACAATCTTGGAACAATCCCAAAACTGTTAGCCAAACCGTTAGCCATGGGCTTTCCGCGACTCCTAATTCGTTGCTGCAACCGCAGTTAGAGCTGGAGGCGAGGGTCGGAATCGGACAAATATGCGCCCTTTTCGTGCATAAAAATAGCCATATTTCCCAACAAAGCAATCAGAATCCGCCCGTATCCTCCACAATCCGCCGGTACACCGTTGGGCACAGTTTTGGACACAGTCGAATGTTTGAGCCGAGCACGAAAATCCTAAAGAACGTCCTGCGTGTTGGATAATATTCTGGTTT
>JANPGB010000296.1:0-7537 GCA_031423695.1 Verrucomicrobiota bacterium
CGAAAGCGAAAAAAAGCGGCAGATTTCCGTCTCCGCCTCGCTCCTGCACTTTGAATGGCTGGGCAAGAAATTCAACCTCCTTGACTGCCCGGGCTACGCGGATTTCATCAGCGAAGGACTCGGGGCGCTGCGGGTCGGGGATTTTGCACTGATCGTCGTCAACGCCAGCCACGGCGTCGGCGCGGGCACGGATGCGGTCTGGAAATACGCCACGCAGCAGGGCCTTCCCAAAATGATCGTCGTGAACGCGTTCGACAAGGAGCACGCCGACTTCGACCAGGTGCTGGCTCAAATCCGCGAGCATTACGGCGCGAGTGTTTTTCCGCTGACATTGCCGGTCAATCCCGGCCCCGGCTTCAATCAGGTGCTGGATGTGCCGCGCGATCAAATCATCACCTACGCCGGCGACCGAAGCGGCAAATACACGGAAGCACCCGCGTCCGGCCCATCCAAGGAGCGCGTGGATCGGTTGCACAAGGAACTCATCGAGCACGTCGCCGAATCCGACGACGGGCTGATGGAGAAGTTTTTTGAGCGGGGCGGATTGTCCGAGGAGGAATGGCGCGCCGGCATTCACCAGGCGATTCAAAACCAGGTCATCATCCCGCTGTTTTGTGCCTCGGCCGAGACCAACGTCGGCGTGTCGCGCCTGCTGGACTTCATCGCCAAATACGGATCCTCCCCGGTGGACCGAAAAAAAGTCGCGGCGCACGATCCAGACGGCGGGGCCGTGCAAGTGTCGCTGACCGATCCCGACCCGGTGTGCTATGTGTTCAAGACTCTGAGCGAGGCGCAATTTGGCGAGCTGTCCTTTTTCCGGGTTTACTCCGGCCAGATCAAATTCGGTTCCGAGCTTTACAACAGCGACCGCCGAATGACGGAGAAGATCGGCCAGATCTATCTGCTCAACGGCAAGCAGCGCGAGTCGGTGCCGGCGCTGAACGCGGGCGACATCGGGGCGGTGGTGAAGCTCAAGGACACGCACACCGGAAACACCTTGTGCAGCGCGAAGAAGCCCGTCCTGCTGCAGAAGGTTGAATATCCCAAGCCGAACATCCACGCCGCGCTGACGAGCCAGGTGAAAGGCGAGGAGGACAAGATCGCCTCCGGCCTGGTGGCGCTGCATCACGAAGACCCGACGTTTCTGCACCACGTGGACGGCGAGATGCACCAGACCATCCTTTCCGCCCAGGGCGAACTGCATCTGGAAGTCATCGTCGAACGCCTGCGCCGCCGCTACAACGTCCATGTGGAATTGAGCGAGCCGCGCGTTCGTTACCGCGAGACCATCAAGGCGAGGGGCGACTCCAAATATCGCCACAAAAAGCAAACCGGCGGCGCGGGCCAGTTCGCCGAGGTCTGGATGCGCATCGAGCCGAAAGAGCGCGACACCGGCATGGAATTCACCCAGTCGCTCGCCGGGCAAAATGTGGACCGGAACTTTGTGCCGTCGGTGGAGAAAGGCGTGGCGCGGGCGTGCGAGGAGGGGATTCTGGCCGGCTACCGCGTGGTGGACGTGCTGGTGGATTTTTACGACGGCAAGATGCATCCGGTGGATTCCAAGGACATCGCCTTCCAGACCGCCGGTTACTACGCGTTCAAGGAATCCTTCGCCGCCGCCAAGCCGTGCCTGCTGGAGCCGATTCATACCATCGAGATCCGTCTGCCGGAAGATTGTCTGGGCAAGGTGATGGGCGACTTGTCGAGCCGGCGTGGGAGGATCCTGGGCATGGACACCGATGGCAGTTTTCAAGTCATCAAAGCGCAGGTGCCGGCAAAGGAGCTCTACCGTTACGCCAGCACGCTGCGCTCATTGACCGGCGGGCGCGGCGTCCACCTGGAGGAATTCAGCCACTACGAAGAAATGCCGCGCGATCAGGAGGCGAAGATCGTTGAGGAATACAAGAAACACCGCGCGGAACCGAATCACGGGTAGGGCGATCGCCCTCAATATGCTCTTGCAGGAACAAATCCCAAATTTCTTGTGAGCATGAAGCATTCGCGAATCTTTGAAACTTCCTTGGAAACCAGCTCGTGCCGCCATATCTTAAGGCGAAGCCTATGCGGTTCAGCTACACACGCAATCTCTGCTTATGGCTGGCAGTGGTTTTGCCATCGCTGGGGGACGAAGGCACGCCACTCATCGGCGCAGATGCCACACATCGGATTCCCCCATCGCGGCTGGTTACGAATACAGCCCAGTTCCGCGAATTGTCATTTCCTCTGGCGATGCAAGGCTGGTCGCTTCGTTTGGAAGGCGTCGTTACGTTGGTGGATTCCAATCGTGGGCTGCTGGTGCTCCAAGATGCAGCGGGGGCGCTGGCGATTCACTTGGAATTGAGGAAGGCGGACATCCGGCCAGGCTGTAGAATTTTGTTGGAAGCGGAAAATGCAGTGCCGGCCGTTACCGCGTTCCCAGATTTTCCAAGCCGGCTTTCGGGGAGCGATTGGCTGCCTTCATTTTCCGCAACGACGAACTGGGGCAACTACTATCTGGCGCGAATGCGCGGTTTTGTGACCCCGCCGGTGACGGGTGATTACACATTTTGGATTGCCAGCAAGGGAGCTTCGGAGTTGTGGTTGAGCACCAACACTGATCCGGCCAGGGTTCAGCGAGTGGCCTTGGTTGCAACCGGAAGATCCACGGCTCCCGAGCAGTGGACCAAGTATCCCACGCAGTCGTCCGGCCCGATTCGGTTGCAGGCGGGCCAGAGCTGTTTGATTGACGCAATTCAGGAACAACATGGTGGCCGTGATGACACGCTGTCCGTTGCATGGCAGGGGCCGGGAATCGCCCAAACGGTGATTGATGGGCGCTATCTGTCTCCCTATCAGAATCGCAAAACGAATGGAATTGTTCGGGAGTATTGGACCAACTATTTCGTGGGGGCGGTCGAGCCTTTGATTTCGGGCGGCGTTTGGAGTTCGACGATTAGGGTGACAGAGCCGCGCATAAAGAAGTTGGGTGATGCAGAATTTCCAAAAGCCACGCTGATTGAAGTCGGGGCCTCGGTTGCATTGGCCGGCAACTATCGCTGGGTTGAAGTAGAAGGCGTGGTTGGATTTGCGGCAGTTGAAGGAGATTTACTGACGCTGGAACTGGTCGAGGGCAAATCGCGCATCCGGGTGCAGGTATTTGGTTGGGCGGAAAAAAGCGCGAATCGCTTGGAGAAAGCGCGGGTGCGAGCGCGGGGCGTTTGCGAAAGCGTGTCGGACGGCAATGGAAACCGCGTGGCAGGAGTAATCTGGGTGCCTTCGCCTCGGGAGGTCGTTGAAATCGAATCGGATGTCGGAGATCTGCCGGCATTAAAGATTATTCCAATCAGTGAATTGAATCCGGCGAATCCGAATCTGGCCTGGAGCCGCCGAATTCGGGTTCATGGAACGGTCGTTCGTCAGGGCACGAACGAATTTTTCATTCAAGGGCCGGGCAGTTTCTGCGGCTACATTTCGGCGGATGGGGCTAATTGGAAACAAATCGCGCCACCGGTCGAAATCGAGATGGCTGATATCGCGCTGGCCGGACTTTCCGTTTCATCATTCTCCGCAGACGCGTTGACCACGGCAGCATTTGATTCCGTGACCAGTCTGAAAGGCATCGGGCAAACGGCTGATGTCTTCAATGCCACACCGGCAGGCGAAGCAGTTTTCGATGGTTCGACCTACACCATCAAAGGTGGCGGAGTTGGGATTAGTTCCAGCTTCGATCAATTTCGTTTTACCTATCAATCACTGACTGGTGATGGCGACATCGTCGCCCGAGTCAAAAGTTTGGAAAAAACGAATTCTCGGGCGGTGGCCGGAATCATGGTGCGCGACTCCGTGGATTCGAAATCCAGCTTTGCCAATCTTGCATTAAGCGCCAGTGGCGGGGCAGTTTTCCAGTTCCGCCAGAAAAAGGATGAACGCGGCGCAACTATCAACATTCCCGACTACGCCGCCCCGTGTTGGTTGAAATTGACGCGCCGATATCACGGCGTTTTGGCGCGGGCGGATCAGTCCATTCCCGTCCGTCCAGGGCAGGAAGTGGACATGGCGGGTTCCTTGGAGTGGGAAAACGGCCGGCCGGTGCTCGTGCATGTTCGAAGCTTGAATGATGTCGCGACAAAGACTCCGAAGGTCTCATCCAAAGCAGTCGTCGGCGCCGCGAGTCCAGCCAGCGAACCGCCTGCGGTTCAGATCGCACAATTGATTCCCGAAGAAGGCGAAAGTTTGAACAGCGGCTCCGGCTCAATCCGCGTGCATGGCGTCGTGACTTTCAATGATCGTGTGTTCGGCAAAAATTACCTTTCGATCCAGGATGATACGGCCGGGGTTCTGATCCAATTGACTACCCGTTTTGCCCGCAGGCCACTGCGCGTGGGCGATCTCGTGGAATTCGATCTCAGAAGTGTGAACGGAAAGTGGCCGGTGCCGTTGGAACCAAACCGAATCAACGTGCTTGGGAGGGCACCGATGCCGGAACCGGTGATCCATCCGGAAGAGTATTTGCTCCCCCGGCGCGGTGAGGGGCATTGGACTGAAACTGAAGGAATCGTTAGACAGGTCAAATCCGACGGCACCCTGATTTTATTGCGCAAAGACGAAGCCACCCCGGTCTGGGTCTGCGGAACCACGCCGGAATCGTTACGCCTTTATGTTGACGCGCTGGTGCGGATCCGCGGCGTGCCAGTTCGAACCGCCGACAACATCCGGACGTTGCTCGTGCCCTCACCAGAATTTGTCGAAGTCGGTGAACCGCCACCGGAAGACCCTTTTGTCATCCCGTCCATCGCGGTTGTGGACTTGAGAAACTTCAACGGTCGCTCATCGGCGTTCCACCGCGTGAAGGTTTCGGGTGTGGTGACTTACCAGAAAGACGAGTTGCTGCTGGTGCAGGACGCATCAGGCGGTGTTCGTGTCCGAACCATGGATGCGCCAGGCGTCCGCGTCGGCGATGTGGTGGAGGCAGCAGGTTTTCCTGATGTTGGAACTGGCTTCATGTTTCTGTCGGAAACCTTGGTGCGCAAAACCGGAACCCGCGAGCTGCCCAAGCCGCTTCGGCCCTCGCCCGCAGAATTGCAGGAAGGCAAGCATGACGCGCGGGTTGTTCAATTAGCAGGCCAGTTGCTGGAGCAACGGGTGCTCGGCGAGAATCAATTCCTGATGCTTCAATCTGGGCAGCGAATTTTCCGTGCCACGCTGGCGAAAAGCTCTGTTCGGCTGGGAGTTATTCCAGTCGGCAGCCGGGTGGAAGTCACCGGAGTTTGCTGGACAGAGCCAGTTGGCGATGTGGCCTCCAGCACGGGATTGAAAGAGCCGCTCGCGACGTCCTTTGAAGTGCTGTTGCGAACGCCATCGGATGTGGTCGTGCGGCAACGACCACCTTGGTGGACCTGGAAACACACTGCGGCAATCATCGGCAGCCTCGTGTTGGTGTTGGTGGTCGCTCTGGTCTGGATAAGATTGCTCCACCGGCAAGTGTCCCAACGCACCCGTGATCTTGAGACGGCCATGATAAAGCTGGGGCGGGAGACCGAAATCTCCGCCACGCTGGCGGAACGAAACCGGTTGGCGGGAGAACTTCACGACGGTTTGGAACAAGGTTTGAGCGCGATCATGATGCAATTGGAAGGATTGGAATCCAGACTGGGCGAAAATCCCACCGACGCCGCGCGCCGTCTGAAACTCGCGCGCCAAATGATCCGGTTCAGCCGGACGGAAGTCCGGCACAGCCTTTGGGATTGGAAATCTCCCGCGCTCGCCAACAAGGATTTGGGCGCGGCGTTGTCCGACATCGTCGGGCAAATGAGCACAGGAAATCACGCGCGCGTAAGCGTTGCAGTTTCTGGTGCGTCGGTTCCATTGCCGTCCGCCACGGAACATCACTTGTTGCGCATCGGTCAAGAAGCCTTGAACAATGCCCTCAAATACGCGCAGGCCAAAACGATCCAAGTCAGCTTGAATTACTCAGAACAGTCGGTCCGATTGTCCGTGCGCGACGATGGCCGGGGATTTGTTCCTGAAACGGTATTGGATGGAACGGCCGGGCATCTGGGCCTGCAAAGCTTGCGCAGCCGCGCCCGCAAAATGGGCGGACGCTTGACTGTGACCAGCGCGCCCGGTCAAGGCACCACCATCGAAGTAAACGTGCCGGTCATCGAAAATGGCTCCAGCTCGATCAACGTGAATAATCCCGCACCCCAAAATGAAAACTAAAACCCAGGAAAAGATCCGCGTCATGGTCGTTGAAGACCACATTCTGATCCGAATGGGATTGATGACCGTGTCCGAGATCGAACCAGACATCACCATCGTTGCCCAGGCCGAGGATGGCGAAGAAGCCGTCGAGCTGTTCCGCAAGCATCGCCCTGATGTGGTGATCATGGATTTGCGATTGCCCGGAATGGACGGCATTGAAACGATTGCCGCTCTGCGAAAAGAGTTTGGCGACGTGCCCATTGTGGTGCTGAGCAGTTACAGTTCGGACGGAGATATTTCCCGTGCCATCCAGGCTTCTGCTTCCGGTTATCTCTTGAAAGACATGCCGGTCACGCAGTTGGTCGAAGCCATCCACGCCGTCCACGCCGGCCAGCAATATTTTCCCGCGGAGATCGCCGCCCGGCTGCCCGATCAATTGCGTCAATCCAAACTGACGCCGCGCGAACTGCGTGTCCTGCAACTGATCGCGGAGGGCAAGAGCAACAAAGAAGTCGGCAACGCGCTGGGAATTGTGGAGGGAACCGTGAAAGTTCATGTCACCAACATTTTGAACAAACTGGATGCTGCCGACCGCACTCAGGCTGTAACCACAGCCATCAAACGAGGGCTTTTGAACCTGCACTGAGCGACTGGTTAAGTTGAGGGTCAAGCCCGCGTTTGGGCGTCCTGATTGCGGAAATCCGAACTGCGCTCAACGTCTGAAGTTGGATGCTATCTCGAAAGAGATAGATCCGGCTATGACCTCTGACAGATTGTTGATGAGGCATTCTCCTGCTAGTGTAGGTTCATGATCACTCAGCAACAGCATCAGCGCACCTTGCATCTTCAATCCCTGCGTGTCGCGCGCAGCCTGATATACACAACACTTCTGCTGGCCTGGGCGACGGCACCTTTGGCGCGAGCCGCCACCATTTCTTGGAGCGGCACCAGCCTGACGGACTCGAATTGGTCCACCGGCGGCAATTGGTCTGGGCTTGCCGCACCCGGAGCGGCGGATGACGTGCAATTTCTGGACGCAGGTTCGAGTCTGTCTGCGGGGTCGCCAAACAACTTCGTTGATAACTCGTTTGCCGGAACGATCGGTTCGTTACGCTACGCGAACCAAAACGGTTTTCACACCACGGTGGTGGCACCGGGCAAGACGCTGAACATTAGTGCCGCCGGAAGTTTAACTGCGGGAACACTTGCGGATGTGCCGGTTGGTATTACGATGCAGGCGAACATCACCGGTGCCGGTGGTTGGCTCAATCTCAACAACAGTAGTGGCAACCTCGTCGTCCAGCAAAGCGCCTCTGGTTCGGGAAGTCCCCGCGCCATTCTGGATATGTCCGGCCTG
>JANPGB010000297.1:0-6058 GCA_031423695.1 Verrucomicrobiota bacterium
CGAGGAGCTAAGTCGCCAGGCGGAAGGACTCTTGTTGCTGACAGCCACGCCGGAACAGTTGGGAGTGGAAAGCCACTTTGCCCGGCTGCGGCTGCTCGACCCGGACCGTTATCGCGACCTGGCAACCTTTCTGGCAGAGGCCAAGGATTATCGGACCACCGCCGAGGTCGCCGAGAAATTGCGGGGCGAGGCGCCAATGACAAAAAAGGACTTCACCGCGCTGCGGCACCTGCTGGCGCATGATCCGCAGATGGAGGCACGGCTTCTGGAACTCAGCCTGGGCCGCGCGGAATCGCGGGCGGGGTTGCTGGAAGACCTCTTGGATTTGCACGGGCCGGGCCGCGTGCTGTTCCGCAATACGCGCGCCGGCATGAAGGGGTTTCCCAAACGAACCGTGCGGCTGGTTTGCTTGGCGTCCGAGCCCGGGGCGGAACCTTGGTTGGATCGCCTCGCCACGGAATTTGCCGGTGATGCCGGAGACACCCAGTTGCAGGTCTGCCTCGATCTCACCAAAGACCCGCGCGTGCTTTGGCTCGTGGCACTGCTGCAGCAGTTGGAGCCGCAAAAAGTGCTGGTGATCAGTCGCACCATCGAAAAAGCCGAAGCGCTCGATGCGGCGCTGCGACGCCACCTTTCGATCAAGACAGGCATTTTCCATGAGGGCCTCACACTGCTGCAGCGCGATCGCAACGCTGCGTGGTTCGCCGAACCCGACGGCGCACGCTTGTTGATTTGCTCCGAGATCGGCAGCGAAGGCCGCAACTTTCAATTCGCGCATCACCTCGTCTTGTTCGATCTGCCGCTGAACCCGGAACTGCTCGAACAGCGCATCGGTCGGCTGGATCGCATCGGCCAGACCGAGGACATCCAGATCCACGTTCCGTATCTCGCGCACAGCCCGCAGGAGGTGCTGGCGCGCTGGTATCACGAAGGCTTGAACGCCTTTGAAAGCAACCTCGAAGGGGGCAACGAACTGCTGGGCCAGTTTGGCCGGGCCGTCCATGACCTCGCGCTGGAATTTCCCGTCGCGGACCGTGCTGACGCGGAGGCGGAGTTGGCTGCCCTCCTAAAAAAGACGCGGCGGGCGCGGCAGGAAATCCGCCGACTCCTCGAACAGGGCCGGGATCGGTTGTTGGAATTGAATTCTTTCCGTCCCGCCACGGCGGAAAAAATCATCGGGCAGATTCAGGAACAGGATCGGCTGCCGGATTTGGAAAATTATCTCCTGGATGTACTTGACCTTTTTGGTGTTCACGTCGAGGAACTGGCGCCGCGCACCTGGCAGCTTAATCCACTGGGCATCACGACCGATTCCTTCCCCGCGCTGCCGGCCGAGGGGATGATCGCCACCTGCGACCGTCGCCGCGCGCTCAGCCGGGAGGATGTCGGGTTCCTGACCTGGGACCATCCGCTGGTCACCGGAGCGATGGAGCTCTTGCTTGGAGCGGAGACGGGCAACTGCGCCTTCGCCGTGCTGCCGGCCGCGGACGAGCGGACGATGCTGCTGGAGTTGAACTTTATCCTGGAAGCCATCGCCGCGCCCCGGCTCCATGCCGATCGCTTCCTCCCGCCGACGCCGGTTCGTCTGCTCATCACCCACAAACTGGAGGACGTCAGCGCCACTTTTGACAACCCAAGGTGGGAACAAAAACTGGAGAAAGGATCGCCCTACAAACTGATCGAAAACGCCGACATCGCCCGGAAGACGCTGCCGGCCATGTTCCAGGCCGCGACCCGGCTGGCCGAATCCCGGGCGGAAACACTGCGGCAGTCGGCCTTGCAAGAGATGCGCCACCGGCTGGACCACGAGGTGAACCGATTGCAAACCCTGGCGCAGGTGAACGACCACATCCGCCCGCAAGAAATCCAACTCGCCCAAGCCCGGCGAAGCGAGTTGGCCGCCGCGGTGCAACAATCCCGCATCCGGCTGGATTCCTTGCGCCTCATCTGGAAAGGCCCGCCCGCAGCACTCCGGTAAATCACCGACCAGGTCCGCGATGGAAACCGAACCGGCTCGCCGCGCCTTCTGACACGCCTGCTCCGACGCTCGCAGGCACCATCGCAGACTGGATGGGCCAATGCCGGGTGCACTTCCACGCCACCTAAAATTTCGCCTGCAGGCAGGCAGGGCATTGGCGAGGCAGCGTGCTAATGAGCGTGTTCAGCGGCTGCGTATCTTTTCTTGCGCGACCCACGCCTTGAGGCGTGCTTCCAGCACATCGAGCGGGATGGCACCGCTGCCGAGCACCTGATCATGAAACCGCCGGACATCAAACACGTCGCCGAGTTGGCGCGCGGCATAGTCGCGCAGCTCGCGAATCTTCAACTGGCCGATCTTGTAGGCGAGGGCCTGGCCGGGCCAGACGATGTAACGGTCCACTTCCACGGTGATCTCGTGCTCGCTCTTGCCGGTGTTGGCGACGAAATAATCAATCGCCTGCTGCCGCGTCCAGCCCAGCGAGTGCATGCCCGTGTCCACCACGAGCCGGATCGCGCGCCATATTTCAAACGTGAGCTGGCCATACTTCGCGTAGTCATCCTGATAGAACCCCATTTCGGTGCCCAGACTCTCCGAGTAAAGTCCCCAGCCCTCGATGAACGCGGTGTAACTGCCGTGCCTGCGAAACTCCGGCGCGTCTTCCATTTCCTGCGCCAGCGCGATCTGCAGGTGGTGTCCGGGCACGGATTCATGGAGCGTCAGAGCCTCCATCTCCCACTTCGCCCGCGTGTCGAGCGCGTAGGTGTTTGCGAAAAAGTTTCCCGCCCGTCCCGCCGCCGGCGAGCCGGGCTGATAGTAAGCGCTTGTCTGGGACTTGGCGGCGTAGGCCGGAATCGGTTGCACGCCATAAGTCAGCCGGGGAAGCCTGCCAAATAACCTGGGCAGCTGCGGATCCACACGCTTGGCGATGTCGCGATAGCCCGTGAGCAGAGCCTCCGCGTTGGTGTAGTAAAATTGAGGCGCGGTGCGGAGAAATTTTGAGAAGTCTGCGAAACTGCCCTTGAAGCCTATCGAAGTAATGACCTTGTCCATCTCCGCGCGGATGCGTTTGACCTCGGCCAAACCGAGTTCATGAATTTGTTGGGGCGCGAGCGTCGTGGTGGTTCGCTGACGAACATTAAACGCATACCATGCGCGGCCATTGGGCAGTTCGCTCATGCCGATGCTTTCCCGCGCGCCGGGCAGATAGGTCTTCACCAAGAACTCGCGCAGCTTCGCGAAGGCGGGGATGACTTTTTCCTTCAACGCCGTCGCGGCCGCCGCGCGCAGACGCGTGCGGTCGGCTTCGGAAATTTGCAGCGGAAATTCTGCAAACGGCTTCAGCAACGCATTCTGATCCGGGTCGGCGTTCATCTGATTGGCCACCTGATCCGGCACATCCCGCAGCGTGATGCGCGGGGGGGTGATGCCGGATTCCAATCCTTTTCGCATAAGCAGGATCGTCTGGTCCACCAGCCCGGGCAGCGCGTTGAGGCGGGCGAGGATGTTCTCGTAATCCCTCACCGTCGCGCGCGGGGCGATTTCCAAAATCTGCGCGCAGTCCTGCTGCACGCCGCCCATTTGATTCAAAGGCAGGTACTCGCTGTGGAAAGGAATCTCCTCCATGGCCTGGTCCAAGCCGCGCTTGAACAGGTCGTAGTTCAACTGATCTACAGTGCTCAGATTGGTGCGGCTGAGGGATCGGACGACTTTAAGCGGAGCCTGCAACTCGCGCTGCCGCCGCGCAATCGCCTCGAGCGAACTGTCGGTCCAGCGATCATTCAAGCCGGGGTAACCAACCTCCGTCGCGAACTCGGGACTTTCACGCATCGTGTAATCCCAGTCCAATTTGAGCAGCTCGTGAAGACGTTCAGTGTCGCCGCGCTGGTCAGCGGCGAGTTTTTCACAGTCGCGTTCGAAGCCGGTTTGGGCCGGCACGGCGGGCGCTAAACCGGTGGTGGCGAGCAGGACAAGGCCCAGCCTGGTTGCAAATTTCATCGCCGCCCAAACTGCATCAATGCCCCGGCGCACGAAAGGAAAAAGCGGCCATGCACGCCGGTCCAATCAAACGATCCACCCAGCAATCTCCCAACCGCGATCGTTACTGCAATTTGAATTTTCCGTTGCTGGTACTCTGGAGATTGCCAAGGTTGTCGAAGGAATTCACGAAGAAGACGCCGTTGGCCGCGTTGGTGAAGGTGGTTTGCACGTAGGCGACCTGCCCCAATTTCGCCACGTTGGTGTAAGTCAGGATCAACATCCCGCTCACTGGACTGTAGCGCGTCAGGGTGTAAAGGCCGGTGCCGCTGCCGCCACTGCCGGTCTGGGCGAAGCTGACGCGGTTGACAAACTTCAGGGAGGTGCCCGTGGCGGCGGCGGGGTTGGTGGCAACCAAGGTTTTGCCACTCACCAAACCGGGCAGGAAGTTGGTCGCGATCACCAGACTAATGCCGGCAAGGTCGCCATCGTCATTGGTGAAATAGCCGCTGTAGTGATTGGTGAAGACGAACGACACTTCAGCTTCCTGATTGGACTGGGTAGGTGGCATTGTGTAGGTCAGGGCGACCTGCGCCGTATTGGTGCCGGTCTTCGTATAAAGGTATTGGCCCACGCCATAGTTGTCGGCGTTGGTGTCCCTGCCGGTCTGGGCAAAGGTGACGAGGTCAAAGCCGACGGCTTGAACGTTGGTGCTCCCCGAATGGGACTGGGTCACGGTGGCGAGCAGACCGTTGAGCGAATCCGGTGCCCAGTCGGCGACGGGTTGCACACGATAGGTGAAGTTCACGGTGTTGGTGAGTGAAGCATTGCCGACCGCGTCCACTGCAAAGGCCTGGAGCTGGTTGGAGCCCGCGAGCAGGAAGTTGGTCAGGACCGGGGTGCTCCAACCGAGGTGGTTAAACGCGAGGGTGGCGAGATTCCAGCCGGTGCCGTTGAGCTGGTACGAGACGCCAGCGATGCCCACATTGTCACTGGCCTTGCCGCTGGCGGTGAAGACGATGTTGCTCCATTTCTGGTTGGCGACCGGGTTGGTGATGGCGTTCACGGGGCGCGAGGTATCGAGGAAGTTCGCGGTGAAGCTGAGGTTGGACTGCATGTTGAACGTGAGCTTGGCGGCGCTGGTCGTAGCGCTGCCGGTCCAGTTGATGAACCGGAAGCCGCTCGCCGCCGTCGCCGTCATGGAATAGTTCCGGCCGATCTCCAGCACGGCGTTGCTGTAATTCGGGCTGAGCGTGCCGCGGCCGCCGGCAAATTGCACGCTCACGCGGTCGCTCAGAACGTAAACGAATTTGACGGTGTTGGTCAGCGACCGGTTGCCCGTGGCGTCCTCGGCGAAGGCGCTGATGACGTTGGTGCCGGGAGTCAGGAGAAGATTGGCGGCGGTCCAGTTGGTGTGATTGAGGGCGAACGCGGCCAGGTTCCAGCCCGTGCCGTTGAGCTGGTACCAGACGTTGGAGACGCGCACGTTGTCGCTGGCCCTGCCGGTGGCGGAGAAGACCTGGTTGCTCCAACGCTGGTTTGGCTTGGGGGTGAGCACGACGTTCACGGGCCGGGAGCTGTCCACAAAGTTTGCGGTGAAGCTCAGGTTGGACTGCATGTTAAACGTGAGCTTGGCGGTGTTGGTCGGGGCGCTGCCAGTCCAGTTGACGAACCGGAAGCCAGTCGCCGCCGTCGCGGTCATCGAGTAGTTCCTGCCAATTTCCAGCACGGCGTTGCTGTAATTCGGGCTAAGCGTGCCGCGGCCATTCCATTGCACCAGCAGACGGTCGGACAGGACATAAATGAATTTCACCGTGTTGGTGGCTGACCGGTTGTTGCTGGCATCGACGGCATAAACTCTGAAGGTGTTCGTGCCGGGGGTCAGCACGAGATTGCTGGCCGTCCAGTTGGTGAAGTTACCGGCCAACACAGCCGTCGCCCAATCATTCGTGTTCAACTGAAAGTAAACGGCGGCCACCCGAACGTTATCCTTGGCGGTGCCGGTGGCGGTGAATACGGCGTTGCTCCAACGCTGCCCGGACCTGGGCGTGACCAAGGTCAAAGTGGGCTTGATTAGCTCGCTCACCAGGTAGCTGCCGGCGA
>JANPGB010000298.1:0-12811 GCA_031423695.1 Verrucomicrobiota bacterium
CGGATTGTCGTTGCCGTTCCGATCTTTGACGGGCTTGCGGCCGAACTCGCCGCCCCAGACGACCAGCGTATCGTTGAACAGCCCCCGCTGCTTCAAGTCTGCGAGGAAGGCGGCCAGCGGCTGGTCAATTTCCTTCGCCCGTTCGGGCAGCCGGTCTTCAATGTCCTGGTGATGATCCCAGCCTCCCGCCCAGACCTGCACGAAACGCACACCACGCTCGATGAGCCGCCGCGCGATCAGCATTTGGTTCCCCTGCGACGTGCGGCCATAAGCATCGCGCACCGTGGCCGGTTCCTTGGAAATGTCGAACGCATCCGTCGCCTCGGTCTGCATCTTGAAGGCCATCTCGTACGATTGCAGCCGCGCTTCGAGGTGCGAATCCTTTTGGAGATTCTGCGCATGCAGTTCGTTGAGCTGATGCACCAGGTCGAGCTGGCGGCGCTGTTCTTTGAGCGGGATGTAGGGGTTGCGGATGTTTTCCAGCATCTGATCCACCGCGGTGATCTTGGTGTTGACGCTCACGCCTTGGTACACGCCGGGCAGAAAAGACGACTGCCAGTTCGCACTGCCGCCGGGCGGCGGACCGCCGGGCCGCAACGAAACATACCCGGGCATGTTTTGATTCTCCGTGCCCAGACCGTATAGCACCCACGAGCCGAGACTGGGCCGCGCCTGCCGCGTGTTGCCCGTGTTCATGAAAACCGTGGCGACTTCGTGCGCCGGAATATCCGTGTAGCACGACCGCACAATGCAAAGGTCATCCACCAGTTCGCCGAGCTTGGGGAAAACTTCGCTGACCTCGATGCCTGCCTTGCCCTTCTTTTCAAATTTGAACGGCGACGCCATCGCCACGCCGTCCATGCCCGGTATGGCTTTTCCGTTAAACTTCTCCAGCGCGGGCTTCGGATCCCAGGTGTCCACATGCGACGGCGCCCCCTGGGCGAAAATGTGGACGACATGCTTGGCCTTGGCCGGAAAATGCGGCGCGCGCGGCAGCAGCGACGGCGTGATTTCATCCGCAGCCTTCGCCTCGTTGAACAGCAGCCCCTCCCCGAACAGCGCCGCGAGACTCAGCGCCCCAAAACCCATGCCGGCGCGGTTGAGAAACTGGCGCCGCGTCAGGAAGTGATCTTCCAGTTTGGCGCAATGTTCCCGCGCGTAGTTGTCGTTGTCGTTCATAAGCCTGGCAATATACTCTTTCTTGACGATGCCGGGGCAACTAAGGTTTCGGCCATTATCCGGCTTTATTAAACAATGACCAGCCCAACTCATTTCAAATGCGAATGTCAGCACTGTCACGGCCACCTGGAATGTCCCGCTGAAGCCGCCGGGCTGGCCATCGACTGTCCGCATTGCGGCAAACCTACGGAACTTCCCAGCCTCTTGCCGCCGCCCCAATCCTCCGGGGCGGCGAAGAAAATAATCATCGCCTGCGTCGTCTTCGTTGCTCTGGTCGTGGCCGGTGCACTCTGGTTGACCCAACCCACCAAACAGACCACCCGTCGCCGTCGAATATCCGAAGCCGCCGCCCAACTCGCGGCCGAACAAGCTGGCGAAGCCGAGGCCCGGGCCAAAGACCCTTTCGCCCAAGCCGGTTGGAAGGTTTCCGCCATCCACCTGGAGCGAAACCCCGGCAGCACCATCATCCACGCCACGGGCACACTCGCCAACGAAACGGATCGCCAGCGGTTCGGCGTGAAAATAAAACTCGACCTGTTCAACGCGGTGGAGCAAAAAATCGGCGGCGCAAATGATTATCAAGCGGCCATTGAGCCGCACGGGCAGTGGCAGTTCTCCGCGCTGGTGGTGGACGCCCAGGCCGCCACCGCAAAAGTTGCCGCCGTTGAGGAATCCCCGTAATCTTCCCGCCGAATGATTAAAGTTCAGCTCAACCCCGTCTAACGCGCATGGCAGTCGCGGACTCATCCCGGCCACGCGTCATCGTGGATGGAAAATTTTTCCGGCTGGGACAGAAAAAGTTTTTCGTCAAAGGCATCGCTTACGGGCCGTTCAAGCCCAACGCGCAAGGCCTGCCCTTCGCCGTGCCGGAACTGACCGCGCTGGATCTCAACCACATTCGCGAACTCGGTGCCAACGTCGTCCGCGTCTATCACGTCCCGCCGCGCTGGTTTCTTGACCTCGCCCTCACGCGCGATCTCCGGGTGTTCGTGGACATCCCCTGGAACAAGCATCTGGGCCTCGATTCCGAAAGCCGCCGGGAAGACGCGCGGGACGCCGTCCGCCGGGCCGTGGCCGCCTGCGCGCAGCATCCGGCGATTTTTGCCTACAGCGTGGCCAACGAAATTCCGCCCGACCTCGTGCGCTGGCACGGCGCGTCCGCCGTGGCGGATTTCATTGACGAGCTGGTCGCCGTGGCCAAAGGCGTTGATCCGAACTGTCTTTGCACCTATTCCAATTTTCCGCCCACGGAATTTCTCCCGCCGCGCAGTCTGGATTTCGCCTGCTTCAACGTCTATCTGCACCACGAGCAGCCGTTCAGGAATTACCTGGCCCGCCTGCAAATGCTGGCCGACGCGAAGCCGCTCCTGCTCGGTGAATTGGGTGTGGACTCGTTGCGGGAAGGCGAAGCCCGCAAATGCGAGCTGCTCGCCTGGCAGATCAAGAACGCCTTTCGCGGCGGACTGGCGGGCGCGGTGGTCTTCACCTACACCGATGAGTGGTATCGCGACGGGCGCCACGTCGAAGACTGGAGGATGGGCCTCGTCTCCAAGGATCGCCAGCCCAAGGAATCCTTCGGCGTCGTGCAAAAGATGTTCCGCGCCGCGCCGTATTTCCCCATGGTTGAGCCATTGCCGAAAGTTTCCATCGTCGTTGCCAGCTACAACGGTGCCCCCACGCTCCAGGCCTGCCTCGATTCCCTGCAGCGCCTGAATTATCCCGACTACGAGATCATCCTCGTGGATGACGGCTCGACGGACACAACCTCGCAAATCGCCGCCAATGCGGGGCGCGGCACTCCGTCCAGCCCCGCTCCCCGCCCCAACGGGGAGCGCGCTGGGGTGAGGGGAACTAAACTTGAATCTAAAATTGAAAACCTCCTCACCCCAGCCCTCTCCTCCTGTGGGGAAGGAGAGGAAGAAACAAGCCCGCAGCCCCGACTTAATCCAGCAATCAAACCGGCCTTCCATTATTTCCGCCACGAGAAAAACCTCGGCCTGTCCGTCGCGCGCAACACCGGCATCGCCGCCGCCAGCGGCGAGATCATTGCGTTCACCGACTCCGATTGCCGCGCGGATGAAGACTGGTTGCATTATCTCATCGGCGATTTGATCCACAGTGAATTCGTCGGCATCGGCGGTCCGAATCTCCTGCCGCTGGAAGATTCGCCCGTGGCCGCTGCCGTCATGGCGTCGCCCGGCGGCCCGGCGCATGTCATGTTGACCGACCGCGAAGCCGAGCACATTCCCGGTTGCAACATGGCGTTCTACAAATGGGCGCTCGCTGGCATCGGCGGCTTCGATCCCATCTTCATGAAGGCGGGCGACGACGTGGACCTCTGCTGGCGGTTGCAGCAGGCCGGTCACAAGATCGGCTTCAGCCCCAGCGCGTTCGTCTGGCATTACCGCCGCTCCACCGTCGCTGCTTATTTGAAACAACAGCAGGGCTACGGCGAAGCCGAGGCGCTGCTCGTCCGCAAGCATCCCGAGAACTTCAACTCCTTCGGCGGCGGCCTCTGGCGCGGACGCATCTATGCACCGGCGAAGTTCGGCATCGAAGTCCGCCGTTCGGTCATCTACCACGGACTGTTTGGCAGCGCCGGGTTTCAAAAACTATACGCCTCCGAACCGGCGACGACACTGATGCTTTGCACCACGCTCGAATATCATCTGTTCATCGTGCTGCCGCTGGCCGTGTTGTCGGCCATTTTCCACTATCTGGCCCCGGTCGCCATCGCCAGCCTGCTGATTTCAATCTGCCTCTGTGCGGCGGCGGGTGTTCAAGCCGCCTTGCCGAGAAACAAAAACGAGTGGTGGTCCCGTCCGCTCGTCGCCCTGCTCTTCTTTCTCCAACCCATCGTGCGCGGCTGGGCGCGTCATCAAGGCCGGCTCACCCTGCAACCGCTCACCCTGGCCGCGCAACAATCGCTGGATTCCGTGGCGCTCTATCAAAGCAAGCAATCGCTCAACGAAGTCGAATACTGGGCCGAGAAGCGGATTGAACGCCTGGATTTCGTCACCGCGGTCCTGCAACGGCTCGACCAAAAAAACTGGCCTCATCGCTCGGACATCGGATGGAGCGAATTCGACGTGGAAATTTACGGCAGCTACTGGAGCCATCTGCAATTCACCACCGTCGCCGAGGACCATCCACAGCAACGCCAGTTGATCCGCTGCCGTTTGCGCGCCATCGCGTCGCTGACCGCGCAAATCGCCTTCACCACGCTGCTCGGCTTTGAGTTGCTGCTTATCGGCTTGATCGGCTCGTGGCGGCCGTGGTCGTGGCTGCTTTTGCTGACCCTGCCGCTGTGCGTCTGGCTGTTGCTGCGCGACCAGCGCAAACTCCAAAGCATCGCCACGGTGCTGCTCGACGAGTTGGCCAAGGAACGCGGATTAGTGAAGGTGCGGGCGGAAAGCCAGTGAGACGGATTGCGAAACTTTTCACTGATTCAACCCGTGTGAATCCGTGCAATCCGTTCCAAAAAGCGGCGGTGAACGCGCCGCAGTCCAGACGCTTCGCGCAGATCTTGAATCTTAGGCAGTCGCGACAGCGCTTGGACTGCGGTGGCTTTAGCACCGCTTTTTTGGACCAATCCCGGAGGCTGTTTGAAAACAATTTCTTTTCCCACCCTGCCCGGCTAAATTTCCCCCGGCATGACGCAATATCTCGATCTGCTCCGCCTCGTGCTGGAGCAAGGCAAGTTCAAGTCCGACCGCACCGGCACCGGCACCTACTCCGTGTTCGGCGCGCAGGCGCGGTTTCCATTGCAGAAGAATTTCCCGCTGCTCACCACCAAGAAAGTCCACACCAAGTCCATCCTCCACGAACTCCTCTGGTTTCTGCGCGGCGACACCAACATCAAATATCTCAACGACCACGGGGTCACGATCTGGGATGAATGGGCGGACGCCGACGGCAATCTCGGCCGCGTCTATGGCGCGCAATGGTGCGACTGGCGCACGGCGGACGGACGCTCCATCAACCAGATTGACCAGGTCATCGAGCAGATCAAAACCAAACCCGACAGCCGCCGCCACATCGTCAGCGCGTGGAACGTCGGCGAAATCGAAACGATGGCCCTGCCGCCGTGCCACACGCTGTTTCAGTTCTTCGTGCTCGACGGCGAACTGAGCTGCCAGCTTTACCAACGCAGCGCGGATTTGTTTCTCGGCGTCCCCTTCAACATCGCCAGCTACGCCATGCTCACGATGATGGTCGCGCAGGTCTGCGGCCTAAAACCTGGCGATTTCGTCCACACCTTCGGCGACCTGCATCTCTACGCCAACCATCTTGAACAAGCCAAGCTGCAACTCTCCCGCGAGCCGCGTCCCCTGCCCCAACTCAAATTGAATCCGGCGGTGAAGAGCATCCACGACTTCAAGTTTGAGGATTTTGAACTCGTCGGTTACGACCCGTACCCCGGCATCAAGGCGCCGATTGCGGTGTAGAAATTCAACGCAAAGGCGCAAAGGTGCAAAGACGCCAAGCGAAGAAACTTTGCACCCTTGCGCCTTTGCGATAAAAATTGGACGTGAAACATTTCAAAGCCATCGCCGCCATGTCGCTCAACCGCGTGATCGGGGCGGGCAACAAAATTCCGTGGCATCTGCCGGACGATTTCAAGTGGTTCAAAGCCATGACCACCGGGCAGATCATAGTGATGGGCCGCAAGACCTTTGAATCCATCGGACGTCCCCTGCCCCAGCGTGAGACGGTGGTATTAAGCCGGTCGCAATTTCAATTCCCCGGCGTGCGGACCATTTCCGATTGGAGCCAGCTTGAACTGCAAAACGAAAAGCGCCAGGTCTTCATCTGTGGCGGCGCGCAGATCTACGAACAGACCCTGCCGCTTTGCTCCGAGCTTTACCTCACCCTGGTCAAACGCGAGGTCACCGGTGGCGACGCGTTCTTTCCGCCGTTTGAAGATCGCTTCGATCTGGCCGGGGTGATCCGTGATTGTCCGGATTTCAAAATTTTGCATTACGTGCAAAAATCGCTTACCGACAAATCATGAACGCAAAACTATTTTGCGCCGCGGGCCTGCTGGCCTGGGCGCTGCTTTCTCAAGCCAACGCGCAGTCGTTTGTCATCGAGCCGGACAACTACACCAACAACACGGTGCTGGACCACATTTTCCCGGCGGTCAGCTTGACCACCGCCGGCGCGGACAATCTTCCCATCCCGCCCGTTTCCTTCCACGTGATGGCGTCCTATGACGGGTTTGGCTACGCCTCCACCGGCACGAATGTTTTTGGCCACGCGGGCGTTCCGTTTTGGAACACCGACCGCCGGCTGCGCATGGATTTCAACCTGGCGGCCAGTTTCATCGCCATTGATTTCATCGGCGGCGAGTTTTTCACCAACGAAGTGGCGGCGCTGGATGCCTTCAACAGCGCCGGCACGCTGATCGCCTCCTACCTCACCAGCCCGCGTGCCGCCGATTCAGTCGAAACGATGGTTGTTTCGCGTCCGGCGGGCGACATCGCGTGGGCGGTGGCGTATCTGCCGCCCGGCGACGGCGTTTTCGGCCGGCTCGACAACCTGCGCTTCACCGTGCCAGAGCCGTCAACGGCTGCTTTGGTGATGCTGGGTGTGGGCGCGTGTTTTCGCAGGCGGCGGCGGACCTGCAGGTTCTGAAAGCGTCAGCTTGCCCGCGTTTTTCCCGGCTTGTCCGCAGCGGGGTTAATGGGCACATTGCGGCCGAACGGCATGAAAAAGTTTTCACTAACCTGTCTCGGTGTCGGTGATGGCTGGCCGTGCGGCGACCGCCGGCATGCCGCTTTCCTCTATCGCTTCGGCCAGACCAACCTGCTCGTGGACTGCGGCGAACCCGTGGACGCCTCGCTGCGCGCGCATGGAATCCAGCCGGACGCGATCGACAACCTGCTCATCTCGCACCTGCATTCGGATCACATCGGCGGCTTCTTCATGCTCATGCAGGGCTTCTGGCTCGAAGGCCGGCGCAAGGAACTGCCCATCCATATGCCCGGTGGCGCGATCAAGCCGCTGCGCGAAATGCTCCGCACGGTTTATGTCTTTGATGAACTGCTGAACTTCCGCCCCAAATTTCAACCGCTGAAAGCCGCCTCGACCTTCAAGGCGCGCGGCGTGCAGATCACCGCCTTTCCCACCTCCCACCTGGAAGGCTTCCGCTCGAAGTTCCAAAATAAATACGACATGGACTTCAACGCCTTCAGCTTTTTGTTCCATCACCGCGGCCTGCGCATCGGCCACAGCGCCGACTTGGGCAAGCCGGAGGATCTGGAACCGCTGCTGGAAAAACCGCTCAACCTGCTCGTCTGCGAACTGGCGCATTTTCCGCCTGAAGAAATGTTCATCTACCTCCGGGGCCGTCCGATCAAGCGCGTTGTGTTCATTCATCTGGCGCGGCCCTTGTGGGAGAACCTCGCCAAGACGCGCCGGTTCGCCTCCAAAATGCTGCCGGACATACCGCACACCTTTGCGCACGACGGCGCGACGTTCAGCCTTTAATTCCTGAACGCAAGGGCGCGAAATCCAGGTGGAAAAGCCGGAAAGGAAATTTCACCCCTATCGCTGCGCCGCCTTTTGGGAAACAATTCACCGGTGGATTTGCAGACGCAGGAATTGTGCGCCCGCGCCTGCGGTCACGTTGGTGGAAACAGTGGCCGTGGCATTCACGAATTCATCGGGCGGCACGCCGCCGGGCGCGGATTCGGAAACCGCCGCGCCGGGGAGGTTGGTCACCCAGCCGCTCGCGGCGGTGTAAGTCAGGAGATCACTCCAGACCGACAAATCGCCGGAGGACTGCACGAGGCAGGTGAGGTCGCTGGCCGAAGTATTGCGCGGAAAGTGCACCCGGAACTGCTGGCCAACAAGGTTGCCGGTGAACTGGTTGGTGCCGGGCACGTTCGGGTCGGCGGCGAACGCATATTCCAGCAGGTTTTTGCCGCCGTCCTGGTCGGGATCCGCCGCATCCCCGGCGATGGCGGCGTTGTTGGCGTTCGTGCCGAAGTGCGCGAGTTTCCAGACGCTCGTGGGCGGTTCGATGAGGGTCAGGACGGCCGTCGCCTGCAAACCCAAGGCCGACGCGGTATTCGTGGGACTGCTCAAGGCCAGGTTCACCGTCCGGTTGGGCGAGGCCTGATTGTCATTGAAAATGGGCACGGTGAAATTTTTTGCACCCGCCTCGCCGTTCGCCCAGTTCAGCACGCCGGCCACGCCCGTGTAGTTCACGCCGTTCGTCGCCGTGCCGCCCGCGACCGTCGCATACGACACCTGCGCCGCGCCGTTCGTGCCGCCGGTGCGTTTCACGGTAAGGGTCGCGTTGGTGTTCGCTTCCGCAACGCTGTAAGCCGCCGCGCTGAAGGAAAAAGTTCCAGCGAGCAAGCCGAACACGGAAACCGAATTCGAACCGCCCGCAAAAACTTTTCCGTCGGCAACGATCGGCGCGGCAAACTTGGTGCCGCCGGCGAGCTGGTCCCGGTTCCCCGCCGCCTGGCCGCTGTGGTAAAGTTCCGTGGAAAAATTCGTGGCGTTGCAGGCGACCAGCAGCTGCGGCGCGCCCATTCTTAACGCCCAGACAATGCCGCTGTTGGTGCCGTTTGCGGAGACGCTGGGCGTCGCGCCTGGGAAGGTGAACGTGCGCGCGGTGTTGGTCAGAATATCGGTGCCGGACAGGAGGCCGTTGTTCAGGGCGATGGCCTTCAAATTGTCCCCGCTGGCTGCGTAGTAAAGCCGGCCGTTGAAGAAAACCGGCGTGCTGAACGAACCCTTGATTCTGCCGGCCAGGCTTTGCACGACGAAATCAATCGTGTTGGTCGAATCGAAATGATTGTTGCTCGTCGCCATCTGGTCGCGGTTGATTAGATAAATTTTCCCTTCCTTGCCCGCGCCCGCCAGCAGATGCGGAAACGCGCCCGGCTGGTCCGGCAGCAGCAGCAGCGCGCCCGACCCCAGATCCGTGTCGTTGAGGGCGAGCGTCGCCTGGTTGTAAGGCGTGAAATAATCGGCCACCGCCAGGCCATTCGTCGTCGAGAGTTTCAGGAAGCTGTCGCTGTATTCTGTCTTGCCCGCGTTGTTCGTGGCGTTGAAAATTCCGTTGCCGACTTCAAAATACAGGTTGGAGCTTTCATCCACGCACACGCCGCCGCCGCCCATCCAGATGCCGCCCTCGCCGGCGTTCGCGCCATACGCGGCGGTGGTGCTGTTGGGCGTGGTGTTGAAAACATAATTGGTCAGCAGCAGCAGATTGGTGGCGTTGTAACCCAGCAGCCAGCCGTGATACGGATCCGTGTCCGCATAACCGGCAAACGGGACATACAGTATGCCGCCCGCCAACGTCAGGGCCGCGCGCTGCGAATGTTGTTTGGCGCTGAAGCTCAGCGTCCCGCCGACGCTCCCGACGCCGGTGCCCGAAACCGAGGCGCTGACCACCACCGGGCTGTAGGGTTGTTCCGTGCCATTGGTGAGGTTCAGCGCGTGCAGCCGGTGAAAATAATTCGTCACCCCGCCGCCCACTTCGCCCGTGAACGCATCCACATAGAGCGTGCCGGAATTCAGATCTATCACCGGCGTCCCCGTGATGCCGACGCGCGGCACGATGTCGGTGTAGGCATTGTTGTTGTAGCGCGTCCCGAAATTTTTGTTCGTGAACACGCCCGCAATCGTCGTCACCGCCGGCGGCCCGAGATTGGTCTTCCACAGCAGCCCGCCCGCCGCGCCCGCGCTGTCCGCGTCAAACGCATAGACCGTGTTGCTCTCGGTGGCGATGAAGCAGACATTATGCACGCCTTTCCCCTGGATGTTCAGGTTCGGCACATACAACGGCTGGGCATAAACGTAGCCGTCCACCGCGTAGGAAAACAGTTTGCCGAACGAGTTCGGGTTGACGTTCGTTAGGTTCAGGATCGTTTCATTGGGATTCAGCCCGGTGCGCTGGTTGTTGTTGTGGTAAGTCAGGACACCGACCTGCGCCCTGGCCGGCCAAGAGGCAAACGCCAGCCCGCCGGCCAGGAACATAAGAATGAGTTTTTTCACGAGTGCCGGAAAACATAGTCTGCATTTGGTTTCTTTCAAACTAAACTCCGCAATTGAGATGAACCGCGAACCACGCGAACCACGCGAAAACAAAGTGGGGAAAGAAACAAAATGGGTCTGAAACACTTCAGCCATTAGGTGAACGCCAACCTTTTCACAACGCATTCAGCTTTCGCGTGTTTCGTGTATTTCGCGGTTTCAACTGTGGAGTTTAGGTTCAATTAAGATTCCGCGCCCACGGCGCTGGGGCGGCTGGCAATACCGAAATCCACTGGACAAACCCCGCGCTCCGCCGCAACGTCACGGAAATGAAAAAGGATAGACTGCATAACCAGAAGCCGATTATCTGTTAGGCCACTTCGCGCATCTGTAATTTTATGAAACCGGTTACTAAGCGAGCATTGATAGCGGCGGTTGTGATGGCCGTCGTGAGCGGGATTCTCACCACGCCAGATTTGATTACTCAGATCATCGGCATGATAGTTTCATTTATTCTGATTTTCGGCGCGTTGCTTCTTTGCTTGAGACTTTTGCCGGTGGCGAGTTGGTCGCTGGCAAGACAGCGCACTTTCACCTGGCTTGTCGCAGTCGGTATTTGTGCCGCGTTCACTTTCATGCATCTGGCGATTCATCAATTGACTCAATGAAACCGTGGGTTCAACAAGAGGATAGACTGAACCCCCCTCACCGATCCCGCTTCAAAAGAAACTCCGCCAGCGCCTCCAACGCCACCGCCCGGCCCTTGAAAATTTTCAACGCGGCAAACGCCTGGTCCGTCAGTTGCGCCGCGATCTTGCGGGATTTTTCCAGTCCCACGATGGACGGATACGTCGCTTTCTGCGTTTTGGTGTCCTTGCCCGCCGTCTTGCCGAGCTGCTCGCTCGTCTGCGTCACGTCCAGGATGTCGTCAATCACCTGGAACGCGAGACCGACGTGGTAGCCGAAATCCGTCAGCGCCTGCAACTGCGCGGGCGTGCAGTTCGCGCTCATGCCGCCGAGCCGCACGGAACAACACAACAACGCCGAAGTCTTGCGCTCGTGAATGTAGCGGAGCTGCGCCACGGAAGTTTTCTTCCCCTCGCCTTCCAAATCCGCCACCTGCCCGGCGATGAGCTGCAACGACCCGGACGCCTTCGCAATTTCCAAAATGATGTCCCGATGCGAGTAGCGCGGCCAGCTTTTGCATTGCGCGGCGATTTCAAACGCCTGGGTCAGCAAGGCGTCGCCCGCCAGCACGGCGATGCCTTCGCCGAAAACTTTGTGGTTCGTCAGCTTGCCCCGGCGGTAATCATCGTTGTCCATCCCCGGCAAATCGTCATGCACGAGCGAGTAGGTATGGATGCACTCCACTGCGCAGGCGAGCGGCATGGCGGCGGTTTCGCTGCCGCCACAAGCCTCCGCCGCCGCGAGCACGAGCGCGGGCCGCATCCGTTTGCCGCCTGCAAAGAGTGAATAGCGCATCGCCTTGTGAATCGTGGCGGGCTTGGTTTTTTCGGACGGCAGGAACGTGTCGAGCGCGGCGTTGACGGCTTCGGTGCGCGTGACGAGAAAGTTTTGCAGATCAAATGAATGACCGGCCGATGATTTTTTAGTCGCAGACATGCGGGGTGTGTTTTAGGGAAAGCGCCGGGATGGCGCAAGCGGAATTCCCAAGTTTTATATTGCATTCGGCGGCTCAACGGCTAACTTGCGACGCTAAATTTCAAAATACTTTGAACTCTGAACTGACAAAAAAAGCATTGGAGAAAGTTGGCAACCCCAACGTTCTGATCAACCTGGTGTCCCGCCGCGTGCGCCAGCTCAATTCCGGCGCCGGCGCCATCAGCCGTCCGCTGGTGGACCCCGGCACCATGGGCGTGGCGGACATTGCCCTGACGGAAATCATCGAGGACAAGATCGGCTTCGAGATGCCCGAGCTGGTCGAACTGACCCGCGTGGCCGCGCCCAAGAAAAAGAAGAAGCACTGACCGCCCGTTGATTCCAACTGATTTCGCGGCCAGCCAGAGGGGCAACCTTCTGGCTGCTGCTGTTTATGGCGGACATCGTCACCAACTCGAAAGCCCGGCGCGATTACCTCATCCTCGACACCTTCGAGGCGGGCATCGTCCTGCACGGCACCGAGGTCAAGGCGTTGCGGGCCGGCAAGGGCCAGATCGGCGACGCCTTTGCGCGCGTGGAGAACGACCAGGTGTTTCTCTACAACGCGCACATTGACGAGTATTCGCACGGCAACCTGCAAAACCACGAGCCCAAAGCCCCGCGCAAACTGCTGCTGCATAAGGCGGAAATTCGAAAGCTCGCCGGCTTCGCCATGGTCAAGGGCAACACGCTCATCGCCCTTTCGCTCCACTGGAAGAACGGCAAAGTGAAAGTCATGCTCGGGGTCGGCAAGGGCAAGGGCGAGTTCGACAAGCGCGATGACATCAACAAACGCGAATCCGACCGCGAACTCAAACGCGCGACGATGAAGTGGACCAAGGGGAAATGATCATGCGCGCGTGGTTGGTATTCTTAATTACGGTCACGCTCCTCTTCTTGGAATTCTCCGCCCCGGCCGCTGATCGGGGTCAAAACCCGTCACGCCCGTCAACTTGGGCCATTAAGCTGGATCGCC
>JANPGB010000299.1:0-7565 GCA_031423695.1 Verrucomicrobiota bacterium
TGCCATCCTCGCCGCGCTGCTGATTCCGAAAGTCTTCAGCGCCATCAACGAAGCCCGTGTGAACGGCGTCTCCATCAGCGTCGCTACGTTGAAGACCGCGACGGCGGATCACTACGGCAAGTACGGCAAGTTTGAAACCCAGGGCGGCACGACCGCTCTCTCCCTTCCCTGTACCAACTTCGACACTGTACTGATGACCGAAGGTTTGGTGGACAAGCCGTTCACCGCCAAAATTGCCACAAACTCAGTTCTTCAACTTGTTATGGGTGGCACGGATAACATCGGGGCCGGTCCCGGCTACAAACTCGATGGCAACATTATATCCACCACCAATGCGTCAATCGTCGTCGAAGCCGTGCTGTCCGGCGTGGCGTCGCAAGATGCTAAAGATCTCAATGATCTGATCGATGGCGCATCGTTGGGTGCTGCGCTCGGCGCAGATGACACCAAAGGTCGGGTAGAGTACAAGTCACCATTCCCGACCACGGTGTACATCTACCTCACGCACCGCTGATCCCGATCTAACTTAAACAGTGGGATTTGGATTCTTTGCTGGAGTTCTAGAGGGCGGAGGGCCGTGCGCGGCCGTCCGCCCTCTGCGAATTGGTTGAAAAATGTAGCGTCAGCCATCCTGGCTGACGTAGAGCCGTGGCTTCCAGCCCGGCGGAAAAGGCGTGGCCATTGAGAGGGTCTTGGAAACTCCAAGTGCTTCTCCAATGCGGCCGGTTTTTTCCAGGCGGCAAGATGCCGCCCTCTACGGCAGGCCGGGAGGCCCGCCGCCACTTTTCAAACAAGCCGGCATCGGAAATTCAAACGGACTGCACCAAAACTTTTAACCGCATGGCCGACGCCAAACAGCCGACGTTGCTCGGCGAGCAGATGCTCGCCGAGGGACTGATCACCGACGCGCAGTTGGAGCTGGCCCGCCGCGAGCAGCAGCGCAACGGCGGCCAGCTCACGCGAGTCCTCCTTCAACTGGCCATCGTCGCGCCGGAAAAGCTCGCTGAATTCCTCGGCCGGAAAGCCGGCAGCCGCGCGGTCAATCTCAACCGCGTGACCGTGAATCAGGACGTGCTCTCGCTGATTCCGGCGGACGTGGCCCGGCGTTGCCTGGCCATGCCGTTGTCCCGCGAGAACGGCTCCCTGACCGTGGCGCTGGCGGATCCATTCGATGTCGCCGCCATTGACACCCTCCAGCAGATCGCCGGGCTGAACATTGACGTCGTCACCGCGCCTGAACGCGACATCCTGAACTGTCTGGAGCTGTATTACAGCAGCGGCGACACCATCGGCGAATCCATCGACAAGATTCTCGAGGAGAAAGACCGCCATGCCGCCCAGTCGCTGGATGAGCTGCTCAGCCGGCTGACCACCAGCGACGACGATGCGCCGGTCATCCGCGTGGTCCGGCAGATCATCACCCGCGCCGTGAACGGCCGCGCCAGTGACATTCACTTTGAACCGGAGGAACGGATGATGCGCGTGCGCACCCGCGTGGACGGCGTGCTGCATCAGGACGCGCTCATTCCGAAGGCGATGCAATCGGCGGTGGTCACGCGCATGAAAATTCTCGCGGACCTCGACCTGACGGAATCGCGCGTGCCACAGGACGGGCGCGCCAGCGTTCTGATTGGCGGACGCCATGTGAACCTGCGGGTGTCGAGCCTGCCGACCAGTTTTGGCGAGAACATCGTGGCGCGCATTCTGGATCCGAGCGCGCAGATTCTCTCGCTGGCCTCGCTGGGTTTTGCCGAGGACGAGCAGACCAAGTTTCGCGAACTGTTCAACCAGCCCTACGGCGTGGTGCTGGTGACCGGCCCCACCGGCAGCGGGAAGAGCACGACGCTTTACGCCGTGCTGCAGGAGATCAGCACGATGGACGTGAGCACGTTCACGCTGGAAGACCCGATTGAATACCGGATGCCGCTGGTGCGCCAGACGCAGGTGAAGGAAGACATCGGCCTGACCTTCAGCAGCGGCCTGCGCGCGCTGCTGCGGCAGGACCCGGACATCATCCTCGTGGGCGAAACCCGCGACACCGAGACGGCTCAGCTCATGGTGCGGGCGGCGTTGACGGGACACCTGGTGCTTTCGACGCTGCACACCAACGATGCGCCAGGCGCCATCCCGCGGCTGCTCGACATGGGCGTGGACGCGTTTCTCCTGCCGGCCAGCCTGCTGGGCGTGCTGGCCCAGCGCCTGGTGCGGACGATTTGCGAACACTGCAAGGAGGAGATCCCGCAGCCCGAAACCATTTTTGAACGCCTGAAACTTTCGCCGCCCCGGCCCGGGCTTCCGCTGCGGTTGTGGCGCGGCAAGGGGTGCGCCGAATGCAATCGCAGCGGCTTCAAGGGGCGCATGGGCATCTACGAGCTGATGGGCGTGGATGAAAGCTTTCATGATCCTATTCTCCGCCGTGCCGGCGCCCCGGAGTATCTGCGGCTGGCGCGGGAGCGCGGGATGCGCACCATGTTTGAGGACGGCGTGCTCAAAGCCCTGCAGGGCGTCACGACGATGGAAGAACTGCTGCGCATCACGCAGGTCACCCGATGAACCGAAAGTAAGCCATGCCAGTATTTCGCTACGAGGCGGTGGATCAGAAAGGCCGGACATTAAAGGGCGAGATGCCGGCGCTGAGCGAACCCAACCTGGAGCAAAAGCTCCGGGGGCTCGGACTCTGGCTGACCGAAAGCAGCATAGCCCAGCCGTCCTCTCAAAAAATCAAGGCTGTCTCCGCCAGCAACCTGCTGTTCACCCGGTTGCGTGGCCGGCAGCTGCGGCGGGAGCTCATCGACTTTTGCACGGTGATGTCCTACCAGTTGAAGGTCGGCATTCCCCTGGTGAAGGCTTTGGAGGTTTCGCGCCAGGATTGCCGGATCCCGGTATTTGGCGACATCGTCGGCAACCTTCAGACCCAGCTTGAATCCGGCCTGCGCCTGCACGAAGCGATGGCGCGCTATCCGACCGTCTTTTCGACGCACTTCATCAGCGTGGTGCGCTCGGGCGAACTCAGCAGCAAGCTGCCGGAAGGGCTGGAGGATCTGCGGCTGTATTTGGAATGGCTGGACGAACTGCTGGCCGAGGTCCGGCAGGCGACCCTTTATCCGGCCATCGTCATGACGGTCATTTTTGGATTTGTCCTGTTTCTGTTTGGTTTCATCATCCCCAAGTTTGCCGAACTGCTGGACAAGCTGCATGTCCAGCAGCCGCTGATCACCCAGGCGGTCTTCGCCACGGGCGACCTTGTCAAATCCACCTGGTGGATCTGGCTGCCCTTGATGATCCTGGCCGTGGTGGGGGTGCCGATTGGACGGCGGGTGTCGCCGCGCTTCGCAATTTTGGCGGACACGGTCAAGTTGCGCCTGCCGATTTTCGGCCCGCTGAACCGGATGTTGGCGCTCTCCCGTTTTGCGCATAATCTGTCCATCCTTTACCGGGCGGGCCTGCCCATCCTGCAGGCGTTGGAACTTTGCAAAAGCGGGCTGATCGGCAACGCCGTTGTGGAAAAAGCGGTGGCGGAGGTGGAGGAGCAGGTCAAGACCGGCAGCACCATCAGCGAGGCGATGCACCGGCAGCCGGTGTTTTCCGCCATGCTGATCCGGATGGTGGCGACGGGCGAAATCACCGGCAATCTGGATCAAGCGCTGGAGACAGTTTCCGAGTATTACAATCAAGTCATACCGCGCCGCATCAAGAGCATCTTCTCCATCCTCGAGCCGCTGATGATGCTGTTTCTGATCGCCATTGTGGGAACCGTCGCGCTCGCGATCTATCTGCCCATCATCTCGCTCATGGGAAACATCCGTTGACCGGGCTGGGGTCGACCGCTGAGTCCGGGCGGCGGTCAATGGCGGGCGCCCGGCGGCCATAACACCAGGCGCAACCGCTCCGACTGCGGTGCCACGCCTGCTTGCCTGATGAATTTGCGACGGTTCAGGTCGGGGTTTAAAGATCGGCCGCCCGCAGCGTGTTTTTGAATTTGGTTCAGGTTTGGATTTCGGTGGCGGGAGCGAGTCAGGCAATCAAATTACTGATAACACTGGCCGGCTCGACGCCGGTGAGCCGCTGATCTAGACCCAGATGCCGGTAGGTGAAACGTTCGTGATCAAAGCCGAGGAGTCTCAAAGTGGTCGCATGGAAATCATGCACGGATACCGGGTCTTTGACGATGTTATAGGAAAAATCATCTGTCTCGCCGTGGACGACTCCGGGCTTTGAGCCGCCGCCGGCCATCCACATGGTGAAACAGCGCGGATGGTGATCGCGGCCGTAATTCTCCTTTGTCAATCCGCCCTGCGAATAAATGGTGCGCCCAAATTCGCCGCCCCAAATCACCAGGGTGTCGTCCAACATGCCGCGTTGTTTCAAATCCTGAATCAGCCCGTAACATGCCTGGTCCACATCTTTGCACTGGCTCGGCAGGCGGCCGCTGACATTGCCGTGGGTGTCCCAGTTGTTGTGGTAGATCTGCACGAAGCGCACGCCGCGCTCGGCCAGCCGCCGCGCGAGCAGGGCGGTGTTGGCAAAGGTCCCGGGCTTCCGGGCGTCCTCGCCGTAGAGTTCATAGGTGGATTCCGGTTCGCTGGTGATGGCGGCGAGATCGGGCACGCTGGATTGCATGCGGAACGCCAGCTCGTACTGCTGGATGCGCGTGTGGGTTTCTGGATCGCCCACTTCGCGGAAATTAATTTCATTCAACCGATTCAAGCCATCCAGTGCTTTGCGTCTGATCTTCGCGTCCACGCCATTGGGATTGTTGATGAACAAAATCGGATCGCCGGCGGAACGAAACGAAACGCCGGCATGTTCACCCGGCAGATAGCCCGATGACCAAAGCCGGCCCGAGATAGCTTGGATTTGTTCCGTGTTGGACGGCTTGGCGACCAGCACGACGAACGTTGGCAGGTTGTCGTTCAGCGAACCCAGGCCGTAAGAAACCCACGAGCCCAGACAGGGCCGGCCCGTGACCTGGTTGCCGGTCTGCATGAACGTGATGGCGGGTTCGTGGTTGATGGCATCGGTGTGCATCGACCGGATGAAGCACAAATCGTCCACCATCTTCGCGGTGTGAGGCAGCAACTCCGTGACCCACATGCCGTTCTTTCCGTGTTGAGTAAATTTATATTTCGAGGGCGCGACCGGAAAGCGGGCCTGGCCGGAGGTCATCCCCGTGAGTCGCTGTCCCATGCGCACGGTATCCGGCAGATCCTTGTCATACCAGTCGGCCATCACCGGTTTGTGGTCGTAGAGGTCCACCTGCGAAGGCCCGCCCACCATGTGCAGATAAATGACTCGTTTCGCTTTGGGTGCAAAATGCGGAGCGATGGCGTGCGAGGCACCGATGAGTTTTTTCTTGTCCCCGGCGAGCAACAGCTGTGGCGCGAGGGAGGCGAGCGCGGCGGTGCCGAGCAGGCTCGCGCCGCGTTTGAAGAACTGCCGCCGCGTCTCGTAGCGGACATAGTCTTTGAACAGCGGGGTCGGATTGAAATCGGGGAAAGGGTTCATTTGTTCAATACTTCATCGAGGTTCATCAACTGGTTCGCCACAATCGTGTACGCGGCGAGCGTGGGCTTGTCCAATTGCGCATCGGCTTTCGACTCACCCACGGCGAGAAGTTTCTCCGCCAGCTTGGGCGACTTCTGGTAATAGGCGAGAAACTCCTTCAAGCCCGACTCAGCCACCTTGCGCTCCGCCGGCCGCAGGGGGCGGGCGAGCAATCGCTTCGCCATGTAATCAAGGCGCTCGGCGTCTTTTGCCGCGCTGTTCTTCAGCGTTTGTTCCGCGAGATTGCGGGCGGCCTCGACGTACTGCGGGTCGTTCAAAGTGACCAGCGCCTGCAGGGGCGTGTCGGTGCGTTCGCGGCGCACGGTGCAGGTTTCGCGGTTGGGCGCGTTGAAAATTTCAAGCGAGGCCGGCGGGGCCATCCGCTTCCAAAACGTGTAAACGCTGCGGCGATACAAGTTCTCGCCCGAGTCCTGTTTATAATTGCGTGTGTCGGAGTCGGGCATGCCCACCACCTCCCAGAGCCCGGCGGGTTGGTAGGGGCGCACACTGGGTCCGCCGATCTTTTCCACCAGCAGCCCGCTCGCCGCCAGTGCATGATCGCGCACCATCTCGGCGTCCATGCGAAACCGCGGTCCGCGCGCGAGCAGCCGGTTCTGCGGATCCTTCGCCAGCTTGTCGCGGGTGATCGTTTCCGACTGCCGGTACGTCGCGGAGGTGACGAGGAGTTTGAAAAACTTTTTCACATCCCAATTGTTTTCCCGGAACTCCATCGCCAGCCAGTCGAGGAGTTCGGGGTTCGAAGGCGCCTCACCCGCCACGCCGAAATCCCCCGCCGTGCGCACGATGGCCGTGCCGAAAAGTTCCTGCCAGAAGCGGTTCACGGTGACCCGGGCGACGAGGGGATTGTCTGGAAGCAGCAGCCATTGCGCGAGGCCGAGCCGGTTGTGTGGCAGATCGGCGGGCATCGGCGGCAGCCACGCGGGCGTGGCAGGCGTGAGTTTATCGCGGCGTTTGTCGTAATCACCGCGGAACAGCAGAAAGGCTTCGGCGGCCTCATCGCGTTCGTGCATCACGTGGGCGATGGTTCCGCGTTTGGCGATTTCCCCCAGCTCGCCGTCCAGTCGTTTTTTGGTTTCGACCTTGGCCCGGTAGGGATGGTCCAATGCGCCGAGCCACAGGGGGAAGAGTTCCTCGGTTTCTTCCTTCGTGCGTGGTGGCTCGATTTTTTGCGCGAGCCACTTCATGCGCGGAACCTCGGCCAGGGCCTCGACTTCTGGTTTGGTCAGCTCCGTCCGGTAAATCCGGAGGTCTTGAATGGCCGTTGCGTTCAGTCTTGCTCCGCCGTTCCGCCGGCCGATGGTGAGCGGCGCGTCGGTGTGTATGCCGTTCTTGAGGCTGTCCTTGTTGAGGTTCAGCGGCTGCTCCTTGCCGTTGATGAAAATTTTCAAACCCGCGGCCTTGGAAGTTCCGTCGTAGGTGACGCAGACATGACTCCACTTGTTCGTGGGCAGCTCCATTTTGGCGGTCGCTTTCAGCGCATCGTCTGACCACGAGTTGATGATGTGCGCTGTGGGCTTGCCGCCTTCGAGCCATAAATCCCAGCCGCGTTGAACATCGCCTTCGGTCATGCGCGCCATCACCGCCCCGGTCTGGCTGCTCAGCGGTTTGATCCATGCGGCGTAACTGAATTTCTGCTCGCGCTCGAAATCGCCCGCCCCCGGAAACTCCAAGGACGGCTCGTCTTGGAGCAGCCACGCTTTTGCCGTCACCGCACCATCAAGCCAAACCGCGTTGGTCCCGATGTGGTTGCTGCTGGATTGGCCCGCCACCGTCGCGGTCAAGTATTCACCCGCGCCTTCAGACAGTGGTGCGTGAAAAACGGGCTGGTTGGTGGTCAGGCGGGTCTCGAGTTCCCCGAAGACGGGTTTGGCCAGCCAGGCATCGAAGTCGGCATGTGCGGCCAGCGTCCGCTCGTCAATCTGCTTTTGTGCCGCGTTGGTCTCGCCTGGCAATTCATTCCAGCGCGCGCGGTCTTCCGGCTTGGGGACGATGATGATGGG
>JANPGB010000300.1:0-8957 GCA_031423695.1 Verrucomicrobiota bacterium
GTGCGTGGTCGTGTAGTCGGCGTTCAAACCGTTCACCGTCAGAGCCGGATCGCCCAGCGTACCGAGCGTGTAGCTGAACACCGCGTTGTTGGTGCCGGCGATGTACTCGGCGAATTTCTCTTCGCTGTTCGCGCTGTGCCAGAGGCTGAGTTTGTATCTGAGCGTGACGAACTGGGCGACGTTGGAAACCGTGCCGCGCCACCACATCGCGTTGCCCGCCGGACTCGGATCGTTCTCGCGATGATCGAAAACCATCGCCGCCACCTGCGTCGAATTGCTGCCGACGCCGAGTGAGCCGGCGGGGATCGAGCCGTCGGTGGTGAAATAAATCCGGCCGTTGTCGGCGTAACGCGACGCGAGCGAATCGTCCTTGCCGATGTAACCGGCCTTGAGCCACAGATCAATGTTGCTGAGGCTGGCGTTGGTGCCGGCGGTGACGACGCGGTTGTTCCCGTGGAAAAGCCACGCGGCGCGATTGCGGACGGTGTAAGGATTCGCCTGCGCGGTGGCGGCAGAAGAAGTGGTCGCGCCGACTTTGTCGCCAAGGCCGGTGGGGGCGTAAACGAACGTGTTGGAGACGTTGTTCGCGCCATCGAACGTGAGATAGAGGTAATACTGGATGACTTCATTGGTGCCGAAGACGGACGTGTTGAACGTGGCTTTCCAATACTGGTTGTTCGGACTCGGCCCGCCGTTGAGATGAAACGCCAGCGCGTTGCTGCTCCACGAACCTTGCGTCGAGCCCTTGTAAATAAGCCAGCCGCCGGTTTGATTCGCAGTGCCGTAGGAGTTGTTGAGTTTCTGGATGCCGGAATAAATCGTGACGGTGTTCGTGGTGCCGAAATCAAACTCTGGGCTGCGCATGTTGACGCCAATATCGCCGGCGTTGTCGGGAATGTGCCAGGCATTGGCGAGAATGGCGTGGGCGGCAGGGGCGAAGGTAAGCTGAATGACGAAAGCACCAAGCACCAAGCACCAAGCTGCAAAGCGGCTACCAGCCTCAAGCCGAAAAGACCTCGGCGTCGATTTTGGACTCTTGGTGACTGGAATTTCGTTGAAGCTTGAAGCGCGGTGCTTGGATATTTTGGGAATGTTCACGGCAGAGTCACAATCTCATAAAATTTTTGCGGCTCCGACGGCGCGGGGTCGTAGAAGAACGTGGAAGCGCCCGAGCCGGGAATGGGCTGGCTGATGACCTGGAACGGCTGCAACAGATTTGTGGTGGCCAGCACCTGGTAGTTCACGCCTGGCGCACTGTCCCAGACCACGAGCTTGCTGGTCTCGTCGAAATTGGAGATCCGCAACGGCGGCGCCACGACCACGGTGCGGGTGTCGGTCGTCACGGGAGCATTGGTGTAGGACACCTGGATGGTGTAGCTGCCGGTGTTGGTGATGTTCCAGTTGAAGAGCAGCGAGCGCATGCCGGGGCAGCCGGCCACCGCGCCGACGGGACGCAGGATGTACGCCGACTGCGGCTGCAAGGCGCCATTGATCAGAACATTGAAGTTGGTCACGTTGGGCGTGAGCGTCGGGGTGAAACAGGCCTGCACCAGATACACGAGGTTGGTGCCGGTGGCGGTGATCACCGTGCCGTTGGCGGCGGGACTCGAAATTGTCACCACCTGCGCCGGGGCAAGCGTGCTGACCGTGCGCGTCAGCAGGGTGACGCGGTTGGGGTAAACCGTGGTCGCAAATTCCCTGAGGCGCACGGAGATCGTCGCGCTGCCGCTGGTCGGCACGTTCGTGTAGGTGAAGCGGAATTCCTGCGGATAGCCGGGATACTGCGCGCTGATCGCGGCGTCGGGCGATACTTTCGTCGCTGCTGCAAATTTCGCGACGCCGTTGGTCAGGCCGTTGCCGTTGTTCTGGCCGGTGATGGCGTCGTCATTCCCTGCGTCCCCATCGGCGAGGTTGAACTCCACGCCCGTCACCGCGCTGTCCCCGCGCACGACCACCGTGTAGGTGGTGTCGTTGATGGCGGCGCCGTCGCTGCTGGGAAAAGCAATCGCGCCGGACGGCAGCGCGCCGTCGTAGTAAAACGTCTGCGAAAAGGTGTTGAACACCGAGGACTTGTTCGCGCGCGGCAGGAACGTCCGGGCGCGGACGATGTGGAAGCCGCTTTGCAGACCGGTCACGGTGTTCGCCGGATTGAGGTCGTTGTGCAGCCAGATCCGCGCGGCAGCCGGATTGAAGTTCGTGATCGCCGACTGGTTCAAGCCATAATATTTCGAGCCGGAACTTTCCGCATCGGAGATCGGCGTGATGCTTTGCCCGGCATAAACGCTGCCGCCGGAAAACAGTGCGACCTTGTAGCGAACCTGCACGCCGTTGAGCTGCGCGGGGATCGTGCCTTTCCACCAGTCAATGTTGCTTTGCGCGCCGTCGGCGGCGACCCAGAAGGCCTGCACCACCTGCGTCGTTCCCTTGCCCACGCCGAAGGCGCCTTCCGGATTGGTTCCGTCGGTTGTGAAATAGAGGAAGCAGGTGTTGATCTGAAATTGGTAGCCAACCTTGACGTAAATGTCCGTCGCCTGGCCGGTGGCCGGACTCAGCGGCACGCGCTGCGTGGCGGTGTTGTTCGGCGACGCGGCGGAATTCGTCGCCAGAGGATCATGATAAACCCAGCTGGCGGTCTGGTTGGTGACGGCCTGCCCGAAGCCCGCGCCGACGATCACATTGCTGGAGCCGCCGACGGTGTAGTAGTACGTCTCCGCGCCGAGCGAAACGATGTTGTTGCTCAGAACGTTTCGGGAGGCGAATTTTTCCGGGCCATTGCGGAATTGCAGCGCCGTCTGTTCGTAACCGAGATAAATATCCGTGGCGGTGCCCGGCTTGTTGTCGCGCAAATCCGTTCCGCTCGTTGGGCCCAGTGCCATCTGGCTGTTGAGATCCACGCCGCCATCCAGCTTGACCTGCGTGCTGGCGGAGGACGCGTCGTTGCGGACCAGAAAGTCGAAGTTGGCGTTGGTCACGACGGGGATGTCAATCGCGTAGGTCTTGTTCGACACGTTCACGCCCACCAAGACGTTGCCGAATTGATCCACGCGGCCCCGCATCTTGAACGGATAAACCGGATTGTAACTCGCATCGCCGTTCACGCCATCGGTGCGATACACCGTGATGCGCGGCACTTCCACGCCGCCCTGGCGCAGGACAATGGCGTTGGTCGCGGGATTGGCGCGGCTGGCTTCGGGCCACTGATAGCCATACATCACCCAACTGCCAGACGGCACGTTGAGTTCGATCGCGCCGCCGCCGGACGGAATCGTCTGGCCACCGACATAGATCAGCCGCTGGGTCGGATTCGCGTTGGTCAGGCTGCTTTGCGCCTGGGCCGCCGGCAGACTCCCCGTGGCCGCGTGGACGAGCAACTTTTGGTAGGCCCGCCCCACGGTCGGCGAGGAACTCGCCAACTGCACCAGCACGGAGCCGGGCGGAAACCCGACGGCCAAGCCGACGTTTTTGGAATTGGAGATCGAGATACCGCCGTAATAACCATCAAAGATCTGCCCCACCCCGTCATCAAAGGTAATGTCGCCGGGGAAGCTGTATTTGTCGTTCATCACGAACAGCACCGTGGTCTGATCCTGAATGGCGCCACCTTCGCGATAATCATAGCGCTCGAAGGCGAGGAGATTTTGCTCGCTCCAGCGCGGCGACGTGCCTCCCCGGGCGAGCTGGTTGTGAAGATAGACCACATCCGGCATCTGGTTGTCGCCGAACTCGCCGAGATAATTCGCGTAGGGCGGCGTGGGGAAATAATTCGGCGGCCCGGACTGGTTGTAGTTGTCCGAGTAGATTTCCGGAATGCCCTCGTGCATGAAGTAGTACGCGTTCTGCAGATCGCGATGCGTGGCGCAGCAGCCGGAGGCGTCATGGCTTTGGGCGAACATGACGCTCTGAATCGGAAGGATCGGGCCGATGTCGCGCTGATCCAAGCCCGCCAGCGACCCCCCGCCCAGCGCCGCGTTCATCGTGTCGCGCAGCGGCGAGTTCACCAGCCGCATGCCGCGCGAGATGTATTCGCTGTAAGTGGGCGGCTGGCCGAGATGCTCGCCGAACAGCAGGGCGTCGTTCCGGGATGCCTCAGTGTCGAAGCAGCTGTTCCGGCTGTCGTCGTTGGTCTCGTAATAACCGTTACCCACCGCATTGGTGCCGTAGCCGTGGATGAAATCGAACATCGCCTGGATCGCGCCACAGTAACCGTTGAACGTCGCCGCCGTGTCGCCAAAAAACCCCGACGGCACATGCTTGACCGCGTCGAGCCGGAAGCCGTCGCACTTGGTCTCGCTCAGCGTGTAAAGCACGGCGCGGATCAGGTACGAGTTCACGTCCTCGGCCACCGGCGCGCCGTTCGTGCCGTTGAACGGACGCCAGGGGCTGCCTTGAATCGCGGGCAGATTGGTGGCCATGTAGTAATTGTTTTTGCCCGGATGGCGGAGGAAAAAGGGCTTGGAGGTCGTGCTGCCCGAGGTGGTGCCGAAGTTTCCGTTGACCGAACCCGGCTCGGTCGCGAGGTCAATCAGACCGCCGAGCGATTGATACTGCACATCCCATTGATTGTTGTAGTCCTGGACGCTCGGCCAGTTGACAAAATAGTTGCCGGACTTTTGCAGGTGAAAATCCTGGGGGAGCAGGCCCGGATAATAATTGGTTGGCGTGCTGGAGTTAAAGCCCGGCACCGTGAAGGCGCGGTGGTTCATGATGTTGTCAAAGTAGACCCGGAGGCCGAAGCGGTGGGCGATTTCCACCACCTGCTGCAGCTGCAGCTTCGTCCCCCAATGGGTCGCGGTGGTGCCGGCCTGGTTCACGTCGCCGAGATCGAACGGATCATATTGGTCGTAGCCGATGGAAAAAACACTGCTGCCCTTGGCGGGCGGCGGCAGCCAGATCGAATCGTAGCCCGCCTCAGCGATCTCGGGCATTTTTTGAACGAGGTCGGGCCAGCTGACATTGAACAACTGCAGCATCGCCTCGGCGCGTGCCTCGACCGGGCGCGCCAGCAAGAGCGCCGCCAGCGCGACTCCGATGGAAAATGGTGATGGAAAAATTCGGCGAGGATTCAAATTCACAGGAGATAAAAATTGGAGATTTTTTTGGCAGGCTTGGTATCGCGGCTTTAAGATCGGTCATCGACAACATACTTCAAATCACATTACTACGGGCGTGAGGCAAAGTATCAGCTGCAGCCAGTAATTCCACCGCATATTGATGCGGTGGCGCGCCGGTCGCTCCCCGGCAGGAGATTGGATGTCAGCCGCGCAAGGAGCGCACCGGCGATGAATGCGCGACAACGCCGCCTGCTTTTCCGAGGCACCCCAACGGACCGCGCCTTCATTTCGGTGGTTGGATTTGCACGGGGCCGCTGGCACAATTCATGGAACATGCGCCGGCAAGTACTGATCCGATGGAGCGCGGTGATTTCCTTAATCACCATTGCCGGTCTCTGCTCGCTGGTGGACACGCGGACCCAAGCGCAACCCGCCGGGCGCGCGCGGAACCGGGAGCCAGCGCCTGCCCGGCTGGTGGTGAGCCCTTCTTTTCCCGTCCAAACCGGCCGGTTCACCGAGGGCGGGGGGCTGCAGGAAATCAAATTCGCCCACGACGTCCGGGGCCGTTACTTCAGCCTCGATTCCCTCTCGGCACACTACGGCCAGCCGTACGCGGCCATCGCGGAACTGTCCGTGCTGGATGAGGCCGGACGCCCGTTGAATCGCGAGGGTTGGACGATTGCCTACGCGGACAGCGAAGAGCGCGAACGCGAGGATGGGGCGGCGGAAAATGCCATCGACGGCCGGACAAACTCTTACTGGCACACGCAATGGGGGGCCGCCGCGCCGCCGCATCCGCACCGGCTCATCGTGGATCTGGGTCGGGCGCGGTCCGTTTCGGGGTTCCGTTGCCTGCCGCCGCAGGGCGACGCGAACGTGACCGGCCGCATCAAGGATTTTTCTGTCGGCATCGGCGACTTTCTCAAGGAAGAAAAACCGTCGGCGGAGCTGCTGCCGGAGAAATGTTTTCTTTTCTCCTACTTCACCGATGACGACTCGGACGGGCTGCATCTGGCCTGGAGCATGGACGGGTATCGATGGGACGACGTGAATCACGGGCGCAGCCTGTTCAAAGCCGGCGTCACGGGCACCAACCTGATGCGCGATCCCTTCCTGCTGCGGACGGCGGACGGGGACTTTCATCTGGTGTGGACCTCCGGCTGGACCGGCAACTCGATCGGTTACGCGTACTCCAAAGACCTGATCCACTGGAGCGGGCAGAAGACCCTCCCCGTCATGGCGAGCCAGGCCGGCACGCTCAACTGCTGGGCACCGGAGCTTTTCTGGGATGCGCCGCGCCGGGAATTCCTGATTTTCTGGGCAAGCGCGGTGAAGAATCGTTTCCGCGAAACCCTCGACTCGGTGAACGAGCCGGGCAACCAGCGGCTCTTCTGCACCACCACGAAGGACTTCCAAACCTTCTCAGCCACACGCCTGTTTTATGATCCGGGTTTCAGTCTGATCGACGCAACGATGGTCGTGGCCGATGGACATTATCATCTGATTTTCAAAGACGAGACCGCGCGGCCCGCGCGGAAAAATCTGCGCCTCGCTTCCGGCGATAATCCGCAAGGCCCCTTCGGCGAGGCGGGCGCGGCGTTTTCACCGCAGGGGGTGGAAGGTGCAACCGTATTTGCCGTCGGCGGCAAATTCGCGGCGTACTACCGATTTTCCGGCAGCGGCCGCTGGGGCGTGCTGAAGTCCGCGGATCTGAACCACTGGGAGAACGTGAGTGAGCAGCTCGTGCTGCCGGGCGGGGGCCGCGGTTTCCATCAAGGCACCGTGCTGGAAGTGCCACGCGCCCTGATTGCCCGGCTGGGCCGCGAAGGGTTGTTGGAGCTCGGGCCCACCCCGGTGGCGGCCGAGCTGGAAATCGGCAACTGGATCTGGACGACCAACGTGGCGGACAAGCAAACGTGCCGTCTGTGGCACACGTTTGATGTGCCGGCGGACACGCTCGTCGCCAAAGCGACCCTGCGGCTCACCGCCGACAACGGCTACCGGGTTTTCCTGGACGGGCGCGAGATCGGGCGCGGCGGCGATTTCAATTCACTCACGGAATTTGATCTCACACGGCTCCTGCCACCAGGCCTGCACGTCCTGGCCGTGGAGGCGTTCAACGACGCCTTGAGCGCAGGGGTGGTGCTCGGCATGCAGATTCAATTGTCCAATGGCCGCGAGCTCGAACTGTTATCCGATCCCTCGTGGAGCGTCGTGCCACGCGACGAAAAAGACTGGGAGTCGCGCAAACAGCCAGCGGCCACCTGGAGCGCCGCGCAGGTGGTGGCGTTCACGGGCCGGCAGGTGTGGCAGCATCCCGAGCGGATCATCCCCTCTCCTCCGCTGCTGCCAGTGGCAACCCACTTCTGGCAGCAAGGCTGGTTCCTGCTACTACTGCTGCTGATCTGCGCGGTGGTGGCGGCCTTCAGCGTCCGGCAGGGATTGCAGTTGACCGTGCAGACGCGCTCGCACCGACTGCTGGAACGCGAACGCGCCCGCATCGCCCGCGACATCCATGACGACCTCGGTGCCGGCCTGACCCAACTGACCTTGCAGGGCGAATTGATCCGGCGCGAGACGCCGCGCGGAGCCAGCACGCTCGGACAGGTGGACGCGCTCTGCGAACGGGCGCGGACACTGCTGGGTTCCTTGGACGAGGTCGTCTGGGCGGTGAACCCCCGCCGCGACACCGTGCAGGACTTCGCCACGTTTGTCTGCGAAAACGCGCAAAGCTTCCTCGGAGCCACACCCATCCGCTGCCGACTGGCGGTGCCAGACGATCTGCCGGCCACGCCGCTCGACCTGCCCGCGCGCCGCAATCTGCTGCTCGCCGTAAAAGAGGCGGTGCGAAACGCCGCGCGCCATTCCGGCGCGGACGAAATTTCGCTGGCGGTGCGAGTGACGGATCACCAACTCACCGTGGTTGTGGAGGACAACGGCCGGGGCTATCTGCCGGAGAAAACCCCCGCCACAAGGAACGGCCTGCGCAACATGCAGGAGCGGCTCACGGACGTGGGCGGTGTCTGTCACCTGGCCGCCACGCCCGGAAACGGTTGTCGCGTCACCTTCACCCTGCCGCTCCAGGCACCCGCGCTGGAGGGGGGCCGGCTTTCGCGCATGGTGCAAAAAATGTTCCGCCGCGGCAAACCCGCCGCACCCGCCGCATGAAAAACCCGCCAGCCCCCACCACCGGAAAACTTGTGCGCATCGCCCTCGTCGAAGATGTGGCCGAGATGCGCGAAAGCTGGCGGCAACTCATTGACGGCCTCCCAGGCTTCCGTTGCGTCTGCGCCTGCGCGTCGGGCCATGAGGCCCTGCGCGTCGTGCCCGAACAAGCCCCCAGCGTGATCGTCATGGACATCCAGATGCCCGGCATGAGCGGCATTGAATGCACCGCGCGGCTCAAGCAGCTCCTGCCCCGGACACCGATCCTGATCCTCACCGTGTCCGCCGACAGCCAGACGGTGTTTCGCGCGCTGGAAGCGGGTGCGGATGGCTACCTACTCAAACGTTCGCGCCCGGAACAATTGCAGATGGCGCTCCTGGACGTGTTGGCCGGCGGCGCGCCCATGACCAGTGAAATCGCCCGGCGGGTGGTCGCCGCGTTTCGGGAACGCGCCGCCCGGCGCAACACCGCCAGCGTGCTCACGCCGCGCGAAGAGGAGGTGCTGACCCTCCTCTCCCAGGGTTTTGCGAACAAGGAAATCGCGGATAAAATGTCCGTCAGTTACGAAACCGTCCGCGATCACCTCAAACACATTTACGAGAAGCTGCATGTGCACTCACGCACGGAGGCCGTGGCGCGCTATTTGTCCTCAGCACCTCCGTCTGGCGGAGGGCCGTTCGACTGATGGCATTGCTGCTCGCCGAGGGCAAAGGGTCGGCCAGGTCGACTCGCTGACACCC
>JANPGB010000301.1:0-8016 GCA_031423695.1 Verrucomicrobiota bacterium
CGACAAAGCCCTCACTTGGGAGGCGACCGACAAAGTTGCCGCCCTCAAGAAAGCGATTTAACAATCAACGAAACAAAATTATGGCAACCATCAAACTCTCTCCGTCCCGCCGCACCGTTCTCAAATTGAACGGCAACGGCAAAGCCGGCGCCGTTCAATTTGACGAGGGTCTGGCGGGAAGGGGACAGTTTTATTTTTGACATAGTTGTGAATCGTTAACTGGTTAAATCGCTTTCTTGAGGGCGGCAACCTTGTCGGTCGCCTCCCAGGTGAGGGCTTTGTCGTTCTTGCCGAAGTGGCCGTAGTTGGTCGTCTTGCTGTAAATCGGTCGGCGGAGGTTGAGCTGGTCAATGATGTCCGAGGGTTGGAAGCTGAACACGCGGTTGACGGCGCGGATGATGCGCTCGTTGGAAACCGTGTTCGTGCCGAACGTCTCGACGTGCACGCTGACCGGGTCAGGATGGCCGATGGCGTAGGCGAACTGGAGTTCGCAACGCGTCGCGAGACCGGCGGCCACGATGTTCTTCGCGACCCAGCGGCCCATGTAGGCGGCGCTGCGATCAACCTTTGTCGGATCTTTGCCGGAGAACGCGCCGCCGCCGTGACGGCCCATGCCGCCGTAGGTGTCCACGATGATCTTGCGACCGGTCAAGCCGGTGTCGCCCTGCGGCCCACCGACGACGAAACGGCCGGTCGGGTTGATGAGAAATTCAGTTTTCTGAGTGAGCAGGCGAGCGGGCAGAACTTTCTTGATGACCTTCTCGATGCAGAATTTTTCAATCTCCGCGTGGCTGACATCCGCCGCGTGCTGTGTGGAGATGACGACGTTCGAGATGGCGACGGGCTTGCCGTCCTCATAGACAACCGAGACCTGCGACTTCGCGTCCGGACGCAACCACGCCGCGCCGCCGGCCTTGCGGATGCGCGTGAGTTCGCGGCCGAGGCGATGCGCGAACATGATCGGCGCCGGCATGAGTTCGCGGGTTTCGTTGCACGCGTAGCCGAACATCAAACCCTGGTCGCCCGCGCCCTGCTTGGCGGTCTTCTTGCCCTTGGCCTTCTTGGCATCCACGCCCTGCGCGATGTCGGGCGACTGCTGCGTCACGATGACGTTGACGAAAACTTTGTCGGCATGAAACACGTCGTCGTCGTTGACGTAGCCGATTTCGCGGATGTCGTCACGGGCGATCTTCACGAAGTCGAGCTTGGCCTTGGTGGTGATCTCACCGCCGATGATGGCGATGTTGGACTTCACGTAGGTTTCGCAGGCGACGCGGCTCATCTTGTCCTGCGCGAGGCAGGCGTCGAGAACGGCGTCGGAAATGGTGTCGGCGACTTTGTCCGGGTGGCCCTCGCCGACGGACTCCGAGGAGAAGATGTAACGGTTGCTCATTATGTTTAGCTTAATGTTTGCGGTGGTCGCCAATGACATATTGACGTATCTGGATAGGATGATATAACACTTCTGAGGCGCGTCAAATGGTTTTTGGAAATAGTTCGGCGCGCCAAACAAATATGACCTCAACGCTCAAGGCCCTCCGAGCCCTGTCTGACCAGACGCGGCTGCGCATCGTGTCGCTCCTGGAGCGGGATGAACTGTCGGTGAACGAACTGCAGGAAGTCACCCGCCTGGGGCAGTCGCGCATCTCCACGCATCTGGGGCTGTTGGCGGACTGTGATCTCGTGCGCGCGCGGCGCGAGGGCAAACGCACGTTTTACAAACTCAACCCGGACGCCGACGCCGTGGCGGGCGAGTTCATCCAACTGGCGATTCGCGGCGCAAAGGAGCTCGCCGAACACGCCAGCGACCAGATCAATCTCAAGCGGATCCTCAATCGGCGGAGCGAAAAGGCGCAGGTGTATTTCAACCAGATCGCCGGGCGGTTTGACCGCGTGTACGGACCGGGGCGTTCTTGGGAGGCGTTCGGGCATCTACTGTTGCGCGTGCTGCCACCCATCGTCGTTGCCGATCTGGGCGCGGGCGAAGGGCTGTTAAGCGAACTGCTCGCGCGTCGCTGCAAGAAAGTGATTGCCGTGGACAACTCGGAAAAGATCGTCGCCTTCGGCGCGGCCAAGGCGAAGAAGAACGGATTGAAGAATCTGGAATTCCGCCTGGGCGATCTGCAGAACCCGGCCATCGAGGCCGGCAGCGTTGACTTGGTGATCTTGAGCCAGGCCTTGCACCACGCGGAAGATCCGGCGGCGGCCTTGGTGAGCGCGCACAAGCTGCTCAAACCGCACGGGCAAATCATGATTCTCGATCTGCTCAAACACAACTTCGACAAAGCCAAGGAACTTTACGGCGACCGCTGGCTGGGTTTCGCGGAGAGCGATCTGCACCGGTGGCTGGAGGCCGGGGGCTTTAAGAAAATCGAAATCAGCGTCGTTGCCCGCGAGGAGCAGCCGCCGCACTTTGAAACGATTCTGGCGGGCGGGGAAAAATAACTTTCTTCAATACGAGGTTTTCAGCCAGTTGGTTTTGGCCCACGTCAGCACGCCTGCGCCGCAGCCGGTGGTGGCGTTAGTCAATACCGACTTAAGCTGGTTCGGATCAGTCATGGAATAGGAATATGGCAGCACGTTGCCGGGCAGATTCCATGAGAACGCAATCACCGGTGCCTGCACCGGGCCGAAGTAGGTGTCGCCGGGCGCGTTTGTGCTGCTGCCGGTGTAGGTGTTGGTCGGACCGCCGGTGGTGCGGAAAGAATAGATGGAATTCAACGCCATGATCTTCCCGGTGTAGGCCGGATTGTTCACGTCGGTCTGATTGTTGCGCAGCGGCGTGAGGCAATCTTGGTAGATGGAATTCTCGACGAGGATGGCTCCGCTTTCCGTGGCGATGCTGCCGTTCAGAACCGGATTAAAATTGTAGGAACTGTTGACGCCGTGCGCGTCGCGCAGGCGTTTGGCGTCCAAGGCGAGGGAGTCGTCCGCGTAGATGTTGAAGCTGTGAACATTGCCGCCGCGCAGGCGCGGCACGCAACGGTCCCAACAGTTCTGGAACCATTGGTGGTGGAAGGTGATTGAGATCAGCGCGTTTGCGGCGGCGTCGGCCTCGTTGCCCGCCCCGACTCCGCTGTTGGCACCCGCCAGATGGGTTTTGTCGTGGCCTTGGATGATGGTGACGATCTCGGCCGGGGTAAAGCCGCTCGCAGTGCGCAGCGAATTATACATGGCATAGGCCGTCTTGTTCGATTCGAGCGTGTTGATTTGCTGCCAGACAAAACTGTTCGGGTTCGTGGCGCTGTCGTCACCGACATACCGGTTCCAGGAAAGGGTGATGTGATTCGCGCCACCCTTGATGTCGCAGATGCCGTCGTAGGCTTTCGTGAAAGTGCAATGGTCAATCCAGATGTTGGTGGTCGTGCCCGTGCCGCCGCCGTTGCCGAGGTCAATGAAATCCCAGTCCTTGCTGTCGTAATTGCCCTTGGTCGCCTCGTCCCATTCCCACAGCTCGTCGAACTTCAGATTACGCACGATGATGTTCCGCGCGTTCTTGATGTTGAAACAGCAATGCTTGATGGTCGCGCCGTTGGCGGAGAAAATCGTGAGGCCATCCTTGCTCTGGATGTCCAGCAGGCTGACGCCGGTCTGGAGCAGGCGCGGGTGCAGTGAAGGCGTAGCATGAATGCGGAACGGTCCGACCGCCTGCGCAGCCGCGCCGATCTCCAGCCAGCCGAGGTCGAGGTTGGTCATGATCTCGATCACCTTGATGCTGGCGGTGTCAATCGCATTGGCCAGGTCGAGTGCATTGGTGACTTTCCGGTAGAGCGGACTCGTCTCCGCGAGGATGCCGCCGCCGGTGTCCGTCTGGGCGAAACCATACAAACTGAAGTCAAGGTTGGTTGGCGCGGGGTTGACCGTCAGAACCGCAACGAGGCTGGTCACGGCTCCGGAGGGGTTAGTCACGATGACGGAATAGCCGCCGGCATTGGTGAACTGGGCGGTGAGGAGGGTGAACGAATCATTGGTCGCATTGGCCAGCGGCGTGTTCGTGTTGAAATACCACTGGTACCGCAACGGCGCACTGCCGGCGGCGAGGACGGAGAAGCTGGCCGAGTTGCTGACGATCACGGACTGGTTTTGCGGCTGTGTCGTGATCGAGGGCGCGACCGAAAGTTGTCCGCCCAGCAGCAGGCAGTAAAATCTTGCGCTGCTGTTCAAGGCAAAGGGATTCGTGCAGGCGAAGTTGCCCGCCGCGTCGAAAGCATTGGTCGCAATCACCGCCCATTGGCCGCGGGGCAGGGTCGCGTTGGTGGCATTGACCACGCGATAAACGCCGTTTGACGGGCCGTTGTTGCCGCGGATTGCAATGCCGTACGGCGTCAGTTGGATTTGCGTAATCACCGGCAGGGTGTTGGTCACCACGACCGCCACGTTGGTGATCGCAAAGGAGCTGCTCGACGCGCCGGCCAAACCTGCGCCAATGCCCGAAGCGCTGGCCGTGAACTGTTTGGCAGTGCCAGCAGTATCAATCGTCAAATCGTTGAACGTGGCGGCACCGCTGGCATCGGTGTTGCGCGTGGTCGTCCCACCCAGGCTGCCGCTGCCGCTGCTCAAAATCAGGGTGATGGGAACATTGTTTGAAGCGGCCGCGGCACCGGCGGAAGTCTGCACCTGGACGACCACGGCATTCATGATCGTGCCGGGAGTGGTGTCCGCGGGCTGAGTGGTGAAACCCAGTTTCTGCCCCACGGGCGGCCCGCTGGAAGGAACCACCGCGGCCCACGTTGTGCCGGCTCGGAATTCATCGATGAACTGTGCGCCGCCCGCGGTGCTGGAGGTGATGAATTGAAAAAAGTCCAGCGAGCCCGGATCGGTGCTGCCGGTCGTGCTCCCCAACGATGCGGGCGGGGTGACTGCGCCATAATCAGTGCTGGCCGGATCCACCCACAAATCCACGCGGTCATTGCCGGCCTGAAACAGATAACGCACCACGATCAAGTGCGGACCGGCACCGAGATTGGTCGCCATGGTGAAGCCGGGGCTGGACACATTTTTTCCGAGGCCGATTTTGGGGCCGGCATCCAAAAAAATGCCCGCCTGAGGCGTGCTGTCGCTGGTCGAAACATCGTCCAGGTGGCCGATGAGTTGCGCCGCGCCGGGGGCGGTTTGCACATCCAGCAGAAAGGAAACAAAAACCGCATTGCCATCCACCGCCGGCACGGAGGTGAATTGCAGGACTGAGCGCTTGGAACTGCTGCTGGGCGCGCGGCGCAGACCTTTGCCCGTGGCCGCTGGAAATCCCGCCGGCGCGGTCAGCGCGGCGGCGTTGGAGATTGCGATTTCAAAAGAGGTGCCGCTGCCAACGACCCAATTAGGCGAGCCCACCACATTCAAGCTGCCTTCGGCATAATTGAACGCGTCGTAATAGGGCAGGGGGACGGTGGCTTGGGCGCACAGGCAGAGCAGGAAGGCCAGGCCAGCGACGAGGGGAAGCAGGTTTTTGTTCATCGGTTGGGAAGCGTTCAAGCAGTGGCGGCTTTGTTCGATAAAAGGATTTTACGAAAGGATTAATTGACTGAGCCTATTATCGACTCGCAGCAGGTCCTGTCCATGCCACACGTCTGCAAATCCTTGTGAAAATTAGGCACCGCGAAGGGGCGTTCTCAAGGCTGGACGGTAAAAACAACAAAGGCCGGACAACAGGTCCGGCCTTTAAAACTTTTGCACATGAGAAATATGCATCAGCAACGAGATCAGACTACACGAAGCTGATTTTCCCGCGAGTCACCAGAACTGGGGACACGGGTCACCAGCCTATTGCCCCGCGTAATACGCGTCCACCTTGGCCGCGACGTCCTTGTAGCCGATGTCCACCTCGTAAATTTGGATGAACTGTTCGTGGGCTTCCTGCTTCTTGCTCATGCTTTCCAGCACGCAGCCAAGGTTGTAGATCAAATCCTTCTTTTCCTCATCGAACAAAGTCTTTTCCTTGATCGCGTTTTGCAGCGTACGAACGGCGGAGTCGAACATTTTCCGCTTGGCAAAACATTGAGCCAGGAGATTCATCGCGGCGATGCGCTTGTGCGGGCTGTTCTGCGCCTTCTGCAATTCCTGGATGGCCTCGCCGATTTTGCCCGCCTGAAAATACAGCGCACCCATCTCGAAGCGGAGCGCCAGGTCGGTGGGGAATTTCTCGACCCGCTTCTGGCAGGCCTCCAGTTGAAAGGCCAGTTTTTCCGTCTGAATTTGGGCCACCTGCTCGGCGTGTTCGGGGGCGAAGGGGTTCAACTCCGTCGCCGCGTGCTCCATTTTGCGCACCCGCGTCTCGGCGATGGCGCGCTCCAGCGCGGCGTCGTGGCCCGACATTTCCGAGTCTTTCACGCGCTCATAATATTCCAGCGCGCGCTCGAACTGTTTTTTCTGCGTGTAAAGCTCGGCCAGGGAGCGCAGCAGCTTGATGTTATTGGGTTCCGCTGGCAGGCGTGACTCGTACTCGGCAATCAGCCGCTCGGCCACGTCCTCGCTTTTCTCCACGCGATTCGCCTGCTCCAGGGAGACGGCCTCGGCCTTGTTGCGCAAGGCGTCACGGAAGGAACCCTGGCCCTCGCCCAGCGTCTCGTAGCCGCCCTCGCCCAGCGTTTTGCTGGCGGAAAAATTCTTGTGCGCCTGCGCCACATCGGGGTCGTTGGGAAAATGGTGCGCCGCCTCCATCATGAGTTTTTCGGCCTTGGCGATCTCGTTGTTTTGCACCAGGGCGTCCACAGTCTCCAGGACCAGCGCCTTGTCCTTGGGCGAATTCTTGCAGAGAATTTCCAGCGAAAGGATGGCGGTGCGCGGCATTTCCAGGGCGCGGGCGGCTTCCAGGATGATACGGTGGGCGGCGGAATTCGCGGGGTCGCTGTTCAACACCTGCTCGGCCACGGGCAGGGCTTCCGCCGGGCTGCGGCGCAGGGCGAGCTGGGCCTTGGCCACCATCGGCGACGATTCGGCGCTGCTGAACACTTTCTTGAAAAAGCCCGTGCCGCCGCCGCCGGATTTCTTGGCCTGCGCCGCGCGCAGCGCCTTGCGGCAGTCGAAGAAGGTGGGTTCTTTCTCCAACACCTGCTGGAACAAAGCCAGCGCGTAATCAAGATTCTCGCGCGACAGCGCGTCGCTGCCTTTTTGAAACAGCAGTCGGAGGTCGCGGGAAACGTCGTTAATGCTCTTTTCAGCCATGATTGAGAGTAGTCCGATCTGGAGGAAAAAATCCACTGCAAATGCGCCGGCCGGATAGGCGTCGCCGCGCGACCAACGCTGCCATCCCAAAGTCTGGCGGGTGGGAGTCAGCGCGCGTCCACACCGGAGCTCACTCGTAACTTTTCGCGAGTTCCTGAAGCCGCGGATAAACCGGCGACGAACTCGGCGTGCGATCCTTCACCGCCGCAAAAATCCGTTTGGCCTCGGCTGGATTTTCGCGGGAGATGGCCACGACATAATCTAGTTGAATCCAAGCGAGGCGCGGGTCCTGAATGGAGCGCCCGTAGGTGGCCAGCCAGTTGGCGAACATTTTTGGACCGGCCTGTTGCGCGGCAGCGAGGGACGCCTGCAGTTCATAGGGCATGCCGGGAAGTTGCTCGCCCTTGACGACCTTGGCGGCGGCGGCTTTGGCCTTGGTCTCGCTTTCCTGCTTAACCTCCCCGTAGTAACTCACCAGTTCGTAGCAGCCGAAGAGCACCAGCACAATGATGACAACGGCGATGAGCTTCGTGATCATGATTCCTCGATGCGCTCAATGCGGGCGCCGAGCTTGCGCAGCTTGGTGTCCATGTTTTCATAGCCGCGATCCAGGTGATACACGCGGTTGACCTGCGTGGTGCCGCGCGCCGCGAGTCCTGCAATCACGAGCGCGGCGGAGGCGCGGAGGTCGCTCGCCATCACCGGGGCGCCGCTCAACGGCTTGCCGCCTTTGACGATCGCGCTCAACCCTACAATCTCAATGTCCGCCCCAAACCGCGTCAGTTCGCTAACATGCATGAAGCAAGATTCAAATATTCGTTCCGTGATGATCCTGACGTCCGGCATCAGCATCAT
>JANPGB010000302.1:0-3613 GCA_031423695.1 Verrucomicrobiota bacterium
TGAGCACTTCCGGCGGCGGGGTCTGTTTCAACAAATAACCGGCCGCCCCTGCTGTCAGCGCTTCAAATATTTGATCGGGATTCTCGTAAACCGTGACGATGATGAAATGGATGGAAGTATTCTGCGCCTTGAGCTTGCGGATGCATTCAATCCCGCTCATCCCCGGCAGGTTGATGTCCATCAGGACCACGTCGGGCGTGGTCTTGGGCAATTCCTTTAGCGCCACCTCGGCGCTGGCATAGGAACCGAGACACTTGAAATCCCGTGAACGCCCGAGAACGCGGACCATTCCGTCCCGGACGCCCTGATCGTCTTCCACAATGGAAACTTTTATTGGCATGGGCTCTGTTTGCATAGCATCAATGTTTACTTCGCTGGGTGCAACAAAATCATTCACTCGCGGCCAACTGCCAATCGTTCAAATGAGTCAGCCCGGGCGATTGACTCCGGGTCGGTATTTATTCTATCAAACTGATCAATAGTCGCGTTTAACGCCTTGCGGTTGCGCGGCGGTATCACATTAAAAATGAAAACAAAAATAATTCTCCCCCTCCTCATGCTGGTGGCCCTGGCAAGTTCTACGCCCGCCGAAGAAAATTCTTTCTATCTGAAACAGGGCGACCGGGTTGTCTTCTACGGGGACAGCATCACCGACCAGCGCCTCTACACCACTTTCGCCGAGACCTTCGTCGTCACGCGTTTCCCTTTTCTGAAGGTTTCGTTTGTGCATTCCGGATGGGGCGGTGACCGTGTCACCGGCGGCGGCGGCGGCCCGATTGATGTGCGATTGGAACGCGACGTGTTCGCCTATGAACCAACGGTAATGACCGTAATGCTCGGGATGAACGACGCCTCCTACAAGGCATTCGATAGCGCAGTGTACTCGACTTACACGAACGGCTACCAACACATCGTGGATTCGATGAAGCAGCATTCGCCCAAGACCCGGCTGACGCTGATTCAACCCTCACCTTTTGATGACGTCACGCAGCCTCCAAAATTCGAGGGCGGTTACAACAATGTTTTGGTGCGCTACGGCGCGTATGTCAAAGCCCTCGCCGCCCGCGAACACCTGGACGTGGCCGATTTGAACACCTCAGTGGTTTCCGCGTTGGAAAAGGCCAAGGCAACCGATGCGGAGGCGGCAAAGAAAATAATCCCGGATCGCGTGCACCCCGGCCCGGCTGGTCATCTCCTCATGGCGGCGGAACTCCTCAAAGCTTGGAACGCGCCGGCGGCGGTGACCTCGGTGGAAATCAACGCCGCCGACAAGTCGGTGCGCTCACATTGCTGCACCACCGTTTCGGGATTAAAAGCGGATGGCAGCTTGTCATGGTCACAACTCGACAAAGCCCTGCCCATGCCGGTTGATCTCGGTGATGAAATCATGAAGCTCGCCGTGCACTCCTCCGACTTCATCCAAGCCTTGAATCAGCAACCACTCAAAATCACCGGATTGACCGCCAACAAGTACACATTGAAGATTGATGGCCATCCGATCGGCGAGTTCACCCGGGAGGAACTGGCCGGCGGAATCAATCTCGCCGTTTTGAACACGCCGATGGCCCAGCAGGCCAAAGAAGTTCACAAACTGACCGTGCAGCATAACAATCTTCACTTTGAACGCTGGCGCGATATCCAAGTTCGACTCACCAAGCACACGTCCGGGAAGATCTCCAAAGCCACCAAAGCATTGCTCACCGCCTTCGATACGGAGGAGGCCGAACTGACTCAGCAGCAGCGCGCCGCCGCCAAGCCGGTGCCACACCACTACACACTCGACCCCATTGACATTCGATGAGAAGCGGTTTCAACTGAGCCGCCGTTGGAACCGGCCAAGTTCCATTGATGAATAAAACGTTTCTCAGTCTGTTAATCCTGGGGGTGCTCGGGGCCGGCGGACTTTGGGGCTGGAACGCGTGGAAAGTTCAGAAGCGCCCACCCACCATCTCTGCCCCTGCGACCACGGCACAAGTTGAACTGCGCGACATCCGCATTGTTCTGAGTTCGGCGGGGGACATTGGTCCGGCCGAGCAAGTCTCCGTGCGCCCGGAGGTGAACGGAAAAATTGTAAGCCTGGCGGTGGATATTGGGGACAAGGTAAAAAAAGGGGATTTGCTGTTCACCTTGGATGATTTTGATTTGCAGACGACCCGCTCCACGCGCCTTTCAGAAATCGAAGGCGCGAGATTGCAATTGAAAAGATCCGAGCGCAACTATGAACGCGCCCGCAAGCTGTATGGCGACAAGCTTGTCTCCCAGGAGGTGTTTGACGATGCGGTGACGGACTTTGAACTGGCCAAAAATGCCTTGGAACGCGCCCAGAAAGAACTCCGCCAGGTGGAAGATTCCATCTCGAAAACGAGGATATCCGCACCCTTTGATTGCACAGTATTGACCCGCCCAGTCTCGATCGGCCAGGCGGTCTCCGGCTCCGGCGGATTCAACAGCGGCACGGAAATCATGAGCGTGGCCAACCTGAACAACATGGTAGTGCTCGCGCATATCAACCAATCTGATGTCACCCATCTAAGCCCAGGACAGCGGGTGGACATCGCGGTCGAATCGGCGGCCGATTTGAAAATGACCGGGGTCATCGAACGCATCGCCCCGCAAGCCACCTTGAAGAACAATCTCAAAGGTTACGACGCGCGCATTGTCATCAAGAAGATCGATACCAAAGTGCGCCCCGGCATGACCGCAAACCTTTCGATCCCGGTGGTCTCGGCCGAAAGCACACTGGCGGTTCCCATCAGCACAGTCTTCAGCGAACCCAATTCCACGACCAAAGAGATGGAGCGTTTCGTCTATGTCAAAAAGGAAGAATTTTACGAGCGGCGCATTATCCAGGTCGGGGTTTCAGACAATAATTACGTCGAAGTGACTGATGGCCTCGCCAAAGGAGATCTGATTTGCCTGGAAGAACCACCCGATGACTCCGACATCAGAACGGTGACCGGGGCGCGGGAAAAAAAGAAATCCAAGGCCCACAACACGCAGAATGTCGGAGCGGTCACCAATCGGACCGCCGGCTTGCTCCTCCATTAACATCGAAGCAAAACCGCCTATGGCCCTGGTCGAACTGCGAAATGTCAGCAAGATTTATCATCTGGGCGGCGAGGAAATCCGAGCGCTGGACAACCTGACGCTCGATATTGAATCGGGCGAATTCCTCTCGATCATCGGCCCGTCGGGCAGCGGCAAATCCACCTTGATGCACATTTTGGGTTGCCTGGATCTGCCCACACACGGAACCCTCCAACTCGACGGGGTCATGGTGCATGCTGCTTCGGCCCGGCAATTGGCGGCGATCCGGAACCAGAAGATCGGCTTTGTCTTCCAGGCCTTCAATCTCCTGCCCAAATTGAGCGTGTTGCAAAACGTGGAACTGCCGATGATTTACAGCGGGGCTGGAAGTCGCGAGCGTACGGAAAGAGCCGGGGCCGCCTTGAAAATGGTCGGCTTGGAAAACCGGATGAAGCATCGCCCCATGCAGCTCTCCGGCGGCCAGCAACAGCGCGTGGCGATCGCCCGCGCCCTGGTCAATCGTCCGAAAATTATTTTTGCCGACGAACCGACTGGCAACTTGGACTCGCGCACGGGGGAAAACATC
>JANPGB010000303.1:0-9988 GCA_031423695.1 Verrucomicrobiota bacterium
GGGCCGTCAGACGTTCTTCGAGTACGACAACATGCGGCAAATGAAGAAGCAAACGGACCCCTTGGGCAGAGTCTCGCACATGGAATGGTGCCGGTGCGGGCAAATCAAAAGCCTGACCGATCCGATGGGCCGCACCACGTCGTGGCTCACGGATGTGCAAAGCCGTCGGATCGCCAAGCAGTACGCGGATGGTTCGCAGGTCACATATCTCTACGAGAACGCCAGCAGCCGTCTGCGACAGGTGATAGATGAAAAAGGTCAGATTTCCCATTTTACCCACAACCTCGACGACACGCTCAAGTACGTGACGTATGCCAACGCGACGGTCCCCACGCCTGGCGTCAGCTACACCTACGACCCGAATTACCAACGTCGCGCTTCGATGACTGATGGCACCGGAACCACTTTGTATTTGTACAACCCCGTCACCGGCACGCCGACTTTGGGTGCTGGCGGTTTGGCAAGCGTGGATGGTCCGCTGCCCAATGACACGATTACCTATTTGTATGATGAACTGAACCGGCCCGTTCACCGCGCCATCAACGGCGTGGGGGTGAAGCTGGCATTCGACGACGCCGAGCGTTTGGTTGGCGTCACCAACGCGCTGGGCGCATTCGCGTATGGTTACGATGGAACTACCGATCGCCTCGTCTCGAAATCATTGCCCAACGGCCAGACCGAAGCGCGGAGCTACGGGAACAATCTCCAGGACCAGTTGCTCCAGCGCATCACTCATCAGGTGGGAGCGACGCCGGTTTCCGAATTCCTCTACGGCCACGATGTTTCCAAGGGTCGAATCGCGACCTGGTCACAGCAAGTGGGAGCGACGCCCCCGTCGCTCCACACCTTCGGTTACGACGCTGTCAATCAATTGCTGTCGGCCACCGTCACCAATTCCGGAAGTCTCGTCAGTACGTTTGCTTACGCTTATGACCCTGCGGCCAATCGCCTGACCGAGCAAGTTGGCGCGTCAAACTACATCGCCACCTACAACGGACTGAACGAGATCAGAACCACGACCTCGCCGGGAATCACGCGCACCAATGAATGGGATGCCAAAGACCGCCTCGTGGCCGTCAATGTCGGAAACCAGCGCACCGAGTTCACCTACGATGGCGCGAGCCGGAGGGTGGCCATTCGCCAACTGACCAACGGCTTCGAAGCTTCGTTACGCCGTTTTGTCTGGCGCGGCGGCGAGATTTGCGAGGAACGCAATGCCGCTGGCGCAGTCACGAAACGATTCTTTCCACAAGGGATGAAAGTCGAAAGTGGGCCGGTTGCTGGGGTCTATTTCTACACGCGCGACCATCTCGGTTCGATTCGCGAACTCGTGGACAGCGGCGGCAATGTGCGGGCGCGTTATGCCTATGATCCCTATGGACACCGAACCAAATTGAGTGGCGACGTGGACGCCGACTTTGGGTTCGCCGGCATGTTTTTCTCCCCCGAAGTCAATCTCTCCCTCACTCATTTCCGGGCTTACGACCCCGAACTGGGCCGCTGGCTCTCGCGTGATCCACTTCCGGCCGCCGAGATTTCGGAAGGCCCGAATCTGTTTGCCTACGTTATCAATGATCCAGTTAATCTGACCGACCCGCTGGGCTTAATCTCCAGCCTAAACAGTTGTTTCCAAAGCCCCGCCGCGTTCGCTACCTGCGTGTCCGCTGGAATTATCACCGCCCGGGAAAAAGGCCGGCAGGCTGTTGATTTCGTTGGTCAGGGAATTCAGCGAGTCGGCTCGGCCATCGGGAATTGCTTTAACCGTGCTCCTTCCGCACCGACTCCACCTTCCGCGCTGGAAGTCGAGATTGCTGCGCTAGAAGCGGAACTTCCCGCTGCCCAAAGACAATTTGAGTCAATTGCCCAACGACTCCCGGAGGCGCGGAGACAATGGCAAGACTTCTACTATTCGATTCGGGCAAATGCCGATTGGCCGAAAACGGACAGGTTTCTTGAAGTTTACGGGCGTGCCGTTCCGGGTTCGCCCCAAATCATCGTTGACTTGGAAACTGAACTCGACCTGCTCAGGCAGGTGGCACCGAACCTTCATGGGATCTTAGCCAGAAACTTCAATTTCCTCGGGATGGGCTCTAGATGGTCAAGCTACTGAGCACCATGAAATTCCCTCTGTTCCAATTCATTCCGAGTCCCTCCAGCGTTCGCACTGCGACGCGGACTGGAGCGCGGACCTCCAAGTCTGCTGTATCGCGGATTTTCAAAGCGGAAGGGTTTCTCCCGTTGGTCGTCCTCGCGGTTGCTGGACTCATTTCCGTGTTCGCAACTCTCGCTCAAGCCCAAACCTCCCAATTCCTCTTCGACCCCAACGGCAATCTCACCGTGCAAATGGCGGAAACCATTCTTCCGCCACAAATTATTGGCGAGCCGCAAAATCAAATCGTCGCGACGAACGAAACGGCGGCGTTCTCCGTCATCGTAGCCAACCCTCGTTCGATGACCTATCAATGGCGGTTTAATAATGCCAACCTGGGGGGCGCAACGAACGACTCCCTGCTTCTGGAAAATGTCAACGCAACCAATGAAGGCGATTACCGCGTCGTGCTCACCAATCCCTCCGGCAGCGTGACCAGTGCGCCCGCGATGCTCTGGATTGACAATGATTTTGACGGCGTGGCGGATTCCTGGGAATTGGCTTTCTTCACGAACCTGAATCAAACCGCCACCGCCGACTTCGATGGCGACGGCGTTTCAAATTTACAGGAATTTCTCGACGGCACCAATCCGACCAACAGCATCTCTGCCCGCTATCGCATCCTGCTTTTTGTTGACGGCGGGACAGTGACGAAAACCCCCGACCAATCCAGCTACACGAACGGCGAATCGGTCACGCTGACCGCCATCGCCGCCACCAACGCCCCTTTCCGTACGTGGCTCGGAGACATTGTTACCCGGACCAACCCGGTCACGCTCGTGATGACGAACAACAAAACGGTGGCCGCCCTCTTCACGCCGGTGGTTTTCAACTGGACGAACTTTGCCGGCGGCGATTGGAACAACGCGACAAACTGGACGCCCAACCTCGCGCCCGGATCGAATGACACCGTCGTCATTTCCGCTTCGCTCGCGGCGCCCGGCAACTTCACGATTACGTTGGACACGCCTGCCGATTGCGCCTCAGTGACTTTGGAAAGCAGCGCATTAGGAACTCCGACGTTGACCGGAAGCGGCACGCTGACGGTGCGGGAGAGCCTGCTTTGGCGGGGCGGCACCATGAGCGGCAGTGGACGGACGGTGCTCGAAAGCGGCGCCACGCTCACGCTGGAGACTGTGAATGCGGTGAACCTCAACACCCGGACGCTCGAACTTGGCGGGGAAACTTTCTGGGAGGCCGCTGGGAACCTATTCTTGAACAACGCCGTCATCACTAACCGCGTGGGTGCGGTCTTTCACGCGATCAATGCGGGCACGATCAATGGGGTGAGCGGCGCGTGCCGGTTCGATAACGCGGGCACATTCCACCGGGCGGGCGACGGCGCCACGACCATCAACAGCGTGGGCTTCAACAATTATGGCGCGGTGGCGATAGAAGCCGGCACGAACCGGCTGGCGGGCGGCGGTTCATCCACTGGTGCGTTCACCGCATTCGCCGGTGCCGTGGTGGAATGGACCGGCGGCACGTTCACGTTGAACCCGGGCGCGCAACTCAACGGCTCGGGGCTTTACAAACTCAACGGCGGAAATGTCACCGCCGATGCGAACCTGACCGTAACAAATCTGGAGTTGGTTTCCGGCAGCAGCACGTTGGGGGGCACGGGCACAGTGACGGTTGCCAGCCTGATGAACTGGACAGCAGGCGTGATGAGCGGGACCGGACGAACGATCATTTCTCCGGGCACGACACTCAACGCCGCCATTCCGAGTCAGGTCAATCTGGTCAATCGCACGCTGGAGAACGGCGGGACCGTAATCTGGACCAATGGAACCATCGCTTTGAACGCAAGCCTCATCACCAACCGGCCCGGCGCGCTATTCCACGCCTTGGGACCGGGCAATCTTGGAATCCTGGGCGGCAGCCCGCGAATTGACAACGCCGGGACGTTCCGCAAATCGGTCAATACCGGCATCACTACCATCGGCGGCGGTGGCCTTGGTTTCAACAACTCCGGCACGGTGGATATTCAAACGGGCACGCTGCTGTGCAGCGGCGGTTTTACCAACAGCGGCACAGTAAATCTCCTGGCCGGAACGACGAACCACCTGGCGGGTGGCGGCTCGGCCACGGGCACGTTTAGCGCGTCATCTGGTGCCGGCGTGGAATGGACCGGCGGCACGACGTTCACCTTGAACCCGGGTGCGCAGCTTAATGGCGCGGGACTTTACAAACTCAACGGCGGAAACGTCACCGCCGATGCCAACCTGACCGTAACAAATCTGGAGTTGGTTTCCGGCAGCAGCACGTTGGGGGGCGTGGGCACAGTGACGATTGCCAGCTTGATGAACTGGACAGCAGGCGTGATGAGCGGGACCGGACGAACGATCATTGCTTCGGGCGCGACACTGAACGCCGCCATTCCGAGCCAGGTCAATCTGGTCAATCGCACGCTGGAGAACGGCGGGACCGTAATCTGGACCAATGGAACCATCGCTTTGAACGCAAGCCTCATCACCAACCGGCCCGGCGCGCTCTTCCACGTTCAGGGTGCTGGCCTTCTCGGGATCCTTGGCGGCAGCCCGCGATTTGACAATGCCGGGACGTTCCGCAAATCGGCCGGCACCGGGACGACGACCGTCGCTGGCGGCGTCCCTTTCAATAATTTCGGCACAGTGGAGATTCAGACCGGCACACTGTTGTGCAACGGTAGCTTCAACAACAGCGGTGCGGTCAATCTTTCGGCGGGGGCAACGAACCGGCTGGTGGGCGGCGGTTCAGCCACAGGCCTGTTCACCGCGCCAGCCGGGGCCGGGTTGGAGTGGACCGGCGGCACGTTCACGTTGAACCCGGGCGCGCAGATTAACGGCTCGGGGCTGTACAAAATCAATGGCGGCACTCTCACCGCCAACGCGAACGTTGTCGTGGAAAACCTCGACTTGATCGCGGGCACATTGGACGGAACGAGCGCCGTAACGGTCAACACGGCGATGAATTGGACGGCAGCATCCATGAGCGGGACGGGACGAACCATCATTGCGCCAGGCGCGACGCTCAATGCCGGCATCCTGAGCCAGGCCAATGTGGTCACGCGCACGTTGGAGAACGGTGGAACCGTACTCTGGACCAATAATGGCACCATCGCTTTGAACGGCGGCATTATCACCAACCGGCCTGGCTCGCTATTCCACGCTCAGGGTGCTGGCCTTCTCGGGATCCTTGGCGGCAGCCCGCGGTTTGACAATGCCGGAACCTTCCGCAAATCGGTCAGCACCGGCACTACAACCATCGCCAGCGGTGTGCCTTTCAATAATTCCGGCACCGTGGATCTCCGCAGCGGCATCCTCGTGGCGAACGGCGGCTACGCTTCTTCATCCAATGCGTTGCTCAACTGCGCCCTCGGCGGCACAATTGCGGGCACAAACTACGGCCAGCTTCAAGTCGCCGGCACGGTCACGTTGAACGGCGGACTGAGTGTTGACTTGCTGCCTGGTTTTTCTCCTGCAACGAACGATGCGTTCACAGTGGTGACCGCCGGCACGCGCAACAGTGCATTCGCGAATTTTTTCTATCCGTCAAACCGCGTCACCCTGTCATTGAGCAACTCGCCGACTTCGGTGGTCCTCCGGGCCACCGGCGTTTTCCCCGTCCCGCAACCGGTTTTGTTGACTCCGCAACTTGTTGGCTCGAATGCGTTGCTCACGTGGACCGCCACCTCCAACATCACGTATCGGCTGGAAAATAATGCTGACGTGGGTTCGACCAACTGGACCTCCATTCCCGGCGACGTGACCACCTTCAGTAACACCGCGAGCAAATTCGACGCGTTGACTCCAAGCAACCGCTTCTATCGGGTTCGCGTCCTGCCATAACGGCCTCCCTGCTCGGATTGCGCTGCTACCAACTCCTTTTGCTGATCGGGGATTGAGCCGTCTGCTGCGCTCCGCCATTGCTGAGGATGGACAGAACCGGCTTCCGCGTGCAAACTGAGCCAGACGTGAAAACCGAAAACCTCAACCCGCAGTCGCCAATGAGCGCCGTCCTGGAACAGTTTCCGGGCGCGCAGCGGGCGTTGTTCCGGCGCTACCACATCGGCGGCTGCAGCAGTTGCGGATTTCAACCGACGGAGACGCTGGCGGAGGTTTGCGAGCGCAACGGCGGACTGGATGTGGCCGAAGTGCTGGCGCATATCGCGTCGAGCCACGAGCAGGACGCGAAGATTTTCATCGAACCGAGGGAGCTTGCCGAGTTGCGCCAGCAGGATCCGTCCGTGCGCCTGGTGGACGTGCGGTCGCGCGAGGAATTTGAGGCGGTAAACATCACCGGCTCGGTGTTGTTGTCGCAGGACGTGATGCGGCAGATCATGGGCGACGGGTCAAACAAGAATCCCCTCGTGGTCGTTGATCATGCGGGCAAGAACGGTCTGGACGCGGCCGCGTATTTCATGGGCCATGGCTTGCAGAACGTGCGCTGCCTGCGCGGCGGGATTGATGCCTGGGCGCAGGAGGTGGAGCCGGCGATGCGACGATACAAACTGGGATGAGGACAAAATGAACGAAGACTTGCAGCAACGAATTCAAAAGGCGCTGGCCAATCCCCAAAACATGGGCGAGCTGGCCAACGCCGATGCCGTGGGCACGGTGGGCAATGCGGATTGCGGCGAGATGCTGCGGATGTGGGTGAAGTTCAAGGAGCAGGACGGCCGGCAGGTCATTGATCGCGCCACGTTCCAATCGTTCGGCTGCGAAACGGCGATTGCCGTGGCCAGCCTCGCGACCGAATTGATTCGCGGCAAGACGGCGGAGGAAGCGCTTTCCCTCCGGCCCGAGGAACTGGCGGGCGAACTTGGCCCGTTGCCGCCGATGAAAATTCACTGCGCGCAGCTTGTCGAGGGTGCGATGCGTTCGGCGCTGGGTCCCCAGGCGCAGGCTTGCGCCAAACCCGTGGAAGCCCCAAAAGCACCGAACCCAGCCGCTGCCCCGACCCTGCTCGACAGTTTTTCAAAACCCAAAGAAGGCGGCGTTAAGATCGTCTTTCTGGACTAGCTGAGGATTTCTAAAGCAGGTGCGGCGGCGAGACTCTGACTTGGAAGCTTTGCCGCCGGATGAAATGTCCGGCCACCGGCCGGCCCCTGCGGCCGAAGCGTCTTCCCGCCTTGCTCGCTGTCCTGTCCCGTTTCTGAACAGGCTTTTGAAAAATGGACACCGCCAGGCAATCGTTCCGCACAAATCCGCCCCGAACCGCTCGGCATCGGTGCTGCTTTAGAGGACGTCATGAGCATCTTTATCATTGCGACCGGGTTCACTGTGACGGGTTTGATCATCGGCCTCTTCGCCACGGCGACCGCGCCGGTGGGTTACGAGGACGAGACGGGTTTCCACTTCGGCAACGAAGCCGGCCAGACCCTGATGCCCCGCGAACAAGCCGCCGCGCGCCAGGTGGGTGCCGCCAGCTTCACCCCGAAGCCGGCGTAATTCGATTTTGCTTTCCGCCCCGGAAAGCAAGATGGCCCGTCCCACCGCCTCGCGGTATGCCGGCAATCCATCTCATCGAATCCTCTGCCGGGGGCGCTGACTGCGGTTGATCCGATTCGCGTGTCGCAATTGCACCCGCGCTCTCGGCGAGGATTCAGCGGCCTCCAGATCCAGCTTCTCCGCCGCCTTGGCGGTTCCGAACCTCCCCACCAGTTCATCGAAAAAAAACTTCTTCCCCCGTCCCGGCTCGTGTTAAATGCCTGCGGTTATGAGCCAGACACATCCACTCACTACGACGGCGTTTGAGCTGCCGGGTTACCGCATTGTCAAATCTTTCGGCGTCGTGCGCGGCATCATGGTGCGATCACGGTCCGTGATTGGGAACTTCGGCGCGGGCATCCAGGCGATTTTCGGCGGCAACATCACGCTCTACACCAGCCTCTGCGAACGCGCGCGGGAAGACACGTTCAACCAGATGCTCGAACATGCGGGCCAGCTCGGCGCCAACGCGGTCATCGGCGTGCGCTATGATGCGACGGAAATTGCGCAGGGCATCACCGAAGTGTTGTGCTACGGCACGGCCGTGTTTGTGGAACAGGCCGGCTGAGTGGCGCGCCAGCGATGAAACAACTGACCGATGAATCCAGCGTGGCCAAGGCGCTGGCCCTGACGGCGCGGCTGGTGTTGCGGCATCGGCGGTTGCTGCTGTATTCGCAGGCGGTCTTGTTTGTCCTCTGCATCCTCTACACGGTAAAATATCTCCAGTTCGACATGAACCGGGACAACCTGGTCGGCTCGAACAAGCGGTACCAGCACAATTTTCTGGCGTTCAAGGGGGAGTTTCCCCAGCAGGACGATCTCGTGGTCGTGGTGGAAAGCGAAAACGAGGAACGCAACCGTCAGTTCGTGGAACGGCTGGGCGCAAAGCTCGAGGCCGCCAAGATCCTCCTGCCAGTCCGGCCCGGCGCCCGGGAAACGGTGGTGACCAACCTGTATGCGGACGTTTTTTACAAGGGTGATCTGAAAATGATGGGCGCCAAGGCGCTGTTGTTTGTGCCCGAGGACGACCTGGCGGACTTGAAGAAAAAGCTCCGGGACTTCCGTCCATTCCTCCAACAGTTCACGCGCACGACCAACTTGGTTTCGCTGTTCGACATGATCAACGCGCAGTTTCGCACGGCGAAACGCGAGGCGAATGCCGAAACGGAATCGCTGGCGAACTCGCTGCCGGCGCTGGAACGAATCGTGGTTCAGGCCGCGGCCAGCCTGCGGCGCGCCGGCACCCCGCCCTCGCCGGGCATCACCGCGCTGTTCGATGCGGGGGACGAGGCCGAGCAACAGACCTACATCACCTTTGCCAAGGGCCGCATCTTTCTGGTCAACGCGCACGCGCTGACGGGGGATCTGAACGAGGACGCGGTGAGCCGGTTGCGCCAGCTGGTGGCCGAAACCAAACAGGAAGTCCCAGGCTTGAACATCGGCATCACCGGCGAGCCGGTGCTGGAGCAGGATGAAATGGCCCAGTCCCAGAAGGACACCACGGTGGCCAGCATCGTCTCGCTGGTCATCTGCGCGTTGATTTTCATTTATGGCTACAACGAAACCGGACGCCCCATCAAGGCGACCATCTGTCTGCTGGTCGGGCTGGCCTACACCTTCGCCTTCGCCACGCTGGTGGTCGGGCATCTGAACATCTTGACGATCACGTTTCTGCCGATGCTGATCGGGCTGGCGATTGATTTTGGCGTGCATCTGATCACGCGCTACGAGGAGGAGTTGCGGCATGGCAAAACCAAGGAAGCGGCGCTGACCAAGGCGATGGTGTTCACCGGGCAGGGAATCTTCACCGGCGCCTTCACCACGGCGGGCGCGTTTCTCGCGATGGGGCTCACCAATTTCAAGGGCATCCAGGAGATGGGCGTCATCTGCGGCGGCGGCCTGTTGATCTGCCTGATCCCGATGATGACCCTGCTGCCGGTGCTGATCCTGCGCGGCCGCCAGAACGTGCTGGATCATTTGTGCGGAAAGGAACCCGTCGCCCGGGCGCGGATTGAAAACCTCTGGCTGACCCGGCCGAAGCTGACCGTGCTCATCACGGTGGCGGTGACCGGCCTGGCGGCGTGGCAAATTCCGAAAGTGTTCTTCGACTACAACCTGCTGCACATGCAGAGCGCCGGCCTGCCGGCGGTGGAATTTGAACAAAAGCTGATCAGTTCCGCCGGCAAATCGGTTTTGTTTGGCGCCGTCATCGCCACCAACCTGGAGGAGGCGCTGGCCCTGGAGGGGCGGCTCACCAACCTGTCTTCCGTGGCGAAAAAAGAAGGGGTGATCTCAATGGCGAAATACCTGAGCGGCGACCAGACGGCTAAGCTGCGGTTGATCGGCGAAATCAAACAGGAGCTGGCGG
>JANPGB010000304.1:0-7053 GCA_031423695.1 Verrucomicrobiota bacterium
CCCCCCCCCGGGGCGGGGGGGGGGGGCGAAACGAATTTACCCGGGGCCGGCTTTTTCCCCCCCGGTGTGCCGCCCCTGCCGGGGCGGGTGGGGGGGCGCAACCGCCCCCCCCGCCACCAGCCACCTGCAGTTATTTTTTCAACTCCGGCGGCAGCGGGGAGAACATTTTGAAGGTCATTCCCTCCGCATTCACGCTCAGGCCATAGACGCTGAAATAAAAATACTTGGCGACCTGCTCGAACGGCGGCAGGAGCGTGAAGTCCATCCAGTCCTTGAAGCTGCCAATGCCCAAGGGGAAATCCATCCCCGGCAGCGGCGCGCTGTCCGCCGAATTGGTCCCCTGATTCTTGCGTGCGGCTTCAAACAGGAAGCGCGACACGTCGGCGTTGTTTTGATAGCCAAAAACCCCGGCGCTGGAACCGCCGACTTTCTGTGCCGCGTCAATCAAACCCGCCTTTTCGCGCAGCGCCTTTTGCTGGGTGTCGCTGCTGCGCAGATATTCTTCAAGCATGGCGATGTCGGTGGTGATGGCGAGGTAGCCGCCGCTGGCGGCATAGCTCAGCGTGGGGCTGCCGGGCCGGCCGCCGCCCGCCAGTCCGAGCATTGGCAGTTGCAGGGAGTAGATCTTGCGGCCGAGGAATTCGCGCTCCGCCGGGTTGGCGCCCTGCGCGCTCGCGAGCACCAGGATGCTTTTCATGGCGTCCGCGAGTTGTTCCGGTCGGGGCGAGCCGATCAGGAACAGCGAGGGGGCCGCGTTCATCTCCGCCGGCGAGCCGCCGCGCGGCGCTTTCGAATAGGAGATGAGGTCGTCGCCGAGATTGCCGAACAGATTTTTTTGCAGGTCAAAGCTGGGATCCTTCTGCTTGGCGGCGGTGTTGGCCGTATCGAGCGCGAAGTTCACGCCGCTCATGATCTGCGGCGAAATGTCGTTCATGATTTTCTGGAGCGTGGCCCAGGTTTTTTGGCCATCGAGGCGGCTGCGCTGAAACTTGATCACGTCCGCCGGGACGAAGGGCGGCGGGCTGGATTCCTTGCCGTCGCCGGGGAGGAGCTTCAGCAGCCCCTGGCGGTCCGCTTCGGGGGCATTGGCGGCCAGCAGCGCGAGCGAGCCGTCGCCGGAATTCTGGCAGGCGAAGGCAATCGTCTTCAGCCCGGCCAGGCCGGTGGCGGTGACAATTTTATCCGGCGAGAATAGCGCCAGCGGGTTGGGCGTGTCCGCATCCCGGGCGGCGGGCTGGTGCAGCAGGAGATCCACGAAGGCCTTGGCATTGGCCCAGCCGTAGAGCGGGGCCTCGCGGAACAGCGCGAGCCGGCTGGCTTCAAACGCGGGCACGTCGGCCAGCGCGGGCGCGGAGCCGCCGGTGAGGTGCGCGACGACTCTTTCCACCACCTTCGGTGAGGTGCCGACGATCAGCAGCGATTCGTATTGACCGATGATCAGCTCCAGCGGCGCGTTGGTGGCGCTGTCACCGGCGGAATCGTCGCTGCCGGGCGCGAGGATTTTTTTCAAGCTCGGGGGAACGTCCTTGTCCGAGAGCAGGTAGGTGGTGAATTCGAGGTCGCGGATTTTTTCCGACTTCAGCGTCTTGCCCGCGTCCACCCATTTGTGACGGAGGTTGGCGAGATTCGTCTTGAGCTGGCCGCTGCGGCCTTTGGTGTCGAGGAGGAGCAGCGCGGCCGGCAGCGGATCGCCGGAGCCCTGCCAGCCGTTTTGTGTGACGGCAAAGGTGAGCTGGCCTTGCGGGAGGCTCGCGTAGTCATCCAACTTCACGCCGAGTTCGCGTTCGAGCGGCTGCACCAGTTCCTCGCGCACCTTGGAGAAAAACTTGTCGGTGAACGGTTTCATCGCCGGGTCGTTCAGGAACCGGGTCTGCGGGGAGGAGTGATAAAGCTCGCGCAGCGCCAGGTAGTCGGGCGTGCCCAACACGATCAAGGTGTCGTCCGGGAGCAATTTTTCCGCCGGCAGAATCGCGGCGCCGAGGTGCAAGGTGAGCGCCAGCAGGGCGCAGCAAATGGCCGGCTCGTGCCGGCGCAAAGGGAATGACATATTCATCGTCGGGGTGGTTTCCGTAAGCGGACTATTCAGTGCCGGCGGTCTTTTGCCGGGTGTGGGTGGGCGGTTCGAGGTAGCGGTAGGGGTTGCTGGGATTGTCGTTGGAGTAGGCAAAGGCGTCGCGGTGCTCAAGGAAGAATTTCACCGCCTCGATGGGGATGGCAAAGCCGAGGCCTTCACCAAAGGTGATTTTCATGTTGGTGATGCCGACCACGTCGCCGGCGAGATTGAAGAGCGGGCCGCCGCTGTTGCCGGGATTGATCTGCGTGGTGGTCTGAAGATACAGCGAGCCGCCCAACTCCCGGGTCTTGGTGCTGAGGATTCCTTCCGTGACGGTGCGTTCCAGCCCGAGCGGACTGCCGACGGCGAAGACCCGTTCGCCCACCGAAAGCGCATCGGCGCTGCCAAGCGGCACCCGCTTGAAGGGCGGCGCGTCGGCGTCCTCGATTTTCAGGAGCGCGAGATCCTGGAACTTGTTCATGGCCACGATGCGGACCTGCTTGTAGGACTTCACCTCCAGTTGCCCGTTGCGCTGGTGGTAAACCTCCACTGAAATCTGCGTCTCGCCTTCGATGACATGGAAGTTGGTCATCAAAAAGCCGGCCTCGTTGATGAAGAAACCGGAGCCCAGCCCGCCGGGCGTGCGCACCTGCACGACGGCCTCGCCGATCTGGTTGACCAGATCGCGGACATTGCCTTCGGGCGCGGACTTGTCGCCAGCGGAATAGAATCCGGCGGCGTTGAGCAGGCCGGGTGTGGCCGAAGGGGTGTTGCCCATCCCACGGGAATTGAGGCGCAGCGGAATCGTGGAGGTGTCCGTTTTTAATATCGCGGAAATCTGGCTGCGCGGGATGGCCAGCACGGTGAAGCCCAGGTCCACGATCACCTGATCGCGTTTCTCGGCCAGGACCTTCCCGGTGACGGCGGCCTTGTCCTTGAGCTGGATGGTTTCGGCCCGGCCGGCCAGCGCGGCGCTGGTGGCCACGGTCAGCAGGCAAACAAACATTTTAAACATCGCGGGAAACTAAACGCGCGGCCGCAATTTGACAAGCGCCCATGCCGGGAAGAGCGCGCCGAAAATTCAAGTTTACGGGCGGGGTCCGCGTGCTAGATTGCACGCCAAGCAACCGTGACGACGCACCAGCCAGCCGATGTTTTGGGGTTGTAATTGAAATGATGCACAGGCCAAAATTTTTTCACCCGGTGGCCGCTCTGACCGTTGCGATCTTGTTCGGCGTCGCCAGTTTCGCCCGGGGCGCAATCCAGCCTGTCTGGCAGATCGGTGTGGACGATGATCCGTTTACATCCGGCTACAATCCCACGCACGAATTCTCGCAGGAGAACGGCCTCAACGATCCTCCGCCCGGCACGATCTACAACGCCAAGAACAATCCCGTCGCGGACGATGATTTTTATTTGGCGGGGAATTATCCCGCCGGCTTCAACGGTCTCACCACGAACCGCAACGTCCTGGTTTCCGAGCCGGACATCGCCTGGGAACGCGCGCTCACGGACTGGGACAGCACCAACCGCATCCATTTTTTCCTGAACACTACGCAGACCAATGCGCTCACGCGTTTCCGCCTGAGTTTCGAACTCGATTGGGGCGGCTCCTGGCTGAATCTGCTCGGTCAGAATGGCGAAGGTTTCGCCAAGCACGACATTCAAGTTCGCTTCAAAGGCGTGGGCGCGTCGGTGCTGGTGGCGTCCAAGACCGTTGATCGCCGGACGCGCATCACCGTTGATTTTCCTGCCACGAACGTCCTCGCCCACGCAGGGCCGAACACCATTGAGATCATCCGCACCGGGCCGGTCACGGCGAACGTCGTTTACTGGGTGCAGTTTGATTACGTGCAACTGGAGGTGAACACCAATGCGTTTCTGGACGCAGACGGCGACGGCCTGCCTCGCTGGTGGGAGGAAGAAAACGGCTTGAGTGATTCGAACGCCGCCGATGCCGCGACGGACAAGGACGGTGACGGCCTCACGGCGTTGCAGGAATACAACGGTGGCCTGAACTCCACCGACCCCAACAAGTTTGACACCGACAGTGACGGCTTGAGTGACGGCGTGGAACGCACTCTCGGCACCAATCCGCAAATGTGGGATACCGACGGTGATGGCCTGACCGATGGCGAAGAAGTGAACGGTTCGCCCGCGTCGAATCCGCTGCTCGCGGATAGCGATGGCGACGGAGCGACCGATTCATTGGAGCGTCGCATCGGCACGAATCTGATGAGCGTGGTCAGCGTGCCGACCGTTTTTCGCGGCGGCATTGGGATTCATTTCGTTTCAGAAAACGATTTGAACGGCACCCTCGGCACCAACGAGACGGCCGGCGCCATCCCACAGACGCGCTGGAACGATACGCTGCCAATGCGCGGATGGCCACGGCCGTCGGGGAGCAAGATCGACATCCTCACACCCTTGACGAACCAGATTGTCCGCGGCGACGGCGTCATCGCGACGAATCTCACGTTCAACTGGACGGGCGAGGCCGTGGACAGCAGCGCCAACACCGGTTCCGCCGACCGCAAACTGATGGGCGGCTACATTCGCGCCTACGCCACGAACCAGGTGTCGCTCACTCTGAGCAACATTCCGTTCGCGGCCTACGATCTGTACGTGATCGTCGGCGGCTCGTATGACGGACAGCGGGGCCGAGTGCGCCTCGGCACGAGCGGCGCGACGGACCGGTATTTCAAAACCACCACCACCGCGCCGCAGACGACCTTCGTGGAGATTCCGCCGGGCAAAACCAATTTTCCGTACGGGAACTTCGCGTGGTTCACCAATCTGACAAGCAGCACCGCCACGATCAATGTGACGAACTACGACGGCTGGTCACTGGGCATTCATGCCGTACAGATCGTGGATCGCAACCTGGACTCCGATCAGTCCGGCATCCCCGACTGGTATGAAATGAAATACGCGCTTGAACCCGGTTCAGTGGCGCTGGCGGCGGCGGATTCCGACGGTGATGGGTTGAGCAACTTGCAGGAATATCAGCGCGGAACCGATCCGCACAAGGCTGACACCGATGGCGACGGACTCGCCGACGGACAGGAAGTTGTCCTCGGCACGAATCCGTTGAACGCCGACACGGATGGCGACGGTGTCTCTGATTACATGGAAATCAACGGACTGGTTCCGACAAATCCGCTCCTCGCCGACACCGACGGCGACGGGGTGAGCGACAAGGAGGAGCTGCGGCTCGGCACGGATCCGAAGTTCAATCCGACGAATAGCCCGACGTACATCGGCAACGTGCCGATCTTCCGCAGTTCGCCGTCGCGCTGGGAATGGAATCTGGAGAGCGTGCAGTTCGTCTGGGATCACAACACCGGCGTGCTCGCCCCGAACATCTGGAACGAAGACAACCTCGTGGAGTTTGCCGTGAAGAATCCGGCCAGCACGGACTGGCGGACTTTCGGCATGTTGCTTCGGCTCTACAACGGTTCGCTGACTTACATCTTTCATTCCGAGCCCGGCGGCGGCTTCAGCTATCCCGGCCAGCCGGCATGGGCGATCTGGGATGCCGACTACGGCATCTCGCCGGCCGATTTGAAATCCGCGCTCGGCTTCAGCGGCTACGGCGCGCTGGATGTTTCCGACCGCCTGCGTTTCCGCCTCCTGGCGCAACGCGGCGCGACCAGCAACGCCTGGACGGTCAGCTTCTCGATCACCAATCAAACCAGCAACACGGTCGTGCTGTTCAAGTCCTTCACCAATTGCACCGCCGGCAGTCTTGCACTGGACAACGGCACCGCCAACTGGACGGACTACAACAACCTCACCAACCAGGTGAGCATGAATGTCCATCAAGGTGTGAGGATGTTTTTCTCGACGAACGCGCTGGTGAATCTGCCCGCCTTTGCTTCGGCGCGCGATACCGACAAGGACGGAATGCCCGACTGGTGGGAGGATGCGAATCTGTTCAACAAACTTTCCGCCGCCGACGCCACGCAGGACGCGGACAGCGATGGCTTGAACAATCGCGACGAATTTCTCCTCGGCACCAATCCGCGCAATCCGGACACCGACGGCGACGGCATCAGCGACGGCTTGGAACGGTTGCATTCCTCCAACCCGCTGCTGTCCACGAGCAAGCCGGAGCTTGCCGGACAGACCTGGCCGGGCGGACAAGACCTCGATGGCGACGGCTTGCCCGACGCATGGCAAGTTCGCTACCACGCCTTCGGTCTGACACCCAACGGCGATGCGGACGGCGACGGCGCCTCGAACGCGCTCGAAGCCGCGTGGGGCACCGATCCCTTCAGCCCCAATTCAAAACCGTTCGTCAGTCTTGCGCGCCAGTCGAACGACGCGTTAGTTGGCTGGCCGTTTGTGTCGGGCAAAAATCAAAAAGTATTTTCCTCCACCAACCTTGCCAGTTGGGCGCAGTTCGCCGGCGGGCCGCTTCTATCCAATAACACCTCCGTCGCGCTGTTCACCAATCGTTTCCTGACCACGCCCAAGGAATTTTACCGTGTCTCCACCGCCGATCAGGACAGCGACGGCGATGGCGTAAAGGACTGGGATGAAACCATTCTCGGCAGTGATCCGTTCCGCGCGAACAGCACGCGTTCGCCACTGCCCATCATCAATGGTGCCGGCAACGTAACTGGCACAAATTTCGGAGACTACGCCTCGTTCGTCGAACAGCTGCGCGGCGGTCCGGGCGGCAGCACCGGTTTGGTGACGCGGGCGCAGGCGGCGCGTCTGTTACAACAGGCGACGTTTGGCCCGACGTTACGTGAGTTGGATCGCGTCCAGCAGTTCGGCGTCGCCGGGTGGATTGACGATCAGATCACCAACCAGCCCGCGTCGCTGCATCGTCCCTACATGGAAAAGATTTACGCCGATTTCAACGGCCCGCGCACCGACCTCAGCTACGTTTACAGCGAGATGGATAATTTCATCTTCGGCAACAACTGCGCCACGCCATTCGCCCGCGCGGCCATCGGCGGGCCGGATCAACTCCGCCAGCGCGTGGCCTT
>JANPGB010000305.1:0-1981 GCA_031423695.1 Verrucomicrobiota bacterium
TGTTGATTACGAGCTGTGGGATGCCATCTGTGATCTGCACCGATTGAACCACATCGGTGGCGAGCGTCTTGGCGTCCGTTTGCAACGAAACCGTGCTGCCTAACATGCCATTGGTCTGCAACAACTGTTGCTGCGTCAGCATGGTTGCAATGTTCTTGGACATCGTGCCGGACTGCTGCAACGAGGTGAACTGCGCCATCTGCGCAGCCATCTGCGTGTCGGTCTGCGGATTCATCGGATCCTGCGCCGACATTTGCGCCACGAGCAGTTTCAAAAAATCATCCTGCGACAACGTGTGCGAACCGATGCTGGGGACCAGGGGGTCGGTGACGTCAGCAGCAGAGGAGCCGGCATTGGCCCTGGTGGCGGAGAGGGTGGCAGAGGTGGTTGACATAAATTTAGGCCCAGCCTTCCCAACCGCGCGAGGACACGGCGCCGGTCGGTACCGCCCGGGCCGCGGCCGCCCCGGCGCTGGCAAACTCGGCGAAGGCTCCGGCAGACAGGGAATTTTGTTCGGCAGATTGCTGGGAAGGACGCTGGAAATTTTCGTTGCCGCTGTTCAGATTGGCGTTTTCCTGGCCGAGCGGGGCCAGCTTGATGCCGCGCTCTTCCAGGCGTTGCTGCAGGGCGCTCCAGTGCTGGTTTAATTGGTTGAAATCTCCCTGCTGCAAGATCGCCTGGGCTTCGATGCCGTCGCCGGTTTGCTTTAACTGCAGCGACAACTGGAGGCCCGCGCCGGGCTTGATGACGACGTGCAGCGAACCGGCGTTGGTTTCCTTGAGCCGCAAACCTTGCAGCGCCATGATGTCGTGGGTGCGATCCAGGGCGCGGGTGCGCAGTTCGGTTTGCGAAGAGGCGGAAATCTGACTGCTCGCGGAGGTCTCGGAAGTTTGCGGCGCGCGTTCCGCATTGGAAAGATTGGCGGTGACGGGTGCGTCCGACGCTTCGACACGCGCCGCCGTGCGGTTGGCGGGCTTGGAACGGGCGGCAGACTCCAACGCGCTGACCACGGTCACGCCCGGCAGGGACTGCTCGGTTGCCCCGGCAACTTTGGCCGCATGTTCAGCTTTGTTCATCGTCGCAGCTTGTTGAGCAGCGGATATGCCAGTGGCATCCAGAGCGGCTGAGTGTGGCTTGTCGGTGGCGGGATTGCCCACATTGGCTGGGTTTTCCTCAATCTGCTCGGCTTTCTCCATCAACGCCTGAATCGGAACTGCGCCGCCGGTTGGCCCGGATATTTTTGCCGGGTCAGACGGAGAACCGGGAATTTCTTTCCCCTTCTCCGAATGATCCCTCTGGCCAGGTTCGGGATTTTTCTCACCCACTGGCGCAAGGCCCGCGGTCAACTCGGTTCCCACGGCGGTAATCGTGGTCGATTCATTTCCCGCACCCGGGCTTCCGGTTGTGGTGCTGCTCTTGGCCGTGCCCGTTGTTGGCGATGGCGCTGCTCCGGTCAGGTAGGCTGCTGCCACCGTCTGCTGCAGCGTGGTCGCCTGATTTTCAGCTTGGGCGGCGGTGGTATCGGATTGCTCAACCGTAGCCGGCGCAGTTTCGGCAACGGGCGCTTCGGGCGATGTGGCTTGATCATTGGGCGTGGCGACGCCACTGGAAGCATCCGCATTGCTTGCGGCGGGTGCAGACGTTTGCGGACGCGTCTCGGGACGGCTCGTCGGCTTTGACTTGCGGGGAGAGGTCGGCTCGGGTCTCTGCGGATGGCCGGCCCGGTTGTCGCCGGTGGATTTTTTTACGGGAGAATTTTTTTCGGCCGGTTCGCGCACGGATTTGTCCAGGGCGCGGTGCATGAGCGAATCAAAAGGCTCGGCGGCCTTTTTCGCGGCCCGGGGCAGCGGCAAGGTTTCGTGATCGCTGGCGGACGCGGTGGTGTGGGCGGGCAGGATAAAGTCGAGTGTTTTCATGGCGTGGTGGCGGGGCTGGTCGGACTGTCCGGGAGAAGATGGCGCATCCGCTCGGTGATGCTGGC
>JANPGB010000306.1:0-39436 GCA_031423695.1 Verrucomicrobiota bacterium
GCGCGCGTGCTGATGAAAGATTAGAATGCCCGCCGAAACCATGATTACTTGTGAAAACCTGACCAAACGGTTCGGGCATTTCACGGCTGTGGACAACGTTTCGTTCTCCATCGCCAAGGGTTCGATCTTCGGGTTTCTCGGGCCGAACGGTTCAGGCAAGTCCACGGTCATCCGCATGTTGTGCGGGCTGCTGCAACCCACCGAAGGGCGCGCAACCATCGCGGGCTTTGACGTCGCCAGGCAGACGGACGAAATCAAAAGTCTCATCGGCTACATGTCGCAGAAGTTTTCGCTCTACGACGAATTGACGGCGCATGAGAACCTGAATTTTTACGGCCGCCTCTACGGGTTGAAAGGTGCGGATCTAAAGAAACGTTACGATGAACTCGTGTCGCTCACCCATCTCGAACCCTATTTGAACCGCCGCTCGGCGCTGCTCTCCGGCGGCTGGCGGCAGCGGCTCGCGATGGCCTGCTCGCTGATGCACAAGCCCAGCGTGCTGTTCCTCGACGAGCCGACGGCGGGCATCGATCCGGTGGCGCGGCGCGAGTTGTGGGATTTGCTGTTCGAGTTTTCCAGCCAGGGCATGACGCTGTTCGTGACGACGCATTACATGGACGAGGCGGAACGCTGCTCGCACGTCGGCTACATTCACATGTCCAAGCTCGTTGTGTGTGGCGAGCCGGATGACCTTAAGCAATTACCCGTGGTGAATCCGCCCAACACCAAGCGCATTGACGTGACGTGCGACCACGTGACTACTGGCTTGCAGACGGTGCGGCGATTGCCCGGCGTGCGCGGCGCAACGGTGTTCGGCCAATCCATGCACTTGCTCGTGGACCAAAACATGTCAGAGGATTTCATCCGCGCCGAACTCGCCAAGGTGAACATCCCGCACGCCGACATCCGGCCTATCGCCCCCTCGCTCGAAGATGTATTCGTGGCGCTGACAACCAACAACAACCCAGGCGGAAAATGAAAACACCTTTTCGCGGCTTCACCGCCATCCTGCTCAAGGAATTCACCATCGTCTTCCGCGACCCGACGACGCTGTTCTTCATGTTCTTTCCGCCGCTGATCCAGATCATCGCGTTCGGTTTCGCGCTCGACAACGACGTGAAGCACATGGGCATGGTGGTGCTCAACGAAGATCGCAGCGTGGAGAGCCGGCAGTTCGTTGAGAAATTCGTCAACACCCAGACGTTTCGCGTTGTCGGTGAGGTAAACAGCGTGAAGGAAATGTCCGAAACCATCCGGCGCGGCAAGGCCTACATCGGCCTGCAAATTCCGCCGGACTTCACGCGCCGGATGCACGCCGGGCGCAATGCGCAAGTGCAGGTGCTCGTGGACGGGTCCAGTTCGACCACGGCATTGCAGGCCTTGAACACCGCCATGGCCGTCGCCTTCCGCGAATCCCTCGCCGTGCTCTTGAAACAAACCGGGCGCACGGAGCTGCCCATCGAAGTCCGGCCGCAGATGCTTTACAACCCCTCGATGCTCAGTCCGAACTTTTTTGTGCCGGGCGTGATTGGCATCGCGCTGCAAATCGCCACGGTGTTTGCCACGGCCATGTCCATCGTCCGCGAACGCGAACGCGGCACGCTCGAACAGTTGCAGGTTAGCCCGCTGTCGGCCTGGGGCCTGATGCTGGGCAAGCTGACGCCGTATCTCATCATCTCAACCCTGATGGCGCTGGCGTTTTTTGTGATCATGCGCTGGGTGTTTGCCATTCCGATCCAGGGCAGCATTCTTTTTCTGTGCGCCTCGGCGCTGCTATACATCTTCGCATTGTTGAGTCTGGGCCTCCTCATTTCCACGCGGGCGCAGAATCAAATGCAGGCCCTGCAGATGAGCATGTTGTTCATCCTGCCGTCGGTGTTCTTCTCCGGCTTCATTTTCCCGCGCGAAACCATGCCGGCTTTTTTCTACGGGATCAGCACGTTGCTGCCGGCGACGTATTTCATCGAACTGATGCGCGGCATCGTGCTGCGCGGCGCGACATTTGCAGAGTTTTGGTTCCACCTCGCGATGCTGGCGGGCATTGGTGCGGTGCTGTTTTCACTGTGCGCGCTGCGCTATCGGCGCAATCAAGGTTGAATGAAACGCGAACCCACATCTGGCGCCAAGGACACCACCCCGCCCCGGGCGCGGCTCCGCCTGCGCGTCACGGCGGCGGCGGAGAATTACGTGCGCGGCGGCCATCCGTGGGTCTTCGCCGACAGTGTGCGCGAACAAAATCGCGACGGGGCGGCGGGCGAGCTCGCGGTGATCTATGACCGGGCGGACAAATTTCTGGCGGTGGGTTTGTTTGATCCCGATTCGCCCCTCCGCGTGCGCGTGCTGCACACCGGCAAGCCGGCGACGGTGGATGCGGTTTGGTGGGCGGCGCGGTTGGACGCGACGGTGCGTCGTCGTGACGGACTATTCGATGAACGCACGACCGGTTATCGCGTCATCAACGGTGAAAGCGACGGTTGGCCCGGTCTGGTGCTGGATCGCTATGATGACACGCTGGTGTTGAAGCTTTACACCGCGGCGTGGCTGCCGAGGCTGGAGGAAATTGCCGCGCTGATTTGCGGGCGCCTGAAACCGGGGCGCATCATTTTGCGGCTGAGCCGAAACCTCCGGGAGGCCGCGCAACGATTTCAAAAGGATGATGGCGAAATTATTTACGGCCCGTCCCTGAACGGGGCGGTGGTTTTTTCCGAGACGGGTTTGAAGTTTGAAGCGGATGTGTTGCGCGGGCAGAAGACCGGGTTCTTTCTCGATCAGCGCGAGAACCGGCGGCTGGTGGAATCCCTGGCGCGCGATCGCACCGTGCTGAACGCATTCAGTTTCTCCGGCGGATTTTCGCTGTACGCCGCGCGCGGCGGGGCGCGATCGGTGACCGATCTCGACATCAGCGCGCATGCGTTGGCCAGCGCGGAACGGAACTTCGCGTTGAACCAGACGTTCGTGGCACATTGCCAGCACGAGCGGGTTCAGGCGGACACGTTCGACTGGCTGGAGAAAAACGCGGCGCGAAAATTCGATCTGATCATTCTCGACCCGCCGTCGTTTGCAAAGCGCGAGGCCGAGCGGACGAACGCGATCCGCGCCTACGAGCGGTTGGCGGCGCTCGGCATCACCCGCTTGTCCCCCGGGGGACTTCTGGTGGCGTGCTCGTGCTCGGCACATGTTTCCGCGGAAGAATTTTTTGGGTCCGTCGGCGTGGCGGCGAAACAATCCGGCCGCGCCTTTTTTGAACTGCAAACCACCCGCCACGCGCCGGATCATGCGGCGACTTTCAAGGAGGCGGAGTATTTGAAGGGGATTTTCCTGAAGCTCGCCTAGCGGATTTGACGCCTCGGACGGGCTGGGGTTGCCTGCGTGAACGCGCCAGGGCCCAAAATCCCCTTTGACCCGGCCGCACGCGGAACCTACGCTGCGGACGTGCAAAAAGCGACGGCCAGTGCGTTCGATTCAGGCCCGGCGCGGTTTCTCCTGCGGAGCCCGCTGCCGCGCGCGTACACAGATTTCCTGGGCCGCAAAATCCTGCGGTTCCTGCTGACCATCCAGGGCCTGGGCGCGTTTGCGCTGATCACGCTCGGCGTGCTGGTGTCCAAGGCCCGCGTGGCGCGGCAGGTGATCCGGCCGCTGATGTGCCACGAAATTTCCCGGTCCGGCCTGCGCCTGCTGCCGATGTTTCTGTTCATCGCCGCCGCGCTGGGGTTTCTGGTGGTCGGACAAAGTGTTGCCGCCCTGCAAAAAGTCGGGGCGATCGGGTACTTCGGGAAAATCATGGTGTTTGTGGTCGTGCGCGAGCTGGGGCCGTTGCTTGCGGCGATGCTCGTGCTGGCGCGCATCGGAACGGCCAACGTCGTGGAACTCGGCACAGCGCGGGCGCTGGGCGAGGTGGAGGCGCTGGAGGCGCTGGCGATTGATCCGATCCATTACCTCGTCGTGCCGCGCGTCGTCGGGATGGCGGCGGGAATTTTTTCGCTCACGGTTTATCTGATTCTCGGCGCGATTTGCAGCGGTTATCTCTGGGCGTTTCTTCAGGACGTGCCGCTGACCCCGGGCGATTATTTCCGCGAACTGGCGCAGGCGCTGACCGGGCTGGATTTCATCATGCTCGCGCTCAAGACCTGCCTGTTCGGTTTCATCATCGCGATCGTGACCTGTTATCACGGGCTGGCGCAGCCTTTGCGGCTGGAGGAAGTCTCCTCGGCCACCGTCCGGGCGGTCGCACAAAGCGTGATTGCATGCGTGCTGTTGGATGCCGTGTTCATCGTGATCTACCTCACCGCCTGATGAAAGCCGCGCCGGTCATCCCCACTTCGCCCGTGCTGGAAATGCGTGGTGTGACGGCGGCTTCCCGGCGCGACGCGGGCGTGGTCACGGTGGAGGAGGTGAACTGGGCGGTGGCGGCGGGAGATTTCTGGGTGGTCGGCGGGCTGCACGGTTCGGGCAAGAGCGACTTGCTGATGCTGGCCGGTGGGCTGACGTCGCCGGCGGCGGGCGCCTGTTTTTTTCATGGGCGCGAACTGCCGGTTGTGGCGGAGGAAGATCTGGCGGAGCGGCTGCGGCTTGGCTATGTGTTCGATGGCGGGCAGTTGTTCAATCAACTGACGGTGGCGGAGAATGTCGCCCTGCCGCTTCGTTATCATCACAATTTGACGGAGGCCGAAGCCGGGTCTCAAGTGGTGCGGATGCTGGCGTCCACGGAGCTCGCGTCGTGGGCGGCCAGCACGCCCGGGGCAATCACGCGCGCCGGGCGCAAACGGGTGGGCCTGGCGCGGGCGTTGATGCTCCAGCCGGAACTGCTGCTGCTCGACAATCCGCTGGCGGGCCTGGATGCGCGGGAGCGGAGTTGGTGGCTGACCTTTCTCGGCGGCTTGTCGCGCGGTGGCGAGCTGACGGCTGGCAAGCCTTTGACCCTCGTGGTGACGGCGGACGATTTTCATCCGTGGCGGAACGTGGCGGGGCGGTTTGCCGTTTTGAAAAACAAACGACTCACGGTGCTCGGCGGGTGGGAACAGGTCGCCGCCGGGGGCGGCGAGCTGGCGAGCGAGCGGTCCGCCGCGCCGCCGGACGTTTGACGCGCGGCCCATAATTTGAAACTGTTCAAGCAACGATCATGGCACTTCAAGATTTGACCCCGCAGTTGCGCACGCGTCTGAGCCGCATGGAACGCGCCGTGGGCTGGTTCGTCCTGCTCGCGACGGCGCTGCTGGCCTTTGGCTTCGGCTACTACATCTACCACCGGGCGGAGACCAAGGGCTGGTTCAAGATCAAGGCTCCCTTCTATACGTTCACCGATCGCGCGACCGGCTTGAAGGAGGGCGATCCGGTGCAGTTGATGGGTTTTGACGTCGGCCAGATCACGCGCATCACTTCGCAGCCGCCGGACGACTATGAGCACAACGTGTACGTCGAGTTCGAGATCAAGGAACCTTACTATGGTTATCTGTGGACCGTGGGTTCGCGGGCGCGCGTCACGTCGGCGGATTTTCTGGGCAAGCGCCAGTTGGAGGTGACCAAGGGCACGGGCGGACACGCGACGTATGTGTTTAATCCGATGCAGGAAATCACGGTGGACCAGGCGCGGGCGATGCTGGGATTGAAGCGGTGGAAATTTGCCGAGGACCTCTTCGACTCCGCCACCAATCCCATTGCCCGCGCGCAGACTTTTATTTCAACCAACAGTCTGGACGCGGTCGCGGCGCGCGGTCTGCCGGGATTCCGCGTCCTGGATGCGCTTCAGCAGAAGAAAAAAATCACCGCCGTCTGGAACGATGCGGAGCACCGCTACGAGGTTTACGGCAAGACCAACAGCTACTGGCTGCACTCCGAGGAATCGCCCGCGCTCACCGAGCGGCTGGAAAAACTCGTCGGCCAGATTGAAGCGGCGCTGCCGAACTTCCTGATCCTGACCAACCAACTTGCCACCGTGCTGTCGAACGGCGCGAGCTTGACCGTGAATCTGGACGCCGTTGCCCTCAGCGCGCGGCCGGCCGTCAGCAATCTCGCCTTCCTCACCGCGCAGCTGAACCAGCCCGGCGCGCTCGGCGAATGGCTACTGCCCACGAACATCAACCAGAAACTCGACGCCGTCCTCACCGGCGCGGACAACACTTTGAATACCGCGAACACAAACCTCGCCGCGCTGGCGCAGAATCTGAATCGCTCATTGGAAAACCTCTCCTTCATCACCAGCAACCTCAACGGCCAGGTGCAGGCGAACACCAACATCCTCGCCGATATTTCCCGAGCCGTCATTGATGCGGACAATCTGGTGCAAGGCTTGAAGAAGCACTGGTTCCTGCGCTCCGCGTTCAAGAAGGAAAAGGAACCCGCTCCGGCCAAGCCAGCGTCATCACCCAAGCGGCCGTAGCGGACCCCAAGGTCTGGGCACAAGGGCGGAGCGGCTTGCTCGCGCAGCTCTGGCGCTGCAAAAAAGGAGACGATTTTAAAACCCGCGGCTAAACCGCATCCAGCTCCGCCAGCTTCGACGCGGCGGCTTCCCATTTCGGAGTCAGCTCGGCGATCTCGTGCGCGTTGTGGCTGAACTCGCGGTTGAGTTCCATCGCGCGGCCACCGTTGGCGTAGGATTCCGACTTCTCCAGTTCAAGCGTGATGTCCGCCTGCCGCTTTTCCAGCTGCTGGATTTTTTTCTCCAGATCATGCACAAGCTGCTTGTGGCCTTTGAGTTTGTTTGACCGGGCTTGGCGTTGCTCGGCTTCGAGGCGCTTCTGCTCCTTGCGGTCCACTCCGGATTTGGGGGCGGACTTCTGCGGGGCGGCTTCGGCTTTGGCCCCGGCGGTCAATGCGTGGCGGGCGGAAACGGCCTTGGTCTTGTCCAGGTAATACTGGTAGTCGCCCGGATAGTTCGTGAGCTGGCCGGCGTTGACGTGGACGACGCGATTGGCCAGCGCACGGATGAAATAGACGTCGTGGCTGATGAACACGAGCGTGCCCTCAAACTGATCCAGCGCGAACAACAGGGCGTCAATGCTGTTCATGTCCAAGTGCGTGGTCGGCTCGTCCATCAGGAGCAGGTTCGGCGGATCGAGCAACAGCTTCACCAGCGCGAGCCGGCTTTTCTCACCGCCGCTCAGCACGTTGACCTTTTTGAAGACGTCATCGCCGACAAACAGAAAACTGCCGAGCAGCGTGCGGACGAATTGTTCGGTGACGCGCGACGGCGTGTCGAGCGCCTCTTCCAAAACGGAGCGGCTCATGTCGAGCATGTCCACGCGATACTGCGAGTAGTAACCGGCTTTCGCGTTGTGACCCAGTTCGCGGACCCCGGCGGAAGGCTTCAAGGCATCACCAAGAATTTTCAGCAGGGTGGATTTGCCCGCGCCGTTCGGCCCGACGAGCACGACGCGCTGGCCGCGTTCGGCTTCAAAATCCACGCCGCTGTAAACCACGTTCTGGCCGTAGGCGAAGTGAATATCCTTGAGCGTGATCGCCTTCAACCCGCTGCGCTGCGGCTGGGGAAAGGTGAAGCTGACCTTGCGCGCTTCACTGGTCGGCGCCTCGATCTTCTCCATGCGGTCCACCTGCTTCAACTTGCTCTGAGCCTGCGAAGCCTTGGAAGCCTTGGCGCCGAAACGCCGCGCGAAATCCAGCAGGGAGTTGATTTCGCGCTGCTGGTTTTTGTAGGCGGCGAGCAGCTGCACTTCGGCGGCTTCGCGCTGGACGAGAAATTCGTCGTAGTTGCCGCGATACCGGTTGAGCTTGCTCATGCGGATTTCCACGATGCTGCCGACGAGGCTGTTGAGAAATTCACGGTCGTGGGAGATGACCAGAATCGCGCCGGGATAGCCCTGCAAATATTCCTGAAACCAGATCAGCGAGTCGAGGTCCAGGTGGTTCGTCGGTTCGTCGAGGATCAGCAAGTCCGGCTCCTGAGCGAGCAGCTTCGCGAGGTGCGCGCGCATGACCCAGCCGCCGCTCATTTCCCGGGCGGGCCGGTCGAAATCTTTTTCGCGGAAACTCAGGCCGGCGAGAATCTGCTTGGCCTTGGCTTCGAGCTGATAGCCGCCGAGCTCGTTGAAACGGTCGTGGACGTTGTCGTGAACTTCTTCGGGATGCAGCGCTTCCACCGGATGATCGTTGTCCCAGGCCTTGATGATGCGGCGCAGCTTGGTCATTTCGGGGGAGACGGACATGGCCAGCTCGGTCACGGTCTCATCGCCGATGGGCATGCTTTCCTGCGGCAGATGGCCGATGGTCACGTTGCGTTCAAGGATGACCTCGCCGTCGTCCGCCGACTCCTCGCCGAGAATCATGGAGAGCAACGTGGACTTGCCCGCGCCGTTCGGGCCGACCAGGCCGACGCGGTCGCCGCGGTTCAATTGCAGCGTCACGTCCGCGAAAAGAACGCGTCCGCCGTAGGCTTTGCTGATGCCGGAAAGAGTCAACATTTAGCCGGGAAGCCTGTCAGACAAACGCGCGCGGGGCAAGCGGATTTGCCGGTCAAAACGGCCGGCTAAAGCGAGGTCAGGAAACGGTCCTTGAAACTGAAGCCCCAGCCGGGACCGGTGTTGGGATAGGCAAAACCGTTCTCCATCCGGAGGGGATTCGTGATCAGCGGATCCACCCAGTCGAAGGATTCCGAACCAAATGCGTTGGGCACGGTCATCAGCAGCGGCACGTCGTATTCCTTGTAATAGTGCGGCAGGACCGGAACGTGATGCGCATGCGCCAGCGCGGCGGAGGCGCGCCAGGCTTCAACGCTGCCAAGCCGCAAAATATCCGGCTGCCACAGATCAATGGCCTCACGCCGGATCAGCTCGCGCAGCGGCACCAGATCGAATTCGCGCTCGCCCATGGCCAGCGAGATGCCGGCCTGCCGTCGCAGGTGCGCGTAGCCGTCGAAATCCGTGTGCGGCAACGGCTCTTCAAACCACGTGATGTTCAGCGGGCGCACGGCGGCAGCGAGCTTCAACGCGGACGCCACATTCATGCCCTGATTGGCGTCCATCATCACGTTGACGTTCGGGCCGACGGCTTCGCGGACCTTGGTCAGGCGCTCAAGGTCGCGCTCCAGTTCCGGCGAGCCGACCTTGATCTTCACGGCGCGAAATCCGCGCTGCACGTAGCGGGTGACTTCGCCAAGCAATTCCCCGATGGAATAAGAAAGCCAGCCGCCGCTGCCATACAGCGGCACGCGGTCGTGACAGACGCCGAACAGTTTCCAGACGGGCTGGCCGAGCGTTTTCGCCCACGCATCCCACATCGCAATATTGATCGAGCCCAGCGCCCAGCGGTGGATGCCGGCGCGGCCGAAATACTCGGACGCCTTTTCAAACTCGTGGATGAACCGTCCGGTTTCGGAAACCTCGAAGCCGAGGGCCAGTTCGCGGATGTCGCGCAACGCGCCGGCGATGGCCTGCGGCGAGTAATGGAAGGCGAGCAGGTAGGCCTCACCCGTCACGCCGTTATCCAGTTCGAGGCGGGTGACGAGGAAGGAGATTTCGCTGATGCTGTGCGTGCTGTCAGCGATCGGCTGCGAAACCGGGGACAGTGCTTTGAAGAAGTGGACGTGCTTGATTTTAGGCATGCGTGATGGTGGTAAAATAACCAGCGATCGGCGGCGGGGCAAGCGGGGGAAACCAGGGCCGTTGCCGGGTTAGAAAACTTCCGGCACGCCTTCTTCCAGGATGCGCAGCTTGTGCGTCAGTTTTTCCTCGACCGCAATCTGCTGCAGCCAGCGGGGCGGTTCGTCCATGTCCTCAAATGAAAGCTTGAACGTGCCGTAATGCATCGGCACCAGCCACTGCGCGCCCAGATCCTTGAACGCCTTCATGGCCTGGTCCGGCCCCATGTGAACGCGGCGGAAGGACACCGGGTGATAAGCGCCGATCGGTAGCAGCGCGATTTCCGGCGGCAGGCGCCGGCCGATTTCCTTGAAGCCGTGAAAATAGGCGCTGTCGCCCGCGTGATAAATGCGGCGGCCCTGATGCTCCAAAATAAAACCGCCGTAGCCGCGGTGCGCGTCGCGCAGGGTCCGCGCGCCCCAATGCTTGCTCGGCGTGAGCGTCACCTGCCAGTCGCCGCCGGAAAAACTTTCCCACCGCTCCAACTCGATGACTCTCTCGAAGCCGAGGTTCCACGCGAGATCGCCGACGCCGCGCGGCATGACGCCGATCTTCGGGCGCGGCAGGCGGCGCAGGGTGGGTTTGTGAAAATGATCGAAGTGCGCGTGCGTCAGCAGCACGAGATCAATCGGCGGGAGGTGCTCGATTTTCAGACCGGAGCGTTTGACGCGCTTCAGCAGAAACAGCCAGTTCGCGAAGTTGGGATCCACGAGCACGTTCAGGTCGGTGAACTGGATCAGAAACGACGCGTGCCCGATCCAGGTGATTGCAACTTCGCCGAATTTCAATTTGGGGAAGACCGGTTCCTTGTGCTGGCCGGTGCGCCGGGTGAGCAAGGCCTTCCACACCATCTCGTGAAAGAACGTGCGCGGATTGAAATGCTTGGACGGCGTGAGGTCCTTGAACGACTTGGGCAGTCGCCGGCGCGCGGGACGATTAGGGTTCGGCTTCGCCATACTTTGTTGCCCACTCTAGGGATATGCGGGTTTGAATAAAACCCAAATCGCACCGTCCGAATGTATGTCGGTAAACGAAAGGCAAAAATATGAAAAAGATAATCTTGGGAATGACCGTTCTCGCCGTGGCCGCCGCCGGGCTGCAAAGCGCCCGGGCCGGGGACCGCGAATGGGCCGTAGCCGGGAAAATCCTCACTGGCTTCATCATCGCAGACGCAATCCATCACGTCATCGCCGAAGCGCCGCGCTGCCCGACCGTGTATTATTCTGAACCCGCCCCGTGCCAAAACTACGACTATGGATACAACTACTGTCCGCAGCCCGCGCCTCGCGTCGTCTACCAACGGCCGGTTTATTGCGCGCCGGCACCGGTGGTCGTGTATCGCGCGCCGGTCTATTGTGCGCCGGCTCCCGTGTGCTACGCGCCCGCGCCGGGGGTGAGTTTCCGTTACGGGTACGACGGCGGGCATCGGCATGGTCGTCCGGGGCGTTGGTAGGAACAGTCGACACCGGAACCCAACCCGCCGACGATCGTTGGCGGGTTTTTTATTTCCATACCCCAGCGAATCTGCGATTAACGGACTCATGGGCAAACTCGAAAAACAACTCGACCGGTTCCTGCGCAAAAAGCCGAAGCTCGGCAAGGGAGTTTACATCGCCGCCAGCGGCATTGTGCTGGGCGATGTGAAGCTCGGCGATCATTCGAGCGTGTGGTACAACGCCGTCCTGCGCGGCGACATCAACCGCATCGCCGTCGGCCATCACACCAACATTCAGGACAACGCCGTGCTGCACCTGGCGGATGATTTTCCCTGCATCCTCGGCAATTACGTCACCGTCGGCCACTCGGCCATCGTCCACGCCTGCAAAGTTGGCGACGAGGTGCTGATCGGCATGGGCGCAATCATCCTGGACGGCGCGGTCATCGGCGCGCAATCCCTCATCGGCGCCAAGGCGCTCGTGACTCAAGGGACGAAAATCCCGCCGGGCTCGCTCGTGCTAGGTGCGCCTGCCAAAGTCGTCCGCAAACTTACGCCCAAGGAACGCGCGGGCTTGAAATATTGGGCCGACAAATATGTGGCGAACGCCGCTTACTGCCTGAAGCATGGCATCAACGTGTCCGCGCCGCTCCCAAGTTGAATTGATATGCCAACGGTTTTACAAGTCGGGCCGTATCGGTTTTTCTTTTACGCGGGCGATCGCAACGAGCCGCCGCATGTTCACGTCGAGCGCGACCGCAGCCACGCCAAGTTCTGGCTCGACCCGGTGCGGTTGCAGAAGAGCGGCGGGTTTGATAGCGTTGAACTCAATCGGATTCAGCGGTTGGTTGAAAAGCACCGCGAAAAACTATTGCGAGAATGGAATGAATACTTTGCTCAATGAACCCCGGCTGGCGGCAGGCGAAGACGTGCGCGTGACCGCCGACGCGTTGGTTGTGGAATTGTCCGACGGACGCACCATCACCGCGCCGCTCGCGTGGTTTCCGCGCTTGCAGCACGGCACGGCCAAGGAACGCAACCACTGGCGTTTCATCGGGCGCGGCGAGGGCATCCACTGGCCGGACTTGGACGAGGACATCAGCGTCGAAGGACTGGTGCTGGGCAAACCATCCGGCGAAAGCCAGCCGTCGTTCGCGCGCTGGCTGGAAAAGCGCGGCAAGCACGGAAAGAAATTCCGACTCGCCTGATTTTTCAAGGCCAAGGCGCAGAGTCGCAAAGAAAGTGGCGCGGGCATCCCACCGCCATCGTTCCACAAGAGATGGATTGAAAGCCTCCGGTGTTTTGTCATTCTTTGGCTGGCAACGAAATCAAATGAGAACATCTGCCGTCATCGGATTGTTGATCTTGGTGGCAGTCGGTGTGTTGATCGTTCTCATTCAGGCTGGCGAACCGAGGTATCGCGGGCGGACGCTCACGAGTTGGTTGCAGCAATGTTCCGACACGCCGTTGATGGAAACTCAGCGTCTCTCAGAGGCTCAAGCAGCCGTTCGCGCCATCGGATCGGAAAAGGCGTTGCCGAAACTGCTCAGGCTGGTCGAAACCAAAGATGATCCTGCCAGCACTTGGATCATTTCCAAGAGCGAGGAATACAGAATCGAATTTTTCCATTGGCGTTCGGCGTCAGAGTTTCAACTGCAAGGAATCGCCGGATTCGAGGTGCTCGGAACAAACGCCGCTCCAGCCGTCGGCGAACTCACAAAACTTCTCGACGACAAGGAACTCGCGTTTGTCGCCGCGCGATGTTTGGAGAATGTCGGCAAATCCGCCGAGTCCGCCCTGTGCCAATGTCTCACTAATCAAGACTGGCACGTCAGGCATTGGGGTGTGCCGGTTCTGGCGTCGGTCACGGACGATGTCGAAGTTTATATTGCGCGGATCAAGGACCGGCTCAAGGACGTTGAACCCGCCGTCCGGTTCGCTACGGTTCAAGCTGTCGGCGAGCAAAACAACGCGCCGGAACTGGCAATCCCACTTCTCATTACCGCATTGCAGGATCGTGACGATGGCGTCTCCTCGCAAGCCGCCGGTGCGCTTGCGGGGTTCGGCACAAATGCAGTCAGCGCGTTCCCGGCATTGACCAATCTCGTGAGCACAGGTCGGCAGACCCAAGCGAGAGTTGCCATGAAGGCATTGGCTGCGATTGCGCCGACCGCGGCGTTGCTGGTTTTGAGCAATGCCGTCGTGAACGGAAGCCCGGCCAATCTGGGCACGGCATTGAGAAATTTGAAATCCATCGCGCCGGAATTGAGTTTGCAGATGACTCTTGCCGAGTTTCATTCAGCCGATGCCAGCCGCCGCTCGCAGGCCGTTGGCGTTGCTGGGAGCTTCGGCGTGCAAACACGCGGCATCACCGACGCATTAAAATCCGCCGCTGCGGACTCCGACCCCAAAGTCGCCCAGCACGCGAAGATGATGATGAGACAAATGTTTCAGAAACAAAAAGAGGCTTCGCCTCACGACGTGCGATTGCCAAACGAGCCGAGCTATCAAGGCAAGCCCTTGGGCGATTGGTTGAAGATGTGACACGATGGCTGGGAACTTTCCACCAACGCAGTTGACGCTCTGCGGCAGATGGGAACAAACGTCATCCCGGCCTTGCTTGCGCGGCTCGCCTACAAAGACCCAGTGTTCAACCTTTATGATTATGACGTGAGCATGGAAGCGGTGGGCGCGTTCATATCCTTGCGTGAGCAAGCCAAACCCGTGCTGCCTTCGTTGTCAGGCTTGATGGATGGCGACGACCAAGACCTTGTGTTGCGCGCGATGCTTGCGTCACTCGGCACAGGCAAGGACGCCGTGCCGTGTTTGATGAAAGGATTGACCAACCGCTTTCCCGACGTGCGCAATGAAGCCGCGAACTATCTGACCGGCGAATGGAGCGCGCAGTTTCCTGAACAACGCAAGCAGGCCATTCCTTTCCTCGTGAAATTTCTGAACGACCCGGATCAAAGTGTGCGCATGAATGCAACGAACCAACTCAAGGAACTTGATCCCAAAGCTGCTGCCGAGGCTGGAATAAAATGAAGACATCAAACGCATTCAACTTGAAATTCCGCCTCGGCCTCGTGGCGGCAATGTTCTCCACAGTTTTTTCTGTGCAAGCCAATCCGATTTCACTTCCCGAAAAGCCAGTCACGCCGGAAATCACCTTCTTGATTGCCGCCGCCATTTTGCTGGAAGCCCTCTGTTGGGTCTTTCTGCTCCGCCGATTTCAGAAGCCGCGTTGGTTCATCTTGTGGATTCTTGGAATGCATCTGCTCACATTCCCTGGATTTCTCGGACTGCTTCGGTTTCTGGACACGATGCGTCCAGCAATTGCCGTGGCGGTTGGCGAGGGATTGGTCGTCCTGGTCGAAGGATATTTGGTCTTTTTGATTTGCGGCTACGTCCGCCCATCGCTGAAAACCGCGCTGACTCCGTCACTCGTCCGATGCTGGCTGGTTTCGCTGGCCGGAAACTTTTGTTCGGCGACCGCATTCCCGCTGTTGAAGATTGTCCACGACTTCTTATTCTCGCATTGACCCCACAAAGATATTCTTTGCGCTTCGCGTCTTTGCGTTGAACCGAGTTTTGATTGAGCGCGAGGACGGTTTCAGCAATCAAGATTTGACCGAGTTGTCCCAAAAGCGTTTCTCACGGGCCTTCGCCGCGACGGAGTGGCTTCGTCCGCCCAGGCATCGCGTGGCGTCGGAGGAAATTTTCGGGCCGGTGTTGAGCGTGATGACGTTCCGCGCGCCGGAGGAGGCGTTTAAGCGCGCGAACAACATGACCTACGGCTTGAGCGCGGCCGTGTGGATGAACAAATTGATTTTCAAGATGGCGATGATGGTCTGATTGCTGCGCTTGATTGTTTGACCCGCACCCCCCTTTTGCTAGACTCGCCGCTCATTTATGAAAATCTTAGTTTGCGATCCAATTTCACCCAAGGGCATCGAGCTGCTGCAACAGCGGCCGGAGTTTCAAGTCACAGTCCTGCCCAAGCGGCTTTCCGAGGCGGAACTGCTCCCCCTGGTCGGTGACGTGGTGGCGATGATCGTGCGTTCGGAAACCAAGGTCTCCAAGAAAGTCCTCGAAGCGGCCAGCAAACTCCGCGTGGTCGGCCGCGCCGGCGTGGGCGTTGACAATATTGACGTGGAAGCCGCCACGCAGCGCGGCGTCGTGGTCATGAACACCCCCGCGGGCAACACCATCACCACGGCGGAGCTGACCTTCACCATGCTGCTGAACCTCGCGCGCAAGGTGCCGCAGGCGCACGCCACCATGGTCGCCGGCAAATGGGATCGGAAACAGTTTCAAGGCGTCGAACTCTCCGGCAAAACCCTCGGCGTCCTGGGCATGGGCCGTATCGGCGGGGAAGTCGCCAAACGTGCGCTGGCCTTCGGGATGCGCGTGCTGGCGTATGATCCGTTCCTCACCGAGGCCCGCGCCAAATCGCTGGGCGTGGAACTGGTCGGCGAACTCGACGGTGTGTATCGCGACGCGGATTTCATCAGCGTCCACATGCCGGTGACGGAGCAGACCAAGGGCATGTTGAACACGGCGGCGTTCTCCAAGATGAAGCCGAAGGTCTGCATCGTGAACTGCGCCCGGGGCGAGATCATCGTGGAAAACGATCTGCTCGCGGCGCTGGATTCCGGCAAGGTCGCCGCCGCCGCGCTGGACGTGTTCATCACTGAGCCGCTGGCCGAGGCGCATCCGTTCCGCAAGCATCCGAACATCATTTTGACACCGCACCTCGGCGCCAGCACGAACGAGGCGCAGGAAAAGTGCGGCATCGAAGTCGCCGAAGTGGTTGCCGGTTATCTGCTGACCGGCGAAGTTCGCAACGCGGTGAATCTTCCGTTCCTTGACGCCAAAACCTACGAACAGGTCAAACCGTATCTCGTCCTCGGGGAGAAGCTCGGCAAGCTGCTGGCTCAGCTCGCGCCGCCGCAGGTGGACCGCCTGCACATCACCTACGGCGGGAAGGCGCAGGAACTGCTGAACATCGATCCGATCACCCGCGCCGTATTGCAGGGCTTCCTGACGCGCGCGGAGGTGAAGGACTTGAATAATATCAACGTCCGTAGCATCGCCTCCACCCTGGGCATCGCGGTCGAAGAGAAGCGCTCGAACGAGCCCGTTACGTTCAATGAGTGGCTGCACGTTCAAGCCTTTAAGGGCAACGAGAAGGTCACGTCGGCGGGCGGCACGTTCTTCGGTTCGCCCGAAAACCCGCGCATCGTCCGGGTGCACAGCCAGCCGACGGAGATCGTGCCGTTCGGGGTGGTGCTTTTATTAACGAACAAAGATCGCCCGGGCATTGTCGGATACCTGGGCACGCTGCTGGCGAAGCACAAAGTTAACATTGCCAGCATGAGCCTGAGCCGTGATACTGTCGGAGGCCACGCCCTGACGGTGTTGAATTTGGATAGCGTTCCCTCCAACGAGGTTTTGGACGAAATTCGAAAAGATCCCGACATCACCAACGTAGAAGTGGTCAAACTGTAGAAAAATTTAGAAAATAATTATGACAAAGATTACGAAATCACTCGCCCTGCTTTGCGCGATCGCCCCGCTCGCCACCGGCAATGTCATCGGCGCGGAAGCCACTGCCCCGGCTGCCAAACCCGTGGCGGCGGAAAGCCTGTTCACGAACACCCTCGTCGCCAAGGGCACCGGGGTGTCCGTCGCGCGCAACCAGCTGGACGACGAAATCGTCCGCACCAAGGCCGTGATCGCGGCCCAGGGCCGGTCCGTCCCGCCCGAGGAAATGCCTATGATGGAAGAACAGGTGCTGGACAAGCTGGTCAGCCAGCAACTCGTGCTGGCCAAGGCCACGGCCGCCGACAAGGCCAAGGGCAAGGAGGATTTCGACAAGACGATCATCAAAATCAAAACCAACGCAAAGATCACCGACGAGCAATACAACACGCGCCTCAACCAGCAATTGCGCCTGCTCAACCTGACCAAGGAAGACTGGGAAAAGCAAAATTCCGAACAGGCCACCATTCCCGTGGTGCTCGCCCGCGAGCTGAGCGTGCACACCACCGACGCAGATGTGAAGAAGTTCTACGACGAAAACACCGCGAAGTTCGAGCAGCCGGAAAGCGTCCGCGCCGCGCACATCCTCCTCATGACCAGCGACCCGGCCACCCGCGCCGACCTGTCGGACGACAAGAAGGCGGATAAGAAGAAGCAGATCGAAGGCCTCCTGAAGCGCGCCAAAGGTGGCGAGGATTTTGGCAAGCTCGCGAAGGAATTTTCCGAAGACCCCGGCTCCAAGGACAACGGCGGCGAATATACCTTCCCGCGCGGCCAGATGGTGCCGGAATTTGAAAATGTCGCCTTCTCCCAGGCCACCAATGCGATCAGCGACGTCGTCACCACGCAGTTTGGCTATCATATCATCAAGACCTACGAGAAGCTGCCGGCCAGCAAAGTGGAGCTGTCCAAGGTCGCCGAGGACATCAAGGACTACCTGACCCAGCAGGCCTTGCAGCAAAAGGCCCCGGAATACCTGGCCAAGCTGCGCAAAGCTGCCGGCGTGGAGATCCTCGACGAGAAATTGAAGGCCGCCGCCGCCGCCCGCGAGAAAATGATGGAAGGGCTCAAGGACGCGGATGTGGCCACGCCCGGCGCGCCCAAGACCGCTGACAAGGCGAAGTAACAATTCGCAACCCAGACTTGCAAGGCCCGGCGCGAAGCCGGGCCTTTTTATTTTGAAAATGCGCGAGGGTGGGGTTCGTGGCGCTGCGACGAACCCGCCGGCGCGGAGCAGGCGGCGCGAACACGTCACGTTTCCAGTTTCTCGTTGCGCCGCTGGACGCGGCGCTACACGTCGCAGCGCGACGGGTTCCACCCAAACGGGGCCCGCCAGACTCACCAGTGGTTTGCATTTTGGGGTGGGTTGACCTAAGACTTACGGGCTTTATGGCGTCGTTCCAAAACATCGTTACCATCCGGGGTCTGTCGAAAATTTATCGCCAGGGCGAGATCAACGTCACCGCGCTGGACAACATCTCGCTCGACATCGCGGCGGGCGAATTCCTCGCGCTCATGGGGCCGAGCGGTTCGGGCAAGTCCACGTTGCTCCACATCATCGCGGGGATTGACCGGCCCACGAACGGCGAATGCCAGGTGCAAGGAATCGACGTGGCACAGCTCAGCGAATCGCAGCTCGCCGACTGGCGGAACCAAAACGTGGGTTTCGTGTTTCAGACGTTCAACCTCATCCCGGTGCTGACGGCGTTTGAGAATGTTGAGCTGCCGCTTTTGCTCACGCGCCTCAGTCGTGCGGAACGCCGCCAGCAGGTGGAAACCGCGCTGGAAATCGTCGGCCTTGCGGATCGCGCGAAGCATCTGCCCAAGCAACTTTCCGGCGGACAGGAGCAACGCGTGGCCATCGCCCGCGCCCTCGTGACGGATCCGGCGCTCGTGGTGGCCGACGAGCCGACGGGCAATCTCGATTCCCATTCCGCGCAGGAGGTGTTGAAGGTGTTGCAATCCCTGGCGCACGACGCGGGCAAGACGGTCATCATGGTCACGCACGATCCGAAGGCGGCGGCGTATGGCACCCGGCAGATTCATCTGGAGAAGGGCGAGCTGCTCAACGACGTTCCAGGCCGTTAAACCCGGATCGGCACGATCAAAAACGGCAGGCCTTGGCGGAAAAATTCCCGTTGCAGTGCGAACACCGTGAAATTGTGCAGCACCCGTCCCAGGCGCGATTCGTGCATGAACACCAGTTGTCCGCCGAAGAACACCGCGTGCGGAAAGCGCTGCGTCACCTGCGCCGCCAGTTTCGTCGCCTCGGCCACCGCGTCATGGCCGACGGCGGAAACGGTCTCGGCGTAGAAACCCCTTTGCCTCATGTAGCCGGCATAACGTCCTGCCGACTCTGCGATGTGCCGCTGCAAATTTTCAAGCTCGCCCGCGCCCTTGAAGTTGCCCGCATCCACCACGCCGACCTGCACGAACACGAAGTTGCGGAACACGCCGGGGAACATCCGCAGCACCGACAGCAGCGTGTGAAGGCCCAGGCCGTTGAAGCCGTTGACCAGCAGCACGGCGGTCTTGGCCGAAGGATCGCAGACGGTCACGGCGGTTGCAGGAGTGCTCACATCAACCGTGACCGCTGGCACGAGCGCGTCGAGGCGGGCGAGCTGTTGCGCGGTGCCGCGATAATGCCGGCGGATGAGAAAGGCCATCCCGACAACCACACCGGTGACGAGGAGCGTCACCCAGCCGCTCGCCTAGAATTTTTCCACGCACAGGCTGACTAGGATGAATGTGGTCAGAACCAGGCCGACGCCATTGAGGGCGAGCTTGCGTTGCCAGCGCAGCGCGGTGGCGCGGTGGGTCCACCAATGCCGCACCATGCCGAGCTGCGAAAGCGAGAACGTGATGAAGACGTTGATGCTGTAAAGCACCACCAGCAAGCCCACCGAGCCGCGCGTCCCCAGCAGGACCACCAGCGCCGCGCCGCCCATCAGGAGAATTCCGTTCTGCGCCACGAAGCGGTCGCTCAACGTGGCAAAGCGCGTCGGAAACCAGCGGTCCAGCGCCATGTTGGCCAGCACGCGAGGGCCGTCGAGGAAGCCCGCCTGCGCGGCAATGAACAACAGCGCCGTCGCGGACAGCATCGCCACGGACACGAAAATTTTTCCCAACACGCCCGGCCACGAAGCGGTCATCTCCTCGAGCAAGACTGCGTTCAAAGTTTTGCCTTCCTGCGGCGCGACGTGAAAAAGCAGATACGCCAGCAGCAAGCCGCCCACCGTCAGCGCGAGGGACGCGCCCATGTAAAGCATCGTGCGTTTGCCGGTGATCACGCGGGGTTCGCGCAGGATGGGCAGGCCGTTGCTCACCGCCTCGATGCCCGTGTAGGTGCCCGCCCCCATGCTGTACGCGCGCAGCAACAGCAGGAACACGCCGAGCCAGCCGAGCTGGGTGTGCGCGACGGTCACGCCGGCGGCGGTGCTGGTCGCGACTTCCGGGAGCACGCCGAGGTGCGTTGTCACCGCGTAGAGAATCGCGAACCCGTGCGTTCCGATGAACACAAAGAAAACCGGCACACAGAGCAGCACCGATTCCTTCACGCCGCGCAGGTTCAACAACGTGAGCAACGCCGTGCCCGCCAGCGCGAACGGCAGCTTCCACGGCAGCCAGACCGGTGGCAGCAAGGAAAACAGCGCATCCGCGCCGCTCGCGATTGAAATCCCGATGGTCAGCACGTAGTCCACCAGCAGCGCGCAACCCGACACCACGCCCGCCGTGGGCGAAAGCAGTTTGCTGGCGACGAGATAACCGCCGCCGCCCGAGGGAAACAGCTCGATGATCTGCGAATAGCTGGCACAGATGATCGCGATGGTCGCCATGCAGGCCAGGGCGATGAACGGCGCGAGCGCCGCGTGCGCGCCCAATGCCTTGAAGGTTTCCTCCGGCCCGTAACATGACGATGACAAGCCGTCCGCGCCCAAGCCCACCCACGCAAGTACCGCAACGAGCGAGATTTTATGAAACAGGCCCTGGTCCGAAAGCGTTCGCGCAGGCCCAATGACAATGCGCTTTAAATGACCCAACCAATTTCCACCGCTCATAATTTTCCTCAGGGCACAGCGTTTCGAGCCGGCATAGCGTCGGCGCAAAACAGGTCCAAGTGGGGAGACCGTGGATCCCGCAAACGCGGGGCTAGAGGATCGCCCTTCCAAATGCCGACGAGGTTAGCTGACGGGCTGGGCCTTGAAAGTGGCCTGGCGACTCCGTTACCGAAGTCCCTGCGCCCCGTCCTCAAGCTGTCTTGAGGATTTTGGGTCCCCCGCATCCGGCCTCAGGAAGGAAGCCGGATTTAGGCTGCAACGGGCACAACCTAGGCAGACCCCGCTGGCGGCGTCAAGCAGGTCACGGACAACACTCGCCTAACTCATTGCGCCGGACTACAATCCTGCCGTCCTTGAAAGTTGAACCAAACATGCGATGAACATCGGCACGTTCATTTTGAAGAACGCCCTGCGCAACAAGCGGCGCGCGACGCTGTCGGTCTTGAGCGTGGCGGTCAGCCTGTTCCTGCTGGTGACGCTGCAGGTCGCGTTGCGGGAACTGACCAATCCCATCAGCGAGGAAGGCTCCAGCCTCCGCATCATCGTCCGCAACAAGGTCTCGCTGGCGCAGCCGCTGCCGGCGCGGCAGTTGCAGACACTGGAGCGCATCCCCGGAGTTCTGGCCGTGTCGCCGTTCACGTTTTTTGGCGGGCTCTACAAGGGCGACGAGAAGTTCACCAGCTTTGCGCAATTCGCCATTGATCCGGAGCGCGCCCGGCCGCTGATTGACGACGCCAAGGTGCCGCCCGAACAGCTCGCCGCGTGGCGGGCGGACCGCACGTCGTGCATCGTCGGCATCATGACGGCCGACCGTTACGGCCTGAAAGTCGGCGACCGGCTGCAGTTCACCGGGCAGATTTACCCGTGCGATCTGGATTTAAAGGTGGCGGGCATCTATCACGGCACGGCGGACGACCGGAACGTGATGTTCCACCAAAAATATCTCGACGAAGCGCTGGGCAACCCGGGCACCGTGGGGACGTGGTGGGTGCGAGCGGCCTCGCTGGAGGAAGCTCCGCTTGTGACGGACCGCATCAACAAGGCGTTCGCCAATAGCAGCGCCGAGGTGCGCGCCGAATCCGAACGCGCCTTCGTGCTCGGGTTCGTCTCCATGTGGGCGAACATCAAGACGCTCATCAGCGGCATCAGCATCGTCGTGGTGTTCGCGCTGATTCTGGTCACGGTCAGCACGATGAGCATGGCGATCCGGGAACGCTTCCGCGAGCTGGCGATCTTGAAGGCGATTGGGTTCAAGCGGCGCGAACTGTTCCTTTTAATTTTGGCCGAAAGCTTCGGCCTCGCGATGCTTGGGGCCATCGTCGGCGCGGGCGGCGCATGGGTGCTGTTCCACAATATCAACATCCAGAAAGTCACCAACGGCCTGTTCATCCTGTTCGAAGTCACGCCCCGCATGATGGGGTTAGCCTTCGCGGTGGCGGCCCTGCTCGGCCTGCTTTCGGCAATCCTGCCGATGATCAATGTGGCCCGCACGAGCGTGGTGCAAGGACTCAGAACCCTCGACTGACATGGCGCTGCCCCTCAATTACAGCCTCCGCAACGCGCTCGTCCGCTGGCGTTCGACTCTGGCCACGGTGCTGGGCATCGCGCTGGTGGTGTTCGTGTTCGTGTTGCTGCAATCGCTCGCGGCGGGCATTGAGAAAAGCAGCGGCAACACCGGCGACCCGCGCAACCTCATGGTCGTGCGCAAGGGTTCCACCGCCGAATCCGCCAGTCTGATCACCCGCCAGACCTTCACGGAGCTCCGCTACTTCGAGGAAATCGCGCGCAATGAAAACGGCGAGCCGGTCATTTCCGCCGACGCGCTGGTGCTGGTGAATCTGCCGCGCCGCGAAAATAACGGCGAAGCCAACGTGCTCCTGCGCGGGGTCACGCCGCGCGGCATGGAGTTGCGTCCGCAGGTGAAACTGGTGGACGGCCTGGACCGCAACGGCCGGCCGGTCCCCAGCCGCTGGTTCGAGCCGGGCAAGCGGGAGATCGTCGTTTCCGCCAAGCTGGCCCGGCGGTTTGCGCACTTCGACATCGGCGATTCATTCAAGACCGGCAGCGCCACCTTCACAGTCGTCGGCTGGCTGGAAGGCGGCGGCAGCGCCTTTGATTCGGAAGGCTGGCTCGATGCGGATGAGTGCCGCTCGACGTTTGAGCGCGACATGTATTCCAGTTTTCTCATCCGCCCCGTGGATGCGGCGGCGGGGGAGAAATTGATTCAACGCATCGAGAACGATTGGCGCTTCAAGCTGAAGGCGGAGCGGGAGGTGGAGTATTACCGCAAGCAGACCATGACCGCCGCGCCGATCAAATGGCTGGGCGATTTCCTGGCGGTGATGATGTCGGTCGGCGCCGTGTTCGCCGCGATGAACACGATGTATGCGGCGGTCGGGGCGCGCACCCGCGAGATCGGAACGCTGCGGGTGCTGGGCTTCCGCCGGCGGGCGGTGGTGGTGGCGCTGCTCCTGGAGGGCGGCTTGCTGGCATTCGTGGGCGGGATCATCGGCTGCGCCGTGGCATTTTATTGGAACGGCTACACCACGGCGACGATGGGTTTTGAGACGTTCAGCGAGATCGTTTTTCAATTTCAGGTGACACCCAGGCTGGTGGCGGAAGGGCTGATCTTCGCGGTGCTCGTGGGTTTGATTGGAACTTTATTTCCCGCCATCCGCGCTTCGCGGTTGCCGGTCATCGAGGCGTTGAAGTCGGTGTGATTGATGGTGACGGCAAAGGTTCCCGAACGGGCACACGCCCCGAACCGTGGCGCAAGGCATCTTTGCCTGACGTGGAGCCGGGCATCTTGCCCTACGGAAAGCAGCCTCGCCCACCCCAAGGGCTCGAAACGTTCGTGAGTAGCAAAATCTTCGAACGTGGTTTCCGGGTGGCAGGATGCCACCCTTTACGGCAGGCAAGGATGCCCGCCGCCACCGGGCGCGTGACCACGGGCACCGCCAAGCCTCTCCGTACTTTTAGGCGTTGAGCGGGTGTGTGGCTGCTGTTACAAACATTCCAGTGCCATGAAAAATTTCGTCCCACCATTTCCGGGGATTTTCCTTCTGCTCGTGGCATTCCACGCCTCGGCCACGGTGCGCTATGTGGATTTGAACAGTCCCAGCGCCACGCCGCCCTTCACGGGCTGGACCACCGCCGCCACGAACATTCAAGACGCCATTGATGCGGCCTTGGATGGCGACCAGATCATGGTGACCAACGGAGTTTATGCGACCGGCGGCCGAGTGGTGGCCGGTTCCCTCAGCAACCGCGTGGCCGTCACCCGCGCCGTGACCGTGCAAAGTGTCAATGGCCCGGCGGTGACCCGCATCCAAGGTTTTCAAATTCCCGGAACGAAGAACGGCGATGGCGCGGTGCGCTGTGTGTATCTGACCAACAACGCCGCCTTGATTGGATTTACGTTGACCAACGGCGCGACGCGCGGCGGGGCGGCGACGTCCAACGAGCGCCAGGGCGGCGGGGTTTTTTGCCGGCCCAGCGCGGTGGTGTCGAACTGCATTATTGCCGGAAACACGGCTGATTTCTCCGGCGGCGGGGCCAGTGCGGGAAAACTGTATGACTGCATCATCAAAGGAAATTCCGCAACGAATGGCGGCGGGGTTTATGCGAATACTCTGAGCAATTGCACACTGTCCGGCAACGTGGCCGTGTCTGGCGGGGGTGCCTACAACAGCACTCTGACCGGCTGCACGTTGAGCAACAACGCGGCGCAGTATGGCGGCGGCACCTATTACGGAACAGTGATCAACGGTATGTTCACCGGCAACACGGCGGACAATCAGGGCGGCGGCGCGTATTTCAGCACCGTGACCAATTGCACGCTGACGGCAAACACGGCGCTTCAAGGCGGCGGTGTTTATTCCGCCACGATTGACAACTCCGTGCTGAAGAACAACACCGCGGGCAGCCAGGGCGGCGGTGCCTGCAACGGCTCGCTGCGCAACTGCGCGCTGACGGGCAACACGGCGGGCACCGGCGGCGGCGCTTACAACGTCACGGCCAGCAATTGCACCCTCACCGGCAATGGCGCGACGCAGTTGGGTGGCGGCGCGGCGGGCGGCTCTTTCTATAATTGCATTCTCTATTTCAATACCGCGCCGCCCGGTGGCAGTGATAATTATTCGATCTATTCCAGTTTCACCACGCTCCAGTCCTGCTGCACCACGCCGGTGCTGAACGGGACGGGTAACTTCGACGCCGACCCTCGATTGGCCGACAACGTTCATCTGAGCGCCGGTTCACCGTGCCGTGGTGCGGGCAATCCGCTTTCTGCCTCGGGCAAGGATCTGGATGGCGAATCGTGGTTCAATCCGCCGTCGGTCGGCTGTGATGAATTTCATGCGGGCACCGCGACCGGCGGCTTGATGGTCAGCTTCAAGGCGGCTTACACCAACATCGCCCCTGGTTTCAGTGTCAACTTCAACGGCCTTATCAGCGGGTGGGCCTCGGCCAGTCGTTGGGAGTTTGGCGACGGGATCGTGCTCAGCAACGCTCCCGTCACGTCACATGCCTGGCTGGCTCCGGGTGATTACACCGTCGCGCTGCGGGCTTACAATGAAAGCAATCCCGGCGGGATCGCGGCGACAACGGTGGTGCATGTGGCGACAGAAGTTCATTACGTGGCGATCAACAGCACGTCATCCCTGGCCCCCTACAATTCATGGACCACGGCGGCGACCAACATCCAGGATGCGGTAGATGCCGCCGTGCTGCCCGGCGCGTTGGTGCTGGTCAGCAATGGCGTGTACCAAACGGGCGGACGGGTGGTGTACGGGGCGTTGACCAACCGGGTGGCTGTGACGAAACCGCTCGTCGTTCAAAGTGTGAACGGGCCGGGAGCCACGATCATCGTGGGCGCACAAACGGCTGGTGCGGATGGGTCTCTCGGTGACAATTCGGTTCGCTGCGTGTACCTGACCAACGCCGCCCGACTGAGCGGCTTCACTTTGACGAATGGCGGAACCCGGGCTTTGTTCGCCGGAGATGCCGCCACTGAAGCGGCGGGCGGCGGACTCTGGTGCGAATCCATTTCTGCGGTGGCGTCAAATTGTGTGCTGACCGGAAACGCGGCGTATAACGGTGGCGGCGCCGCGCTCGGGCGGCTGGATCAATGCACTTTGATTAACAACCATGCCGCCAGCGGAGGCGGAGGCGGCTCCGTCGTGGCGCTCAACAACTGCTCCGTGCTCAACAACTCGGCGGGAGACGCGGGCGGCGGCGTGAATGGGAGTGCCTTCAATGCTGCGCTGAACAATTGTGTGGTGGCCAATAACACCGCGAACACCGGCGGCGGCGTTCAATCGGCAACGCTCAACAACTGCACGTTGACCGGCAATACGGCCAACTCATTCGGCGGCGGAGCGTTCGGATGCACGCTTGGCAACTGCATCGCCTACTACAACAACGCTGGCGTAGGCTCAAATTATTATTCCGGAACGCTCACCAACTGCTGCACGGTTCCGCTGCCCAGCGGGGTTGCCAACTTTACCAATTCTCCGCTCCTCATAAACCCGGCTGGCGGCAACCTGCGCCTTCAATCCAACTCCCCTTGCATCAATTCCGGCAACAACTCATTCACTCCGGGCAACACTGATCTCGATGGACGACCACGCATAGTAAACACCGTGATTGATGTCGGAGCTTATGAATTTCAAGCGGCGGGCATGGGAGAATTCATCGGCTGGCTTGGACAAAACGGTCTGCCCACCGACGGGTTGGCGGATTTCATCGACCCGGACGGCGACGGCTTGAACAACTGGCAGGAGTGGATCGCCGGAACCGCGCCCACCAATTCCTTGTCCGTCCTGAAAATGTTTTTCCCCTCCAACAGCGTGCCCGGCTTGAAAGTCAGTTGGCAGAGCGTGAGCGGGAAAACTTATTTCCTCCAACGCAGCACAAACCTCCTCACCCAGCCCGCGTTCTCGTCCCTCCAGAGCAACCTCACCGGCGCGGCCACCACCACGGTGTATTCAGACACCACCGCCACGAACGGCGGCCCTTACTTCTACCGCGTGGGCGTGCAGTGACGGAGCGCGGACCGCCGAGTCCGCGCGAACCCAACTGTGGAACTCGCGGACAAGGCTGTCCGCGCTCCGAGTGACGGTTCCCAGCCAGGAGTTTCCTGCATTACTTTATTTGGCGCGGCCTCCCGCCTCTGCTAACTTGCGCGGGAACGGGGATCCTTGGATGAACATAGACAAATTGAAAGCATTGCAGATTGACCGCAGCCAGAAACGGCGGCCGACCGGAGTGATCTGGGCGATTGTCGCGGTGGTCATCGTCATCACTGGCGTGGCACTGTACGTCGCGCGGCCCAAAGCCGGAACGGAAACGCGCGTGCTCAAACCCGGGGCCACGACCACGACCGCGGCGGCGGCGGCGGTCGGGCCCGTGGCGGCAAGCACCAATGATCCGCCCGCCGCCACCAAAGATTCGGCGCTGACGGTCAGCGGCTACATCATCAACCGCGAGCGCATCGAACTCAGCCCGCGTTTCATGGGTGTGGTGACATGGATCGGCGTGCGCAAGGGCGACTCGGTCACGAATGGACAGGTCGTGGTGCGGCTGGATGACTCGGAATACCGGGCGCGTTTGCGGCAGGCCGACGGCGCGGTGGGCAACGCCCAGGCAGCGGTGGGCAAGGCGGAGCTAGATCTGGAGCGCGTGACCCAGCTGGCCAAGACCGACATCGCCTCGAAGGAGGCGCAGGACCATGCGCGCCTCGCGCTGGACGCGGCGCGGGCGGGGCTTCAGGAATCAGAAGGCGCGCGCGCGGTGGCGCAAACATACTTGAATTGGTGCACCATCCGTTCCCCGATCAACGGCGTGGTGCTGGAGAAGCTGGTGGATCCGAATGAACTGGTCGCGCCGCAGAGCTTCGGCGGCCCGCGAGGGCCGAGCACGGCCTTGATCGCCGTGGCCGATCCGGAGGACTTGCAGGTGGAGATTGATTTGAACGAGGCCGACCTCTCCAAGATTGCGCTCCGGCAAAAATGCCGCGTCAGTCCCGAAGCCTATCTCGACAAGGTTTATGAAGGCCATGTGGTGGAGATCGCGCCGGAGGCCAACCGCGCCAAGGGCACGCTGCAAATCAAGGTGCAGATTCTCAACCCCGACAAGTTTCTGACGCCGGAGCTGAGCGCGAAGGTGGAATTCTTGAAGTAGCGGCGGCGAAACGGCGTTATCGTCCTCGAGTCAGCGGGGAAATTGAGGACGAGCAGGAGGCACCCTTTTCAACCGCGCGCCTATTCCCAGCCGTGCATGGAGTCGTAGCGGAACGTCATCTCGTTCGAGACGTACCCCCGGTACCATTTGGCGTGGCCGTCGGCGAACAGAAGGTTTTGCCCCTGGCTGTGCGCCTGCCACTCCTTGAACGGCCAGCCGTTGTCCAGCCCGCCGACGCAGTTCTGCGAATAATCATCCTTGTCGGCATCGCTCTGATCAAATTCAAGCGTATCACCGGACAACACGTAAGCCGCGGGAAAACGAATCAGCCGGTTGTTCACCGACGCATCGTCACCCGTCGCCACGTATGCGGCGCGGACGTCGTTGAAGTAGTTGAACGGGGATTGCTTTTCCACCGCCACCAGCTTGTTCGCCGGACAGTGATAGACATTCGTGTTCTGGACGTAGGAAAAAATCTGCTGCATCCAGGAATAATTTTTGGTCTTGGGATAAAGGACATTCCACGGAATGCTGCCGCCCGATTCCGGGTAAAGTCCGCTGGCATCGTCGCCGTACATCACCAGGCCGAGGCCGATTTGATGCAGATTGGAAATGCATTGGATCGTCCACGCCCGCTGCCGGGCGGAGGAGAGCGCCGGCAGCAGCATGGAGGCAAGAATCGCAATGATGGCGATGACCACCAACAGCTCAATCAATGTGAATGCACGGTTCGCCTTCATGGAACTTTAGACGCCGGCGCGGAAAAATTGTTTCAAACTATTATTGGGCCCGGCTCACGGTGGAAAGCCGATGGCCAGTTTCACCGCCGAATACTCCGGGTGAATTTTTCCGTCGCGCGCGCGGATGACGAGTTCCGGCTCCGTCCACGTCTGACTGCGGAACCACTCCGGCAAGTCTTCCGCGCGCATCATTCCGAACAGCGCCACCAGCGGGGGATCGCCTTCGCGGAAGACCACGGGGCGTTTGCGGACGATGACCAACCCTGCGACCGCGGCGCCGGCCATCACGCGGGCGAGCTGCGGGGGGTCATTCGGAAAAACACACGCGAAGAAGCCGCCGGCGGCAAGCTGCTTTGACGCCGTGGCGCAATAATCGGACACGGTGCCGCGCAGCTCGAAGCGGCAGGCGAGTTTTTGCGGATGCTCGCTCTCGACGCCCGCGCCCTGGGGGAAATAGGGCGGGCTGCCGGTGATGAGATCAAACTTTTCTTCGGGGCGGAGAATCCCGGCCTCACGAAAATCGCCTTCGCGAATTTCGTAGCGGTCGGTCAGGCCGTTGTAGCGCGCTGATTTTCTGGCGAGCGCGGTGCTCTCGCTTTGCGCCTCGACGGTGACAAACTTCGCGCCCGGCAACCGCCACGCGCAAATCATGCCGACGGTGCCGATGCCGCTGCCGAGATCGAGGGCGGCTTGCGCGGTCGGACACCAGGTCGTGCCATACCACGCCGTCAAAATGTCGTCGGTGGAAAACCGGTGGCCGTCGCGTAATTGAAAAAGCCGGAAATGTCCGCTGATGGCATCCAGTGTTTCGTGGGGTTCCGCGAGCGCGCGAGCCCCGAGTCCCGGCGGCACCGGACCGGGCTTGGCCCAGCCTTTGAAGTGGGTGGGAGTGTTCACGGCTGGGTGCGTTCGAAGGTCTCGTCGTCCCACGATGCGGGATCATCGAGAGATTCGAGATGCGTGAAGACCACCGCCTCCGGCAGGGCCAAGCGGATGGCGGCTTCGATTTTGTCCAGGAGTTCGTGGCCGCGCTGCACCGTCCAGTCGCCGGGCACCAGCACGTGCAGGGAAACAAATTTCTTCGCTCCGGACTGACGCGAACGCAGCGCGTGAAACTGAATGCCGGTCTGCTCATACGGCTTCAGAACCTGCCGCACCACGGCCAGATCTTCGGCGGAAAGCGCCATGTCCATCAGACCGGCGATGGAACGCCGCACGATGCCCACACCGGTCCAGACAATGTTCGCGGCCACGATCAGCGCCACCACCGGGTCGAGCCAGTTCCATTTCGTCAACGCGACCAGGCCCACGCCCGCCACCACGCCGATGGAAGTCCACACATCTGTGAGCAGATGATGAGCATTGGCTTCGAGCGTGATGGAGTTGTGCTGGCGGCCCGCGCGGAGAATCAACAGGGCGACGATCAGGTTGACGAGTGAGGCCACGACGGACACCAGCAGGCCCATCCCCACGGCCTCCAGAGGCGTTGGCGCGAGAAGTCGTCGCCCCGCCGCGATGGCAATGCTCACCGCCGCCACGAGGATCAGGCCGCCTTCGACGCCGCTGGAGAAATACTCCGCCTTGCTGTGGCCGTAGGCGTGATCGTCGTCGGCGGGCCGCGCGGCCACGGTCAACATCGCCAGCGCCATGAAGCCGCCGATCAAGTTGACCACGGACTCAATCGCGTCCGAGAGCAGGCCGACCGACCCCGTGATGCGCCACGCCACGGTCTTCAGCGCGATGGTGACCAGCGCGGCGGCGATGGAGAGCCAGGCGAAACGGGTTAGTCGGGAGCGATGCACGCGCGCGGATTAAACACGAACCGGCGCGGTTCGCCAAGCAAATGGCGCGCGGCGGGCCGCGGCCATTGACCCGGCTCGGACAATATTTGTCCGGCCCGCCGGCGCTTTTGAGCGCGCAATTTTTATTTTCCTTTCCGTCCGGCGGTTTGTATAGTCTGCCTGATTGCATTCCCGCAGTCATTGAACCTGAAATTGAAATTATGCCACTGACACACACGAAAGACCTGTTCGCCAAAGCCCTCAAAGGCAAATACGCCCTGGGCGCCTTCAACGTCAACAACATGGAGCTGATCCAGGCGATTGTTGAAGCCTGCGAAGAGGAAAAAGCCCCGTTGATGCTACAGATTTCCAAGGGCGCGCGGCAATACGCCAACCCCGTCTACCTCAAGAAGCTCATCGAGGCCGCCGTCAGCCTGAGCAACATTCCCATCGCGGTTCATCTGGATCACGGCGACACGTTCGAGCTGTGCAAGGAGTGCATTGACGAAGGTTTCACCAGCGTGATGATTGACGCCAGTCACGAGCCGTTCGAGAAGAACGCCGAGATCACTCGCAAGGTCGTCGAATACGCGCACAAACATAATTGCTCTGTTGAATCCGAACTCGGCCACCTCGTCGGCGCGCAGTTCGACGAAGGTGAAGAAGGCGGCGCGCATTCCGCCAGCGGCCATTACACGAACCCCGAGGAGGCCGTCAAATTCGTCAAGGAAACCGGCTGCGACTCGCTGGCCATCGCCATCGGCAATTCCCACGGCGCCTACAAGTTCAAAGGCGAACAACACCTGGATCTTGAACGCCTCAAGCTCATCAAGCAGGCGCTCATGGAAGCCAACCTCGGCGACTACCCGCTCGTGTTGCACGGTGCCTCCAGCGTGCCGAAGTATCTCGTGGACGAAGTCAACAAATACGGCGGGAAGATGCCCGACGCGCAAGGCGTGCCGGAATCCGACATCGAAATCGCGCGCCGCGTGGGTTGCACCAAGGTCAACATTGACACCGACCTCCGCATCGCCATGACCGCTGCGATTCGCAAAGTGTTCGCGGAAAAGCCGAGCGAATTCGATCCGCGCAAGTATCTCGGCCCGGCCCGACAGGCTGTCAAAGACCTGGTGCGGCACAAGGTGAAGAACGTCCTGTGCAGCGCCGGTCACGCATTCGACTAGACCGAACGACCAGCTTCAAAGCAAAACGTGGCGTGCCGCGCGGCCGCCACGTTTTTTGTTTTGTTTGAGCGTGCGCCCGTCGCCCGCTTTGTCCATTCTGGTCAACTGGGCCGCGAGGCAGAGGATTGAGCTTCCGGCGCTTCTGTGTAAAAGGGCGGCCCGACAGGAAGCCGCCCGACATCAGCGAACGGGAATGCCCGAATCCCGTCCCACGGGCTTGTCTTGAAACAATGCGGTGCCCGGGTTAGAAATGTGTTCCCGTGGATGGCACGGTGGCGTGGCGCGGCACTTGGGTTCTCCGCCAGGCGGGTCCGGTCTTGGACGTCCAGAAACAGATGAGTTTGCTCCGAAACATTTTCGTCCTCATGATGGCCGGCTGTGCATTGGCGGGGTCGGCAGCGTTTGGCTCCGAACCGACCGGCGCGGCGGAGTTTAAGAGGAGCATCAAACCGCTGCTGGAAACCTATTGCTTCGATTGCCACGCCGACGGAGCGAAGAAGGGCAGCGTCGCTTTCGACGAATTTAAGACCGACCAGGCCGTTCTCGAAGATCGCGAGCTGTGGCTGCATGCGCTGAAAAACCTCCGCGCCGGTCTGATGCCGCCGCCAAAAAAATCCCAACCGACGCCGGAGGAAAAGGAACGCATCACGCAGTGGATCAAACGCGCGGTCTTCGCCGCCGACCCGCAGAATCCCGATCCGGGCCGTGTCACACTCCGCCGGTTGAACCGCGTGGAGTATCGCAACACCATCCGCGACCTGCTGGGCGTGGACTTCGACACGGCCACGGTGTTTCCGCCGGACGACACCGGCCACGGCTTCGACAACATCGGCGATGTGCTGACCCTGCCGCCCATGCTGTTGGAAAAATATGTGTCGGCGGCGGATCAGATCATCCGCGAAGCCGTGCCGAAAGTGCCGAAGGTGATGCGGGAGCGCACCGTTGCCGGGCAGCAGTTCCGCAGCAGCGGCAAGGCGGAGGCGGAGGCGGAGGACCAGGCTGGACGCCGAAAACGGCGCGGCGGATTGCAGTTGTCGTATTACACGCCCGCCGCCGTCTCGCACACCTTCACGGCGGACATCGCGGGGAAATACCAACTGGCCGTCGCGCTGATGATCAACGAAAAATATGTGGATGATGTTTTCGATTACAACAAGTGCCGCCTGAGCTTCCGCGTGGACGGCCAGGAATTGCTGCGCGAGGACTACAGTTGGGAGGGTGGCAAGCCGTATCACTACAACTACGAAACCGACTGGACGGCGGGCGATCACGAACTGTCGTTCGAGTTGCAGCCGCTCACGCCGGGCGAGAAGCAGACCCGCACCCTCTCCCTGCAGATCACCTCGGTGAAGGTGAGCGGGCCGATGGCGCCGGCACACTGGGTGGAACCGAAGGACCACGAAAAGTTCTTCCCCGGGAAAATTCCCGACGACGCAAAAGGCCGCCGCAATTATGCGCGCGAGTTGCTCCGCCGATTTGCGCGCCGCGCCTATCGCCGCCCGGCCGATGAGCAGACGCTCGCCCGGCTCGTGGGATTGGCGGAGAGCGTCTATAGCGCGCCGGGAAAAACCTTCGAAGCCGGCGTGGCCCAGGCGATGGTCGCGGTGCTGGCGTTGCCAAGATTTCTGTTCCGCGACGAGCGCGCGGAGCAATCACCGGGCGGCGCGGCGTATCCGTTCGTGGACGAATTCTCCCTGGCGGCGCGCCTTTCCTATTTCCTGTGGTCGTCCATGCCGGATGAGGAACTGCTCCACCTGGCCGAGGCGGGTGCGCTGCGGAAAAATTTGACCGCGCAGGTGGGGCGCCTGTTGAAGGACGAAAGGTCGCAGGCGTTCGTGCACAACTTCGTTGGCCAGTGGTTGCGCGCGCGGGACATAGAAAACATTCCGATCGAAGCGCGCTTTGTCCTGGCCCGCGAGGAAAAGTTCGACCCCGAGCGGGACCGCAACCGGAAGCGCTTCGCCATCCTCAACGTCAAGTCCGACGAACAGCTCACGGAGGCCGAGCGCGAGGAATTGAAAGCGATCCGGGCCGGCTTCCGCCGCGGCGGGCGGCAGCCGCTCCGTGCCGAGCTGACCGGAGACCTCCGCAACGCGATGCGGCTGGAGACGGAAAAATCCTTCGACTACCTCCTGCGGGAAGACCGCAGCCTGCTCGAGCTGCTCGACTGCGACTATGCTTTCCTCAACGAGCGGCTGGCGAAACATTACGACATCACCGACGTCTTCGGCGACGAGATGCGCTTGGTGAAGCTGCCCGCCGACAGCCCGCGTGGCGGCATCCTCACCCAGGGCACAACCCTCGGCGTCACCTCGAACCCCACGCGCACCTCGCCCGTCAAGCGCGGCCTGTTCATCCTCGACAGCGTCCTCGGCACGCCGCCGCCGCCGCCGCCGCCGGACATTCCGCCGCTGGAAGACGCGACCAGGAGCGTGACCAACCGCGTGCCGACGCTGCGCGAAACGCTGGCCGCCCATCGCGAGAATGTGCTGTGCAGTTCGTGTCACAACCGGATGGATCCGCTCGGCCTGGCGTTGGAAAATTTCAACGCCATGGGCATGTGGCGCGACCAGGAATTCAATGCGCCGATTGATCCGGCCGGGAAATTGATCACCGGCGAGAGCTTCACCAACATCCGCGAGCTGAAGCAGGCCCTCGTCAAAAATCACTACAAGGATTTTTACCGCACGGTGACGGAAAAGATGCTAATCTATGCGCTGGGCCGGGGTCTGGAGTATTACGACCTGGAGACCAGCGACCAGATCGTGGCCCGGATTGATGCGGCGGACGGACGGCTCTCCGCGCTGATCGCCGGTGTGGTGGAATCCGCGCCGTTCCAGAAAATGCGGGCGGCGGCGCCAAGCGAACCCAGGAAGCCGGCCAAACCCGGGCAGCAACGGGCGGACGCCAGCAGCAAGCCATGAAACATAATTCGTCAGACTCATCGGACCGTGGGGCGCATCGGCACGCAGGATTTTCCCGGCGGCATTTCTTGCGCGGTCTCGGCGCGTGCCTCGCGCTGCCGGCGTTTGAATCCTTGGCGCCGGTGAAACTGCTGGCCGCGTCCGCCGGCAAACTGGCGACCACCGCGACGGGCGCGCCGTTGCGCACGGCCTTCCTTTATTTCCCCAACGGCGCGATCCAGCCCACCTGGTGGCCCACGGGTGAGGGCGCGGACTTTGGACTGAGCCGCACGTTGCAGCCGCTGTCCGCCTTGCGCGAGCACATCCAGGTGCTCGGCGGTCTGGAACATTTGAACGCCACGGCGGGCAGCGACGGCGGCGGCGATCACGCCCGCGCCAACGGGACGTTTCTCACCGGCGTGCGCATGCGCAAGAGCGCCACGGATGTGCGGGCGGGCATTTCGATTGACCAGGTCATGGCGCGCGGGGTCGGGCATCTGACTCGGCTGCCGTCGCTGGAACTGACCTGCGACGCCGGACGCAACAGTGGCGCGTGCGACTCCGGTTATTCCTGCGCCTACCAGTACAACGTCTCCTGGAGTTCGCCGACCACGCCGATGACACCCGAGGCCAATCCGCGCCAGGTGTTCGAGCGGTTGTTCGGCGCCGGCGCGGTCGGTGAACGCACGGAAAATCTCAAACGCCGCCGCGCCGAGCAGCGTTCGATCTTAGATTTTGTGGTCCAGGATGCGCGGGACATGCAGCGGCGGCTCAATCCGCGCGACCAGGAGAAGCTGGATCAATACCTCACCGGCGTGCGCGAGCTGGAGGCGCGGATTCAACGCGCGGAAAAGTTCGGCGACCCGAAAGACCCCGCGCAGGCCACGCCGCTGGGGATTCCGCAGACTTACGCCGAGCACATCCAGATCATGTTCGACACGCTGCTGCTGGCGTTCCAGACGGATTCCACGCGCGTGGCGACCCTGCTGCTGGCGCACGACGGTAGCAACCGTTCGTTCGCCGAGATTGGCATCCCCGAAGGCCATCACGACCTGTCGCACCATTTCGACAACGCCGAGAAGATCCGGAAAATTTCCGACATTGACGTGTGGTATGTAAAACAGCTCGCCAAGTTCCTTGAGAAACTCCGGGACGCAAAGGACGCGGATGGCAGTTCGTTGCTGCACAACTCGATGATCGTCTATGGCAGCGGCAACTCGGATGGCAACCGCCACTCGCACACCAACCTGCCCGTCGTCCTCGCCGGCGGCGGCGGCGGCACGCTGTCGCCGGGCCGCTTCATCAAGCACGGTTCAAAGCCGGCGACGAATCTGTTCCTCAGCCTGGCGGATCGCATGGGCGTGAGCGGGCTGGCACGGTTCGGCGACTCGACCGGGCGGCTGGCGAGAATCTGATTTTCCAACCCCATGAATGTTTTCACCCGCTCGTCGTGCGCGTTGCTGTTCTGCGCGCTCAATTTCACCGCCACCGCCGAATCGCAGGTCATTCCGCTCTGGGAAAAAGGCGCGCCCGGTTTTGAAGGGCGCCGCAACGAACCGGAGCAGGCGAAAGATTATTGGGTGCGCAACATCCACAACCCGTCCCTCACGGTCTTCCCCGCGCCCAGGGAAAAAGCCAATGGGGCGGCGGTTTTGATCGTTCCCGGCGGCGGGCATCGCGAACTCGTGTTCACCGCCGAGGGTGTCGAGCCGGCAAAGTTTTTCAACGACCTGGGCGTGACCGCGTTCGTGTTGAAGCATCGGCTGGCGCGCGAAACCAATTCGCCCTACTCGTTGCAAATCCACCCGCGCCAGGACGCACAGCGCGCGATGCGACTGATCCGCAGCCGTGCGGCGGAGTGGAACCTCGACACAAATCGCATCGGTGTTTGCGGTTTCTCCGCCGGAGGTGAAGTGGCCGCGCTGCTCGTTTACAGTCCGCCGGAAGGCGACACGAATGCAACCGACGCGATTGACCGCGTGAATTGCCAGACGGATTTCCAGATTGCGATCTACCCCGGCCCGCTGGGAGTTCCCGCCGGAGAAATTCCCGCCGACGCGCCGCCCGCATTTTTTCTGGTGGCCAACGATGACCACAGCCATGTCGGCCCGGTGATTGCACAGCTTGAAAAATATCGCGCCGCGAAACGCCCGGTGGAAGTCCACCTCTATTCCAAAGGCGGCCACGGCTTCAATCTTGGATCCCGCTCTAAGCTCGCTTCCATCCACGGCTGGCCGCAACGCCTTGCCGACTGGCTGGCGGACAATGGCTTTTTGAACATGTCGCCAACGCCCGCCGCGCCCAAGTGAGTGAAGTGCAAATGCCGTCCCAGCCTGCCTTCGGCAGGCTCAAGCGTCACCTGGCATTCGTTTTGCGCGGCGGCTGTGCCTTGGTATTTTTCTCCACCCACGCATACAGCACCGGCAGTAACACCAATGTCAGGAATGTGGAACTGATGATTCCACCAATGACGACGGTGGCCAGCGGGCGTTGGACTTCCGCGCCTGCGCCGGTTGCCAATGCCATAGGCACGAAACCCAGCGCGGCGACGGCGGCAGTCATCAGCACCGGGCGCAAGCGCGTGAGTGAACCTTCCATCACCGAAGCGGGCAAGTCCTTGCCATCCTCACGCAGTTGGTTGAAATAGCTGACCAACACAACCCCGTTGAGCACGGCCACGCCGGTGAGCGCGATGAAACCCACAGCTGCCGTGATGCTGAACGGCATTCCACGCAACCCCAGCGCAACGATGCCGCCCGTGACGGCCAACGGAATACCTGAGTAAACCAACAACGCCTGTCGCAACGAACCAAATGCGAGAAAGATTAGCACGAAAATCAACACCAGCGCCGACGGTACAACCACTGCCAGTCGCGCGCGGGCTTCCAGCAAGTTTTTAAACTGTCCGCCGAATTCTACGAAGTAGCCTGCCGGCAACTTCACTTCTTGTTGAATGGTTTTCTCGGCGGCGCGAACAAAACCTTCGATGTCGCGCGTCTTGAGGTTCACCATGAGCGCGGCGCGGCGCTGAGCGTCGTCGCGCTGGATCGGTTCGACGGTCTTGAGCGTGGAAAACTCGACCACTTTGCCGAGCGGCAGCAATCCGTTCTCGCCGACGCGGAGAGGGAGCTTCTTCATCTCCTCGTCGTCCGCGCGCAACTCTTCGGGCATCCGCACCGCGATGTCGAATCGCCGGTTGCCCTCGACGATCTGCCCGACGATCTGCCCGGCGAGCGCGGCGTTGACGGCGCGATTGACTTCGCCCGCTTGCAGATTGTAGCGACGGAGCACGTCACGCTTCACGTTCATCAGCAACTGCGGCATGCGGCCTTCTGTTTCGTATTCCACCTGCGCCACGCCGGGAGTTTTTTCGAGGATGGCCTTGGTTTGCTCCGCGAGTTTCTCCAGCACGTCGTAGTCGTTGCCAAAAATTTTGACCGCCAGCTCGGCTTTCGTGCCTTCGAGCATTTCGTTGAAACGCATTTCAATCGGCTGCGCGAACAGCAGGTCGTAGTCGGGATTGATCTTCTTCAATGCGGCTTCGATCTGCTCGCGCAACTCGGCTTTGGTCGTCGGACGCCCCGGCGTCTGCGGCCATTCCGGGATGGGTTTGTAGAAAACATAAACGTCACTCTCGTTCGCAGGCATCGGGTCGGTGGCGATGTCGCTTGTGCCGATGCGTGAAAAGACGCGGGTGATTTCCGGAAACTCCGCCAAAAGTTTCTTTTCCACTTCGATGTCGGTGTTGATGGATTCCTCGATGCTCATGCCGACGGGCTTGTAGAGCATGGCGGTGATCGAGCCTTCATCCAGTTGCGGCACGAACTCGGCGCCGAGCCGCGTGTAAAGCCAGAGCGATCCGGCGAACAGCGCGATGGCAACCCCAACCACAAGTCCGCGACGACGCAATGCAAAGTTCAGCGTTGGTTCGTAAAGCCGCTTGGCGAAACGGATGAGCGCGTTGTCTTCTTCAGAGACTTTTCCGCGCAAAAGAAACGAACACAGCACCGGCATGAGCGTGAGCGCCAGCACGAGCGCGCCGCCGAGTGCGAGCATCACCGTGAGCGCCATGGGATGAAACATTTTCCCTTCGATGCCCGTCAACGCGAGGATCGGGATATAGACGACGGTGATGATGACCACACCAAAGAACATCGGCGAGCCAACTTGCTTGCTCGCGGCGAGAACGACGTGGGCACGTTCCTCGGTCGTGAGCGCACGGCCAAGCTGATGTTGCCGTTGTCCAAGCTGGCGCACGATGTTTTCCACGATGACGACCGCGCCATCAATGATGAGACCAAAATCAATCGCACCAAGACTCATCAGATTGCCGGAGATGCCGAACCGCGCCATGCCGGTGAGCGCAAACAGAAACGCCAGCGGAATCGCACACGCGACGATGAGCGAAGCGCGCCAGTTGCCGAGCAACAACAACAGGACGGCGACGACGAGCAGTGCGCCCTCGAAAAGATTTTTCTCCACTGTGCCGATGGTGCGACCCACCAGTTCCGAGCGGTCGTATTCAGTTTGAATCTCGACGCCCGCAGGAAGCTTGGTCTGGATTTCCCCGAGTCTCGCTTTGACGCGATGCGAAACCTCACGGCTGTTTTGACCGGTGAGCATCATTGTTGTGCCGATGACGGTTTCGCGGCCATTGAGTGTGGCCGCGCCGGTGCGGAACTTCGTCCCGATCTTCACTTCGGCCACATCTGACACGAGCAACGGCTTGATGCCCGCACCGAACTTCAACGGCAGGTTCGCCAAATCTTCGATGGTTTGCACGCGGCTTACGGCGCGCACGGTCAACTGCTGTCCGCCGCGTGTGATGATGCCGCCGCCCGCGTTCTGGACATTCTGCGCGACGAGATCGGCGAGCTCACTAAAGGTCAAACCCGCCGCCGTGAGCGCATCGGGCTTGGGTTGAATGACGAATTGCTTTTCGTAACCGCCCGTGCCGTTGATCTCCGCAATGCCCGGCACAGTGCGCAACAACGGCTTGATGACGTATTCCTGAATCTC
>JANPGB010000307.1:0-33462 GCA_031423695.1 Verrucomicrobiota bacterium
GCGCCGCCCGCCGCGAAGTTGAACCCCGGCGCGCACGGAGTGACGCGCCCCACCTCTGAGTGCATGGGCGATGAGTTTGCAACAATCGCAGAGGCTGTTGCCAACTCCACAAACTCCGGCAGCGCGAAGCCCGCCTCCTTGATGGCGCTCAAAAATTCCACGGAAGGCCTCCGTCCCACCAGCACCACGTCATCCTGCCGACACAAAAACTGCGGCAGGTTTTCCAGATCGCGCGCGAGTTGAAGCTGATGCTTGTTCGCGTTGAAAGTTTTTCCCTCCCCGATCCGCCCCTCGGCAAACGGATTGAAAACAAACACGCTGGGCGTGCGACCCTTGGATTGCGAATAGACGTTCAACTGCGCGATGAACTCCGGCTCGAGTCCTGCGGCGCGACGTCCTTCCACGTTCAGCGTAAAACCCTTGGCGCGCTGCGGCGAGAGCGGGAATTTCAGCGTGCGACAAAAGGCGTCCCAGTCACTTTCCCCCGGCTGCTTCCAGCGGCGGAACCATTTCAAGCCGTAGGCGACATGGCCGATTTCGTCGCGGTAAATTTTCTCCAGCAGCCTAGCCGTATCACTGTCGCCCACCGCCGCGAAGCCGCGCGCGAAGTGGCGGGCGAAATCCAGATTCGCCTGTTCAAACGTGAGGCTCAGGCTGGCGACGTAATCCATCGGATTCTCCATCGGCGAAACACACCGCCAGAAATACCCGCTCACGGGCAGCTCGCCGAACTCGATGCCGCAGGCCCGCATCCGTTCAATGTAAAGCCGCGTGTGCTCCTGCTCATCCTTGAGGGTCTGCAATAATCCCTTGCGAAAAGCGGCGGGCGCCTCCGGAAATTTTAAAAGCACGAGCGCCATCAGTTCCGTGGCCAGCAGTTCGTGGTTGGCAAAGAAGTGCAGCAGCCGGCCGCGTTCCGTTTTGTTTTCCAACTGGTGCAGTCCGGGAAATTCCGCCTTGCCGGAAACCGGCGGTTTGAAGCGCAGTTCCGCCGGGCGGCCCGGCGCGGCGGGGGTGATGAGCGGCGGGCCGGGGTGGTCGTCAGTGAGGCCGGTCGGACAGCGGAGTTTTTCCTCCAGCGTGGTGGCAAACAAAACCTGCTCGGCAAAATCGCGGAGTTCCATCGACGACTGGAGTTAATCGAAACGGAGCGCGGACCGCCGAGTCCGCGTGAATCCGCCCGCGCCGCCGAAACCCGCGGACTCAGCAGTCCGCGCTCCTTGGGTCGCGGCCGCGCCGCGCGGCGTTTTGGCGTTTGAGTTTTGCTTCATGGCGGGGGCTTAATTCGAAGGTGTGCGGGCGTCGCGCGTGAATTCCACATGGTCGTCCATCATGAGCCGGTTGCGGCCGCCGGGATGCGCAGTGCGACCTTTTAGCTCGGCGGTCACGGCGGCGATGGAGTTGGGAAAATAAACATCCACGGTCAATTCCACATTCGCCGGCCCGGTCACCACGCCGACGGTGGTGTTGCCGGAACCGCGCAGGTGCGTCACGGACTCCTCCTCCGTGCGCCCCCAAAAATCATCCTCCGGGATGGGGTCATCTGGACGATCAAAGCGCCACATCCAATAGCGGACGACCGACGCATCGGCGGCCGGGCCGGTGGCCTGGAAGGTCTGGTCGGCGAGGGCAAAGGAGGCCAGTTGCGCGGCGGGGCAGACCCAGACCGAGACGGCGGCGAGTTGATTGCTCAACACCAGCGCGGCCCAGCCGGCCCGCGGATCGCTGGCCGGCCAGGACGCCCAGGGTTTGTAGCCGCCGGGCAGGGAATTTTTCAAATCACGCCGGTCGGGAAAGCGTCCGCTGTTGTCATCCAGAAACAAGCGCCAGGCGACGCCTTGCTGTTTTAACTGCGAGAGGCAGGACGTGCGCCGGGCCAGTTGCTTGGCGCGATTAAGTGCCGGCAGCAACAGGGCGGCAAGGATGGCAATGATTGCGATGACGACCAGCAGTTCGATGAGCGTGAAGGCACGCCGCCGGCCTGATCCGGCAGCGAGGGCCGCCGGCATTCGTGAAGTGGATTGGCTCAATAAGCTTTGCATGCTGATCGCCGGCAGTATGCCGCAGGCAACCGCACTGTCAAACGGGGGGCGCTGGCAGCACGCCTCGCGCTGCGAGGAGTCAGCGCCGCGTTCAGCGGTGCAACGTTTGCGCCAGATCATGCGTCCTGAACCACGCGCCGGGTCGCCAGCGCGGCGCAGGCGAGCGTTGTCGCAGCGCGACAACGGCCACCTGGCTCCAAACGGTTATTGCCTTTGCCCGGCAAATTTGAAGCAATGTGTCCATGCGCATTCTTGCTTTGGATCATGGTACAAAACGGGTTGGGGTCGCGGTCAGCGATGAATTGAAAATGATCGCTCATCCACTGGAGTACATCCCGGCTGAACCGGTGGAGGGCCTCTTTGAAAGACTCAAGGAACTTCTCCGCGAAAAGGAAGTCGAGCTGATCCTGCTCGGCATGCCGCGCAACATGGACGGCAGCTATGGTCCGGCGGCGTTGAAGGTCCAGGAATTCGCGGCTGTGCTGCATACGAAATTTGCCGTGCCAATTAAAATGTGGGACGAACGCCTTACCACCACGCAGGCGCAGAAGTTTCTGATTTCCGCCGGCGTCCGCCGCAACCAAAGGAAGGAGAAGGTGGATCAGACCGCCGCGGCGATTTTTCTCCAAAGCTACTTGGACAGTCTGGCGCAATGAAACGTGATGCGTGAAACGTGAAGGACCAATCACGTTTCACGTTTCACGTTTCATGCATCACTCATGGACACGCTCAAATACAAACTGACCATCGCCTACGACGGCACGGCCTACCAGGGCTGGCAGTTGCAGAAGGTGGGCCTGGGCGTCCAGGAAAAGGTCGAGGGTGCGCTGGCCAAACTTTATCCCAGTGCTCCGCGGCTTCACAGTTCCAGTCGCACCGACACCGGCGTCCACGCGCTCGGAATGGTCGCGCACTTTGAAGTTCCACGTGCCGAGGCGAAATTGTCCGCCCGCCGCGTTGCTCTCGCGCTCAACGCCTGGCTGCCGGCCGATGTGCGTGTGCAATCCTCCGTCCGTGCGCCCAAAGATTTTCACGCGCGCTTCCACGCCAGCGGAAAGCAATACCGCTATTACGTCTGGAATCATCACGCGATGAATCCCCTGCTGCAAAAGTCCGCCTGGCATGTCACCCGCAAGCTGGACTTGAAGAAGATGCGCGCTGCGTCCAAGGCCTTTCCGGGCGAACACGATTTCCAATCCTTCACCGCCAAAACCGATTACGAAGCAGGCACCACCACGCGCCGCTTGACGCGCTGTGACATTTCCAAGAGCGGACATCTCTACACCTTCACGATTGAGGGTGAAGGCTTCCTCTACCGCATGTGCCGGGGCATCGTCGGGACGTTGGTGCAGGTCGGCTTTGGTAAATTTCCGCCGGAGCAGGTCAAAGCCATGCTGGCAAAAAAAGATCGTCGCACCGCTGGCATGAGCGCGCCGGCGCACGGACTGGTGTTGCAGAAAGTTTTTTACCAAAAGCCGCTGCCGGCCCGACGCCAGAAGTCATGAACATCGTCCTGCTCGAACCGGAAATCCCGCCGAACACCGGCAACGTTGCCCGCCTCTGCGCTGCGACGAAATCAACGTTGCACTTGATCGAGCCGTTCGGCTTCAAGTTGGACGACGCGCAGCTCAAGCGCGCCGGGATGGATTACTGGCAGTACGTCACCTGGCATCGCTGGAAAAGTTGGACCACGTTTTGCCAGGGCCTGCCCGCAGGTGCGCGGTTGTGGTTTGTCGAGTCCGACGGCCCTCGACTTTACTCGGACGTGAAATTTTCCGCTGACGATTATCTCGTATTCGGTCGCGAGACAGCGGGCTTGCCCAAGCAGATTCTGGAAGAAAACCGCGAGCGCTGGCTGCGCATCCCGATGTTCAATGACCAGGCCCGATCGTTGAACCTGTCGAACTGCGTGGCGCTGGTTTTGTTCGAGGCATTGCGGCAGCAGGGATTTGTCGGAGAGCTTTGAATCTCTGCACCTAGCCATTACAGTCCCAACCCTGTGACCATCACGCTCGACCAACTCCTTCCGCGCAACGAGCAGCTCGGCAACGACGCCTTGCTTGGACGCTTCCTTGAATACGTCGAGGCGCGCAAGCTGTCGCTTTATCCGGCGCAGGAGGCGGCCATCCTCGAACTGTTTGAGGAGAAGAACGTCATTCTCAACACGCCCACCGGCTCTGGCAAGTCGCTTGTCGCCACCGCGCTGCACTTTCAGGCCATCGCTCACGGTCGGCGTTCGATCTACACCTGTCCGATCAAGGCGTTGGTGAACGAAAAGTTCATGGCACTCTGCCGTGAGTTCGGCCCGGACAACGTCGGCCTCAGCACCGGCGACGGCACGGTGAATCACGATGCGCCCATCCTCTGCTGCACGGCGGAAATTCTGGCGAACATCGCGTTGCGTGAAGGCGCGGCCGCGAATGTTCAGGATGTGGTCATGGACGAATTTCATTACTACGCCGACCGCGAACGTGGCGTGGCGTGGCAAATCCCGTTACTGACTTTGCCCAAGGCTAGATTTCTTCTGATGTCCGCCACACTTGGCGACACCACGTTCTTTGAGGCAGATCTCACGCGGCTCACCGGGCGCGCGACGGTGACAGTTGCCTCCACGGATAGACCCGTGCCGCTGTCGCACGAGTATTCGGAATTGCCGCTGGCCAAAACTTTGGAAAGCCTGATCGCGGACCAACGCGCACCGGTGTATGTCGTCCACTTTACGCAACTGGAAGCCGCCCAGAGCGCGCAGGATTTCACCAGCATCAACGTCTGCTCGCGTGAGGAAAAAGCCGCCATCGCCAGTGAACTGGAAGGGGTCAAGTTCTCCAGTCCGTACGGGCCCGACATCAAGAAGTGGCTGCGACACGGCATCGGATTGCATCACGCCGGGTTGCTGCCGAAGTACCGCGTGCTGGTCGAGCAACTCGCGCAACGCGGTTTGCTGAAAGTTATTTGCGGCACGGACACACTCGGCGTCGGCGTCAATGTGCCGATCCGTACTGTGCTCTTCACGCGGCTGTGCAAGTTCGACGGACAGAAAACCGTCATCCTGACCGCGCGCGATTTTCATCAAATCAGCGGACGCGCCGGGCGGAAAGGTTTTGATGATCGTGGCTGGGTGGTGGCACAGGCACCCGAACACGTTATTGAAAATCTTAAGCTCGCCGGCAAGGCCGCGTCGTCCGGCAAGAAGACCGTGAAGCGTCAGCCGCCGGAAAAGAATTTCGTCAACTGGGACAAAAATACTTTCGCACGCCTCATCGTCGCGCCCCCGGAACGGTTGGTTTCCCGCTTTCAAGTTTCACACGGCATGCTGCTGAACGTCCTCAGCCGACGCGGCGACGGCTGCCGTGCGATGCAGAAACTTATCCGCGATTGTCACGAGACGCCCCGGCAAAAGCAGGCGCATATCGCGCGGGCGTGGCAATTGTTTCGTTCGCTGCTGGATCGGAAGATCGTGGAGTTCATCAATCCGCGTCCCGCCGGTAGGGCCGACCTGCCGGTCGGCCAAAGCGACGAGCAAACGAAAATCGAGGCCGCGCAGCAGCGCGGCCCTACCGACGGCCAGCGCAAGCTCCGCGTGAACGTCGAGTTGCAGGAAGATTTCTCGATGGACCAGGCGTTGTCGCTTTATCTGTTGGATACGATTCCATTGATGGATCCGAACGCGCCGGATTTCGCTCTCGTCTTGCTCACGCTCGTCGAATCCATCGTCGAAAACCCGGACATCATTCTCCGCAAGCAGCTCGACCGCGTGAAGGATCAAAAGATGGCCGAGATGAAGATGGAAGGCGTGGAATACGACGCGCGCATGGAGGAGTTGGAGAAGTGTGAATACCCCAAGCCCAACCGCGACTTTGTCTATGACACCTTCAACGCCTTTGCCGCGCGCCATCCGTGGGTGGGCCAGGAAAACATCCGCCCGAAATCCATCGCACGCGAAATGTTCGAGTCGTTCCGGTCGTTCTCCGACTACATCCGCGACTATGAATTGCAGCGGGCCGAAGGCGTCTTGCTGCGTTACCTGAACCGCGTTTTCAAAGTGCTTTCCCAGACCGTGCCCGACGCGGCGAAGAACGACGTCGTCCGCGAAATGGAAATTTATCTCGGCACGATGATCCGCCAGATTGATTCCAGCCTGCTCGACGAATGGGAGAAGTTGCGCGACCCCACTTATCAACGCGCCGAGACCAAGGAAGTCCGTCCGCCCGGCTGGGAGGAAGCGGACAAGGACATCACGCGCGACGCGAAAGCCTTCACGGCCACGATTCGTCACCGCGTCTTTACGTTTCTGCGCGGCCTGGTGATCGGCGATTTTGAAACCGCCCTGACGAACTTCGCGTCGCCGCTGGATGCCGACGGCCAGCCGTGGACGGCAGAACGATTCAAACAAACGCTCGATGTCTATCACGCCGATCACAAATACATCTGCCTCGATCCGAATGCGCGCAACGCCCGCCACACCTACGTCACGCCGTCCGAGGACAAGAAAACCTGGCGCGTGCAGCAAATGCTCGTGGACCCGGAGGAAAACAACGACTGGGTAGCGGAGTTTGAAGTGGACCTGGTTGAATCGCGGAAGCTTGAGGAACCGGTGTTGAAGCTGCGCAGGATTGACAGCCTGACGTGATCGGGAAAGGAGCGCGGCTGTGTCGCCGCGACCAGCCGCAGCACGGATGAAAGTCGCAAGCGCTTCGGATTCTTTTGACGCGTTACTCTTTGCGAAGCCGCTGCGGCTGATCCCGCTCAGCGCGGGACACAGCCGCACTCCGGAGGCAGGGCGGTGCCACGCCCTCGGGAAACGTGACGCAGGCGAATTGCTAGGTTGAACCGCCCTGGGAAGTTTGCTACCGTTTGCGTGTGAGTCCGACCATTTTTCGGTATCGCAACTACCGTTTTTATTTCTTCTCGCGCGAGGAACCACGCTTGCATGTGCATGTGATTTCGCCGGACGGCGAGGCGAAATTCTGGCTCGAACCTCAGATTGAACTGGCCGTCAATAAAGGCATCAGCCCGACGGAATTGAACGAACTGAAACGCATTGTTGAGGAACGACAAAATGAAATCCGGGAATCTTGGAACAAACATTTCAACACCTGAAGTGCTGAACATCTCCGTCCACGGTTTCTGGCTGATGGTGGCGGACCGGGAATATTTCCTGGGCTTCGACGACTTTCCGTGGTTCCGCACGGCCACGCTCGCGCAACTGTTCAAGGTCGAACTCCTCCACGGCGAACATCTCTACTGGCCCGAACTCGATGTGGACTTGGATTTGGAACGCATCACGCACCCGGAAAAATTCCCGCTGCTAGCCAAGGTGGGCAAGGGGTGAGGTTTGAATCGCTCGGTGCGCTTGTGTCGTTGTATGAAAAATAAAAACCTACTCGCCATTATCGTGCTGGCAATCATTGTGGCTGGCTGTGCTGGCGGACCCGTTCGCGAATATTATCATCCCAAGCGGGCAAAGATTTCTCAGCCCTTCAAAACCGCACGATTGTCTTTTGCGAATGATCGGGATACCCTTTGCCTGTCCGGAATAAGCGCATGAAGGTCACCGACGATTACAATGCTAAGCAACGATTCTGGGCGGAAAACCCACGCGTCGTTCCCGCGCCTGCCGCGCCACGCCTGCCGGGTTTCAAGAGCCGGCGGTTTTCCTCCCACGCCGAAATGAACGAGTGGAAGCGCTCGGTGCTGTTGCAATTGGCTCAACTGGCACCCGCGAAATGAACGAACTGCTTCTCGCCTTCAACGCTGCGGGCATTCGTTACCTGCTGGTCGGTGGCCAGGCGATGCGGCTGGCTGGGATGCCGAGATTTTCCATGGACTGGGATTTCTTCATTCCGCCGCGTGACGAGGTAAATTTTTCCAAGCTCAATGAAGCGCTGGGGGAGGAATTGGATTTGCCGGTTGTTCCACTGGGTGCTCAGGGGGAAAACTTCATCCAAACCTATCAGACGCGCTGGGGTGTGGTGCAATTTCATCTTGGACTCCCCGGCGTGCCGCGTTTTGATGAAGCGGAGAAGGCGGCGGTCATTCGGAAGACAGAGACTGGAACTCCGGTTAAATGTCTTTCGGGAATCCATCTGCTGGCTTCCAAGCAAGCGGCGAACCGTCCGCAGGATCAATCGGACATTGCATTTCTCGAAGAGCTGAAGCGATTGGGCAAGCTTTCCTGAACCATTAAGGCTTCACGTCAGCAGCTTCTGAATCTCATCCCAGTTCAAAGCCGCCGCGAATTCCTCTTCGCCGCCGATGGTCGCCTGGATGATCTCGCGTTTGCGGTTTTGCAGCAGCAGGATTTTTTCCTCCACTGTGTCGCGGGTGATCAAATTGCGCCGCTAAACGCGGCGCCACTCGTCGCAACGCGACGAGTTCCAACTCAAGGCCCTCACCACTTCAATTCCTGCAAACGCCGCGCGACCTCCTCGGCGTTGGCGCGGCTGTTGAAGGCGCTGATGCGGAAGAAGCCTTCGCCTTTCGAGCCGAAACCGCTGCCGGGCGTGATGACCACGTTGGCGTCGCCCAGGATTTTGTCGAACGCCTGCCAACTCGTCACGCCCTTGGGAGTGCGCACCCAGATGTATGGGGCGTTGACGCCGCCGAACACTTTCAGGCCGGCCTTCTTCGCGCCCTTGCGCAGCACGGCGGCGTTGCCAAGATAATGTTCGATCAGCGCCTGCACCTGCGCCTTGCCGTCGGGGGAATACAGCGCTTCCGCCGCGCGCTGGACGACGTAGGAAACGCCGTTGAACTTGGTGCTCATGCGGCGGGACCAGAGCGGATGCAGCGGCTTGAACTCGCCGGCCTTCGTTTGCGCGTTGAGGGACTTGGGCACCACGATGTAGGCGCAGCGAGTGCCGGTGAAGCCGCCGTTCTTGGAAAAGCTGCGGAACTCGATGGCGCAATTGCGCGCGCCGGGAATTTCGTAGATGGAATGCGGGAGGCCCGGCTCGGTGATGTAAGCCTCGTAGGCGGCATCAAAGAGAATGACGGACTTGTGTTCGAGCGCGTAGTTCACCCAGGCCTCAAGTTGTTCGCGCGTGGCGGCGGCGCCGGTCGGATTGTTCGGCGAGCAAAGGTAAATCACGTCCACATGTTTCTTCGGCGGCTGGGGAATGAAGCCGTTGCTGGGTTTGCAGGGCAGATAAACCAGTTTCGCGTACGCACCCGCATCGTTGGCGTCGCCGGTGTGGCCGGCCATGACGTTGGTGTCCACATAGACGGGATAAACCGGATCGCTGATGGCGATTTTGTTTTTCGCGCCGAGGATGTCGAGGATGTTGCCGCAATCGCACTTCGAGCCGTCGCTGACAAAAATCTCGTCGTCCGCCACGTCGAGGCCCTTGTCGCGAAAATCATTTTGAGCAATGGCGTGCCGCAGCCATTCGTAGCCCTGTTCCGGGCCGTAGCCCTTGAAGGAATCGCGCGCGGCCATTTCATCCACGGCCTTGTGCATCGCGGTGACGACCGCCGGCGGCAGCGGTTCGGTCACGTCGCCGATGCCGCAACGAATGAGGCGTTTGGCAGCCTCCGGATTCGCGTCGCAGAAGGCTTTCACGCGGCGGCCAATTTCGGGGAAGAGGTAGCCGGCTTTCAGTTTCAAATAATTGTCGTTCAGATATGCCATAATCGGTGCGGACGCTACCGGAAGCGGCGAGTTGAAGCAAGAAGACGCAACGGGTCAAGCGGGTGATTCCGCAGGGCGCAGATACGGCTGCAGCTTCGCCGCCAGTTCGCCCGGCAGACGCTTCGGTTTTTCGTTCAACCCGGTGCAGACGTGGAAGGTTTCGGCTTCAAGGATCAGCGTCTGGTGCTGGTTCAAAATGCGATGGGCGAAGTTGAGCCGGATTTTTTCCACCGCCGACGGCCAGACCTCCAGAGTCAGCACGTCATCGTAGCGTGCCGGCGATTTGAAGCGGAGGCGGCACTCGATGATGGGAAAAATCACGTCCTGCTCCTGCCACCCGAGCAGCGGCGGGCCGAGCTGGCGGAAGAATTCGCCGCGCGCGGTTTCGAGCAGGTCGAGATAGCGCGCATGGTAAACATGGTTGCCGACGGTGCATTCAGAGTAAATCACCCGGTGGGTGCTGCAAAAAACCGGTCTGGTCATGTGCGGGATTTTAAGATTTGGCCGCCGGGGTTCAAAGTTTTAATTCGCAGTGGCCTGCACGAGTACCGGTCGCCGGCCCTCGAGATTATTCGCCGGCCCCAAAATCACTGGTTGCGGGGCGTGCGTTTGAGGTTATCTTGCCGACATGAACTGGCAGCAAGGGATATCCCTTTTGATTGTTGCAACCACCGCCGCACTGTTTCTGCGGGCCAAACTGCATCGCCCCAAGTTCAGCTTTGCGCGGGACACGCATTGCGGCTGCAGCGGCAGCCGACAGGCCAGGCCGCAACATTCGGTGATCTATCGCAAACGAAAGGGCGGGCCGTCTGAGATTATTGTGAAAATGGAATAGAGCGCTTGCGCCAACCACAACCTTGAGATAATTTCGACCCAACAATGGCCATGTGCAAAGTAAGTTCCTCCCTGCATTTCGTAACCCACGCTTCGGGCCCGCTCGAGGGTGCGGCCAAGGCGCAGTGGAACCCCAACACCGACGTCTACTCCACCGAGAGCGGCCTTGTCATCAAGGTCGAACTGGCCGGGATGCGCAGCGAGAATCTGGAGATCACCGTGGAAGGCCACCGGCTCCGCATCAGTGGACATCGCCCGGATGGTTGCCGGGCTCCCAAGTGCAGCTTCCTGCAGATGGCCATCAGCTACGGTCCTTTTGAAACCTCGCTGGAACTGCCTTCCGGCTACGATTTGAGCCAGGCCAAGGCCGCGTACGTCAACGGCTTTCTGCGAATTGACGTGCCCCTGACCCAGGGGCACGGCAAGACTTCCAAGGTGTTTGTTGCCAAGGGAATTTAAATCTATCTTGGATCCTTTTCCGGGCCCCGACCTCCAACTTAGTAGCCTGACTCAACCATGAGTTCACCCGATACAGAATTTATCAGCATCCTCGGCAATTCCGGGGACCCGGAGGCGCCTGCCCGCGTTTCGGCCCAATCCCTGCCGCAGACGCTGCCCATCCTTGGCCTTTCGGACATCGTCATTTTCCCCGGCATGGTCGCGCCATTGCTGGTCGAGACGGCCCAGAGCATCAAGCTCATTGACGACGTGGTCAGCGGGGATCGGCTGCTGGGGGTCGTTTTGCAGCGCAATCCCGAGGCGGAAAATCCTGCGCCGGGCGAAATGCACGAGGTCGGCTGCGCGGCCCGGTTGCTCAAAATGTTGAAGTTTCCCGACAACACCGTCCGCGTGCTCGTCGAGGGGCTTTGGCGCATCCGCCTCGGGCCGTACACCGACGCCGATCCCTACCTCACGGCCAAATTTGAACTCCTGAAGGACGAGAAGGAGGACTCGGTCGAACTCTCCGCCATGATGCGCAATGCGCAGACGCAGTTTCAGGAGATCATCAAGCTGTCACCCGCGCTGTCGGATCAGATCAAAATCGCCGCGCTCAACACCGAGGATCCCGGCCATTTCACGGACCTGATCGCCGCCAATCTGAATCTCGGCCTGGAGGAGCGGCAGAAGCTGCTGGAGCTGACCTCGGTCCGGGAACGGCTCAGCTTTCTGCTGCCGATGCTTAGCCGCGAGCATGAAGTCCTCTCGCTCAGTTCCAAAATCCAGACCGACGTCGCCACGTCCATCTCTAAAACCCAGCGGGACTTCTTCCTGCGCGAACAGCTCCGCGCCATCCAGCGCGAGCTTGGTGAAACCGATTCCAACTCCGCCGAACTCACCACCCTGCGCGACCGGGTCGAACGTGCGGTGCTGCCGGTGGAGGTGAAAAAGGTGGCGGTGCAGGAGCTCGAACGTCTCCAGCAGACGCCGCCTGCCGCCGCCGAATACGGCGTCATGCGGCATTACCTCGATTGGATCCTCAACCTGCCCTGGGAAAAGGAGACCGAGGACAAGCTGGACCTGGAGGCGGCCGAGCGGATTTTGAACGAGCAGCATTTCGGACTCGCCAAGGTCAAGGACCGGCTGCTCGAATTCCTGGCCGTCATCAAGCGCCGCAAACAAATCAAGGGCCCCATCCTCTGCCTGGTGGGCCCGCCCGGCGTCGGCAAAACCTCGCTCGGCAAAAGCGTGGCCGACGCGCTGGGCCGCAAGTTCGCCCGCATCTCGCTCGGCGGCATGCGCGACGAGGCGGAAATCCGCGGCCACCGCCGCACCTATGTCGGCGCGCTCCCGGGTCGCATTATCCAGACCTTGCGCCGCGTGGAAAGCCGCAACCCGGTCATCCTACTGGACGAACTGGACAAGATCGGCGCGGACTTTCGCGGCGATCCCGCCTCGGCGCTGCTCGAGGTGCTCGACCCCGCGCAAAACAGCACTTTCTCGGACTACTATCTTGATCTGCCATTTGACCTTTCACGCGTGCTCTTCATCACCACCGCCAACTGGCTGGATCCCATCCACGCCGCCCTGCGCGACCGCCTGGAAATCATCGAGCTGCCCAGCTACACCGAAACCGAGAAATTGCAGATCGCCAAGCGCTACCTCGTGCCGCGACAACTAGAGGAACACGGATTGAAAAAGGGCGAAGTCAAAATCCCGGACGCCACGCTGCGCGCCGTGATCCACGACTACACCCGCGAAGCCGGGGTGCGGCAGCTCGAACGCGAGATCGCCTCGCTCACCCGCAAGGCCACCCGCAAGATCGTCAGCAACGGCGCGTCCAAGAAGCCGCTCGAGATGACGCCGGAATCGCTGAAGGATCTGCTGGGCGCGGCGCGGTTTGTTTCCGAAACCGCCGAGTCGATCAAGGAGATCGGCATCGCGACCGGCATGGCCTGGACGCCCGTGGGCGGCGAAGTCTTGTTCATCGAGGCGACGCGCATGCCCGGCAAAGGCGGCCTGCTCCTCACCGGCTCGCTCGGCGACGTGATGAAGGAGAGCGCCCAGACGGCGCTCAGCTACCTGCGCAGCCAGTCCAAGGCGCTGGGCGTTGACATGTCGGATTTCGCCAAGTTCGACATTCACGTGCATGTCCCGGCCGGCGCAACCCCCAAGGACGGGCCGAGCGCGGGCGTCACGATGCTCGTCGCCCTCGCGTCGCTGCTGACCGGTCGTTGCGTGCGGTCGGATTTCTCGATGACCGGCGAAATCAGCCTGCGCGGCCGCGTGCTGCGCGTCGGCGGCATCAAGGAAAAAGTCCTCGCCGCGTCCCGCTTCGGCATCAAGCACATTGTCCTGCCGGAGCAAAACCGCAACGACTGGTCGGAGGTGCCGGAAGAGGTGCGCAAGAAGCTGACGGTGCATTTTGTCCGCCACATCGCGGAGCTGCTGCCCCTGACCCTGCGTGCAAAATGATTTCACGGCTCCTGCTTTTGTGCGGCGTCATGTTGCTGGCCGGGTTCGCTGAACCGCCGCCGCAAGTCAAGCTGCTGGATCCGCTGGAAGCCTCGAAGCAAGGCCGGGAACTGGCGGCGGAAATCCTCGCCCAAAAGCCGGCGCAGGATTTTGCCAACGTCGGACTCTTGAAGCTCCGGAATTCCCAAGGTGCCCGCAAAGCGTTGCCGCTGCGGTTTCAAACCCGCATCACGCCCACGAACTGGACGACCTCCTACCAGGTCGGTTCGGCGGCGGATTCCAATTTCACGAATTCAGTAGAATGGACGTTGAACATCCAGCGTTCGGCCGGACAGAAAAATCAATATGAACTCAGCGGCCCGAGTGGAACGGGCGGCAGGCTGAGTTGCTCCACGGAAAATGCTGCCATGACAGCCTTCGCCGGTTCGGACTTCTGGCTTGCTGATCTTGGACTGGAATTTTTCCACTGGCCGGAGCAAAAAATCTTGAGGAGCGAACTGCGCAAGACCCGCCTGTGCCGCGTCCTTGAAAGCATCAACCCCCAGCCCGCCACCAACGCCTACTCCCGCGTGGTTTCCTGGATTGACGATGAGAGCCGGGGCGTCCTTCATGCGGAAGCCTACGACGCGCAAAACAAGCTGCTCAAGGAATTCGACACCAAGAAATTCAAGAAGGTCAACGGCGAATGGCAGTTGGAGCAGCTGGAAATCTACAACATCCAGACGCGCTCGCGCACACAGATCGAATTCAATTTCGACGCCAGGTAGGCCGACGCCGTGGCGTCCAAGGAGTGATCGTCAGAGCCATTGGGCTGGCGTTGTTAAACCCCGGCCGATTATCCGCAGGAGAACCCTCCGGCCTTTTTCATTGAACTTTCAGGCGGCCTTCCTAATCCTCTGGCATGAACGTTTTCGTCACCGGCGGCGCCGGCTACATCGGTTCCGTTTGCACGGAAGAACTCCTCAACGCCGGACACGCCGTCACGGTCTATGACAATCTCACCGAGGGCCATCGCTCGGCGGTGGATGCCCGCGCAAAATTTATTTTCGCCAAGCCCGAGCAGGAGGGCGACATCCTGGCCGCCGTCCAGTTTGCCAAGCCCGACGCCATCCTGCACTTCGCCGCCAGCGCGCTGGTCGGCGAGTCCATGACCAATCCGAAAAAATATTTCCACAACAACCTCGTCAACGCGCTCAAGCTGGCGGACGCCGCCGTGGAATGCGGCGTGCGGAAATTTGTGTTCAGCTCCACCTGCGCGACCTACGGCCCGCCCGAGCGCGTGCCGATGACCGAGGACCTGCCGCAGCGCCCGATCAATCCCTACGGCGAATCCAAGCTGATGTTCGAGAAGGTCCTGACCTGGTATCACGAGATTCACAAGCTGGACTTCATCGCCTTCCGCTATTTCAACGCCGCCGGCGCGAGCGAGAAGTTCGGCGAGCATCATCGCATCGAGACGCACATCATCCCCAACGTGCTGCAGGTTGCGCTCGGCCAGAAGACGCATTGCGAGATTTATGGCACGGATTATCCCACGCCCGACGGCACCTGCATCCGCGATTACATCCACATCCGGGATCTGGCACAGGCGCACATGCTCGGCTTAACGCCCGGCAAGAGCGGTTTCTACAATCTGGGCAACGGCGACGGCTACTCCGTCCGCCAGGTGATCGAGACGTGTGAAAAAGTGACCGGCAAAAAAATTCCCGCGATTGAAAAGCCGCGTCGGCCCGGCGATCCGCCCCGCCTCGTGGCCGCCGCCGACAAGGCGATCCGTGAACTCGGTTGGCAGCCGCGGTTTCCAAAGCTGGAGGACATCGTCGCGACCGCGTGGGCGTGGCATCTCAAGCATCCGACGGGATATGCGGACAGAGGGCTGACCCGCGGGTTGCCGTGACGGGCGTGGTCGTCGCTCACTGAAGTGCGCCTGCCGAACCAGGCGCCGACGCTGTGCGCCGATGGGTCAGCAACAGGCTTGATGCGCCATCCATTCACCAATCCGTCGGCACGTAGTCCTTGAGAAATTTTCCCCAGACGTGATGGCCTGAGTTGATCCCCGCGATGATCGGATCCACGATCCGCGCCGCGCCGTCCACAATGTCCAGCGGCGGATGGAACCGGTGCTCGGCCACCTTGCGCGTGGCGATGTGCGCCGGATCTTCGTCTGTCACCCAGCCCGTGTCCACCGCGTTCATGTGGATGCCGTCCGCGTGATAATCCGCCGCCGAGGTGCGCGTCATCATGTTGAGCGCGGCCTTGGCCATGTTCGTGTGCGGATGCCGCGTCGTCTTGAACTTGCGGTAGAACTGCCCTTCCACGGCGGAGACGTTGACGATGTGCTTGTCGCGTTCCGGCGAGCGGAGCATCAGCGGCTTGAGCCGCGCGTTCAGGATGAACGGCGCGATGGCGTTGACCAGATGCACTTCGAGCAATTCCACGGACGGAACTTCCGCCATCATCAACCGCCACGAATTGCGTTCGCGCAAATCCACCTGCTGCAAATCCTGGTCAAGCCGGCCTTCGGGAAACAAATCCTTCTGCGCCGCGAGTTCCTCCGGCAGCAACGGCACCTGCGACAACGCCGCCGCGTGCGTCAGCCCCGCGACCTCGGAAATTTTCTGATCGAGCAGGGCCGGCGTTGAACCGCCCTCTGGCAACATGCTGTAACCGCGCAACCCCTCGTACGCGCCGAGAAGGTGGCGGACTTTCTCCGGCAGATCGCTCAGCGCGCCGTGCTCGTTCGCCATCATGTGTTCGTAAAAATCCGGCGGGCGACGAACGGTCTGACATGCGTTGTTGATGATGAAATCCAAGCGCGTGCGGGTCTTCATCAAGTGCCGGCAGAACGCCTCCACGCTCGGCGTGTGGCGCAGGTCGAGCCCGAAAATTTCCAGGCGATGTCCCCACTCGGCAAAGTCCGGCTCGGCCGCGTAGCGCGCCGCCGAGTCGCGCGGAAAACGCGTGGCGACGATGAGCTGCGCCCCGGCGCGGAGCAGCTTGATGCCGGCCTGATACCCAATCTTCACGCGCCCGCCGGTGAGTAATGCAACGCGCCCGCCCAAGTCGGCGAGTTCAGTGCGCTTGCGGAAATTCAGCTCGGCGCACGGCGGACAAAGCTGGTCGTAGAAATGGTGGATCGTCGAATAATCCTTCTTACAGATGTAACAGTTCTGCGGCTCGACGACTTCGCGGAAGTCAGCGTCGTCTTTGACTTCCTGCGGTTCAATCTCCGGCGGCGGCGGCAGGTTCGGTGTCGTGAAGACGGGCTTGCGCCGCAGCGCGCGGATGCCGGTTTCGGAAAGCACGCTCTGGTCACGATGCAATTTCGCGGCCTTGCGCTCCCGTGAACTGGCTTTCACCAATCGCCGGCGCTGGCTGACATCCGGGCAATAAATATCGCCCGCCGCCTTGAGCAGCCGTGTCCGATCCTCGACCGACATCGCCGCCAGCAACGCACGATTGCCCGCGACCTGCTCGAGCAATTCGGCGGCGGCCATGAGGCGCGCGGACATTGGGTCATCTTTCATTCGGCCCAATCTTCCACGATTCCGGCGCATTACTCCAGCGCGGTTTCGGGTGGTAGCAGTCGTCGCGCTGCGACGACTGCGCCCGCGCAAAGCGGGCGACCTCGAGGTGAAACACGAGGTGGTGCTGAAAGCACGTCCGCGAGTCGCCAGTTAATCTGCTGCACCGCTGCACGCGGCGCTTGTTTGTCGCAGCGCGACAAACGCTACCTTTCAAAAAAGCAGTTCCAAAAAAAGCAAACCGCGCTAACCTGCCGCCATGTTCAAACCAGCCGAGCTATTTGACCTTTCGCAAACGGAACACGCCGCGATTTTCGACGGCTGCGAATTTGCCTGGGAGGCTTTGAAAAAGATTTCGCCCTACCTCGCCGCGAGCCTGAAGCCCGGCCTGCACAACCGTTGCGAAGGCCGCGCGTTCATCGGCAAGGATGTTTTTATCGGCGAAGGCACGGTGCTGGAAGACGGCGTGATGATCAAAGGCCCGGCCATCATCGGGCGCAACTGCGAGATCCGTCACAACGCCTACCTGCGCGAAGGCGTCATCATCGGTGACGGCTGCGTGGTCGGGAATTCCTGCGAGTTCAAGAACGCGCTGCTCTTCAACGGCTGCCAGGTGCCGCACTTCAATTACGTCGGCGATTCCATTCTCGGCTACAAGGCGCACATGGGCGCGGGTTCGATCTTGTCGAACGTCAAATCGCTCAAGGGCAACGTGACCATGGAAGTGGACGGCGTGCCGCGCGACACCGGGTTGCGGAAATTCGGCGCGCTGCTCGGCGACGGCTGCGACATCGGCTGCAATACGGTGCTCAATCCCGGCAGCATCATCGGCCGCGGCGCGGTGATTTATCCCGGCGTGAACTGGCGCGGCATCCTGCCCGCAAACACCATCGCCAAGAATAAGGCACAGATCGAAGTGGTCGTGCGGCGACCACGAGAAATAAAGTAGTTGGACGCTCATGTCCGAAACCTTGGCCAGCCACGAAGCCTACCGCCAGGCCGTTGAATTTCTCAACGGCCTTCAGGTGTTCGGCGCGCGGTTCGGTCTGGAAACCGCCCACCAGCTTGCCGCCAGCGTTGGAAATCCACAGGACAAGCTCCGCTTCATCCACGTCGCCGGCACCAACGGCAAAGGCTCGACGTGCGCAATGCTCGAAAGCATTTATCGCGCGGCGGGTTTGCGCGTGGGGTTGTTTACCTCGCCGCATTTGGTTTCGTTTCGCGAACGGATTCAGGTCAATCGCCAACTAATCGGCGAGGCGGACCTGGCGCGCTTGGTCGAGGAAATCAAACCGGCGATCACGGAATTTCCAAACGACCAGCATCCGACCTTTTTTGAAGTCGTGACAGTGATGGCGCTGCGCTATTTCGCGGAACAGAAGTGCGATCTGGTGATCTGGGAAACCGGCCTGGGTGGGCGGCTCGACGCCACGAACATTGTCACGCCGCTGGCGAGCGCCATCACAAACATCGGCCGGGATCATCAGCAATGGCTTGGCGACACGCTGGAAAAAATCGCGGCGGAGAAGGCGGGCATTATCAAGCCCGGCGTGCTGGTGACGACGGCGGCGACTGGCGGTGCATTGAAGGTAATTGAACGAATCGCAGCGGAGCAAAACGCGCCGATCACCAAAGTAGGACAGGCTTCCAGCCTGTCCAGGGCGGGCAAGATGCCCGTCCTACCTTTGCCCGGCGAACATCAGCGAGTAAACGCGGCGCTCGCGCTCGCCACCGTCGAAGTGTTGCAAACCCAAATTCCTGTCAGCGAAAAACAAATCCGCGACGGTTTATCGAAGGTGAACTGGCCGGGACGGATGCAACTCGTCACGCGTCCGTCGGGTCAGAAAATTTTGTTGGACGGCGCGCACAACGCGGAAGGCGCGGAGGTTTTGCGAACCGCGTTGCAAGCCGGAGCGCCGGTCTCCGACCCGGCTCGGGACGGTAAGAAACACGCCGGGTCCGAGACCGGCGCTCCAACGCTCATCCTCGGCATTCTCGGTGACAAAAATTGCCGGGCGATGTGTCGCATCCTCGCGCCGCTCGCCGCGAAAATTTTCCTCGTGCCGGTGAAAAGCGAACGCACCGCCGCGCCATCCGGGCTGGCGGAGATTTGCCGGCAGGAAAATTCGCGGGCATCCGTCGCGAGTTGCGCTTCATTGTCGGTAGCATTGGGGAAAACCGCGAACGAACCCTTCGTCGTCATCGCCGGGTCACTTTATCTGATCGGCGAGGCGATGGAGCTATTGCAACTCGGACCCGCGCCGGAACGCGACGAGAAAAGTTTGAACGAGTGGACGCCCACGAAGCCTGCCCGTTGAGGTAGGGTCGGTGCGCTTGCGCCGACCAAGCGCCGCGCAGAGCGGCGCAATTTTTTGGCGGACGCACGAAGTCCTTTGACCAAGTTCCGGCCCTGAACGGGCCGGTTGTTCGGCGCAAGCGCACCGAACGCTACCTCATCAAGCTTACGCGCCGTTCTACAAATCCTGGTAACGAATCAGCTTGATGCCACGCCGCGCGATTTCCTCTTTCACGCGCGGGCTGATCAGGGCTTCGAACTCGTGCTTGAATTTGTCGAGCGACGGATGCGAGTAAAGCTCCGCATCGCCCGGCGGAAGTTCCGGCAGCAGCTTTAAAATATAGCTCTCGTCCACGTGTGAATCCTGCAGCAGGCCGAAGGAGATTTGCGTGTGCTTGATGCCGCGCTGACGCAACGGTTCGCGGGCGCGCGCTGAAAGCCGTTCGTAAATCATAGCGTGCGAGGCGCGATAAAACCAGCGTCCGCTCGCCATGCGCCGGCTGCGGTCGAAGCAATCGCGCGTCAGCCGCAGATGGCGGATGCCCAACGCCTCGGCATCTTCCATCAGGATGCGAAACACCAGCGGATGCAGGTGCATGTGCAGGTGGCCGTTCACATGGTCCAGCGTCAGACCGGTGGCGCGGAAGTTTTTGAACTGCGCGTGGATTTCCGCGCGCAATTGCTCGCGCAAACCGCGCTGGAAAAAATAGCGGAAACCCACGCCCACCGGGCTGTTGCTGAACTCGCTCTGAGCGTTGACCAGGCCGGGAATTTTTTCGTGAGGCAATGCCGAATGGCCCATCAACAAAGTCAGATGCAATCCCACGCCCAGCTTGGGATTTTCCCTGGCAAGCGTGACGGCGTCGGCGCAGGACGGTTCGTTCACCATCAGGCTCGCGGTGGTCAGGATGCCTTCGCGATGCGCGCGGATGACGGCCTCATTGATGGAGCGGGAGCGTCCGAAGTCATCGGCATTAACAATGAGGCGGAGGCGGTCAGGGCGTTCCATAGTTCGGCGACATGACGCCAGCCGCGAGCCGGAGCCAGGTCCGGAAGATGAGCAGGATTTTCTGCGCCTTGTTCAAGCGCGTGAGTTTCGGGCCCAGCACATTGAACTCTCGACGCTCCAGTTTTTGCAGCAACCGCCAATAAACCGAGCCCATCAGTTCGGCGGCAATCATGGAGCGACGGTCCTCGGCGGGCAGCGTCTGCTGGGCGAGCTGGTAAAAATGTTTCGCGCGCGCGGCCACGCTGGCGGCGAGCGCGCGAAAGCGTTCGGAGTATTGGTGCCGGAGAATTTCCGCCTCGGTCACATTGAAATTTTTCAACTCGGACAACGGCAGATAAATCCGGCCACGCTTGGCGTCGGTGCGGACATCGCGCAAAATGTTCGTCAGTTGCAGCGCCTTGCCGAGATAAATCGCGTAGTCGCGGCACGCAGGATTTTTATAGCCGAAGATTTCAATGCTCAACAGGCCGACGACCGAGGCGACGCGATAGCAATAGAGTTCCAGCTGCTCGTAGGTTTCGTAGCGCGTGGTGTCGAGGTCCATCTCGCAACCCTTGATCAATTCATCGAACAGCGTGAAGGGCAGATGACATTCGCGAATGACGGGCTGGAACTCGCGGTTGACGACGAAGCGCGGCGTCTCGCTGCCGCAAGCGCGCTGAATGTCGGTGCGCCAGGCGGCGAGCTGCTCGCGGCGCGTTGCCACCGGGACAGAATCCTCGTCGGCCACATCGTCCACCTCGCGGCAGAAGGCGTAGAGCGCGGACATGGCGTCGCGTTTCGGCTTGGGCAGCAGCACAAACGCGAGCGCGAGGTTGGAGGCGCTTTTTTTGGTGATGGCCTGGCTTTCTTGCATGGTCAGAGGTGCGACTTGGGCGGCGTGTGGTCGTCGCGCTTGGCGGGCAGGCCGCCGGTTTCCGCCAGGGTGGGATTGACGGGACGGTGCTCTTTGCGCTGATGTTTGTGGCGGCGCCGGGAATGAGCCCCTTTGCCGGAAGACTCGTCCCGCGGTGCCGCCGCCACCGGGTCGGGGTGGTGATGATGGTGACGATGGCGGTGCGGTTGTTTGCGAAACACCAAGGCCCAGGCGAAGGCGCAGAGCGTGACCAGCAGGAACGCCCCGACAAACACCAGCAGGTAAAAGTCGCCGCGCATCCTGACCCGCCAGGTCTGCAGCTTTCCCAAAAGATCAGCGGCAAAAAAGATCGGGAGCGGTGGCATCAGGAAGCCTCCTTGGCGGACGTCGTCCGGTCATCGGCGTCGTCGGCCAGTTGAATGTTCAGGCGCTGCATCCGGTAACGGAGGGCGTGGCGGCTGATTTTCAACTGTTCGGCGGTCTTGTTCAGGTTGAAGCCGTTTTTTTCCAGCAGGCGGTTGATGAGTTCGCGCTCGAACTGCGCGACGATTTCATCCAGGGATTCCTTCCCGGTCACGGCGGGCAGTTCGGCCTTGTGCAACTGGGTTTCGATCTGGAAGTCCGGCAGGCTCGTCGCCTGGATCTCCTGCGTGGTTTCCAAGATGAGTGCGCGTTCGATGACGTTCTTGAGCTCGCGCACGTTGCCGGGCCAGTGGTGCCGGGAAAGCTTCTGGCCGGCGGCGCTCGAAATGTTTTTGACCGGCTTGTTCATGCCGGCGTTGAAGTGTTGGAGAAAATGCCCGGCTAGCAGCAGCACGTCGTCGCCGCGATCGCGCAACGGCGGCAGGCGGAACTGCACGACATTGAGGCGGTGAAACAGGTCCTCGCGAAAGGCGTCCTCCCGGATGGCCTGGACGATGTCGCGGTTGGTGGCGGCAATCAGGCGGACGTTGACGCGCAGTTCCTGGGTGCCGCCGACACGGGTGAAGCTGCCGTCCTCCAGGAAGCGCAACAGTTTGGCCTGGAGGGGCCGGCTCATGTCGGCGATCTCGTCGAGGAAGATCGTCCCGCCGTCCGCTTCCTCCACCCGGCCGGGTTTTTGTTTGAGCGCGCCGGTGAACGCGCCTTTTTCGTGGCCGAACAATTCGCTCTCGAGGAGCGTCTCGGGAATGGCCGCGCAGTTGATGCGCACGTAGCTTGCATTGCGGCGGTGGCTCAGGCTGTGGATCGCGCCGGCGACGAGCTCTTTGCCGGTGCCGCTTTCGCCCAGCACCAGCACGCGGGCGTCGGTCGGCGCGACGGTGCGGATCAGCTCGCGCAGCTCGCGCAGCTTGGGCGCTTCCCCCACGATGTCCTCGAGGTGGGCGGCTTCGCTGGCGCGGGCGCGCAGCGTGGCGTTCTCCCGCAACAAGCGGAAGCGTTCAGCGCAGCGACCGACCGCGTGGAGCAGCTCCTCGGGGGCGTAGGGCTTGGCGACGTAATCAATGGCCCCCGCCTTGATGGCCTCCACGGCAAGCTTGGGCGTGGCGTACGCCGTGATCATCAGCGCGGGAAGCTGCGGCCGCAGACGGTGGAGCCGGGTCAAAAACTCATAGCCGTTCATGCCGCCCAGCCGGGCGTCGGTGATGACCATGAAAAACTCCTCGCGCGCGAGCAGCAGCAGCGCGGTCTCGGCGGAATCCACCGCTTGCGCGGTGTAGCCCTCGTCGGCCAGCAGGGTTTGCAGCGACAGGCGCATGTTCTTCTCATCATCCACGATGAGCACAGGCGGCAGCGGCAGTCTCATTGCGGATTCGAATGTTGATCCGGGTTGATCACGGTTTTCGCGGGGAACACTAAAACAAACCGGACGCCCTTTCCAAGCTTCGATTCGGCGCGGATGGTGCCGGCGTACAGCTCGACGTTGTGTTTGACGATGGCCAGGCCCAGGCCGGTGCCCTTGTCCTTGGTGGTGTAGTGGGCTTCAAAAATTCTTTCCAGCTTGTCGGCGGGAATCTCCGGGCCGTTGTTGCTGATGGAGATCTCGATCAGATTTTCCGTGAGCCGCCGGGCGCTGGCGGCAATTTTGCCGCCGGCCTGGCCGAGCGCGTCGCGGGCGTTTTGCAGGATGTTCACCAGGATTTCCTCCAGATGATTCCGCTGCATGAACAGCAGGGGCAGATCGGGGTCGCAGCGACATTCGATCTTGACCGGGAAGTCCGCCGCCAGCGGAAACACCTGCGCCACGGCCAGGCTCAACTCGTGGGCGAGGTTCAATTTCTCGATCTGTCCCTCGTTCAACTGCGCGTAGCCCATGATCTGGGTGACGATCTTGTCCGCGCGCTCGATTTCCTCGGAGATGATCTGGAGATGTTTGGCGTTGTCGCTGCGGCCTTCCGCCAATCCGCGACGCAGCGAGAACGAGGCGTTGTTGATGATGGCGAGCGGGTTTTTGATCTGGTGCGCGAACTCGGCGGCGAGCCGGCCGGCCGAACGGAGCTGGCCCTGGCGCAAGCCGATCTCGTGCGCCTCCTCCTCCAGGCGGCGCTGCCGTTCCGCCAGCACTTGCAGGGCATAACAGCAGGCCGTCAGAAACCACAGCAGCACCACGCGCAGGACGACCGTCTCGACTGCGGGCGGGTCTTGGCCGGTTTCATCGTGGGCGATCTGGGCCTGCTCATGCGCCGGCCAGAGCGGCCGGCGCATGCGGGCCAGTTCTGAAGGTTGGTTGGTCGGGGGTTTGGGAGCGGCGTCCGCGGGCAGACGATTGGAGGTTGCCCGCTTGGGCAGATCCTGCATGGCCGACTGGGTGTCGCTGATGTTGGCCGCGAGAATGCCCGCGCTTGCATAAAAAAGGCTGAGGCAGAGGTTGAGCACGATTTGCGGCATGGCCAGCGGGATGCTCAGCGCGTTGAGCACGATCAATCCGGGGAAAACCCAGAAGGCGATGCTTTCAAAGCCGCCCGTGCGGAAGACGAGTCCGGCCATGAACAGGCCGTCCAGCAAGCCCAGCGTGAAGACCAGCCACTTGAATAATCCGGCGGGAAAATGCCGGGACAGAATGAAGAACACGGCCATCACCGCATTAGACAGGATGTAGATGAAGAAAAGATTTTGCAGCAACTTCAGGTAAACGGTGTGCGGGGTGGGGGCATCGTCAGACCACCACAGATAGTAAAGCACCACAGCGACCACTCCGGCCTTGGCGGGAAAGACGATGTGGAGCTGCATGGCCACGATGCGCGACGCCTGTTGCGCCGGCTCATGCCGGCCCGGGGCGAACATGTGGCGCAGCCCTTTGATGTGCTCCCACTCGATGAGTTTCATGGGCGGTCCAACGGTGCGGCGCAGAACGGTCCGGCCGCGTCAAAATTTCAACGCCTGCTCCGCAATTTTTTCCACCGGCCACAACCGGCCGATTCCCTCGTAGCCGCAGGCGAGCATCCCGGTCTCGGGGCCGATGAATTTGACGCCGCGCTTTTTCAATGTGGCGACATTGGCCTGCGTGGCCGGATGCAGCCACATCTTGCCGTTCATGGCGGGCGCGACGAGAATTTTCGCCTTGGGATTCAGCGCCAAGGCGATGCACGTCAGCGCGTCGTCGGCCAGCCCGTGCGCCAGCTTGGCAAGCACGTTGGCGGTCGCGGGGGCGATGAGCAGGAGATTCGCCTCGTCGGCCAGCCTGATGTGGGTGGGCTGCCAGCCCTCTTCCTCGTCGTACAAATCCGTCACGACGGGGTGGCGCGACAGCGTCTTGAACGGCAGTGGCGTGATGAACCGCTGCGCGTCGGCAGTCATCACCACGTGGACACTGGCCCCCCGCTTGGTCAGCAGGCTGGTGAGATCGGCCGCGCGATGCGCGGCGATGGAGCCGGTGACACCGAGGACAATGTTCATTGCTTTGCTCATATTGGTTGCGCCTGCAAGGGGATGCGTGAAACGCGAACAGCAGCTCCGCTCAGGATTCACGCAACGCGTTTCAAAACTCCGGCGCGCTCGCCCGCTGGGTCCTTAGTTTTTCCGCTTCAATGATCGCCTGCGCCTGGCGCACGTCGGACGGGATGCTTTCACTGAGCAGAAGATAATCAAAGTTTTTCCATTGGGCGACCTCCTGCCGCGCCACGGCGAGGCGCTTTTGGATGGTCGCCTCGGCGTCGGTCCCGCGTTTGCGGAGGCGGGCTTCCAGGATTTCGGCCGTGGGCGGGGTCATGAAAATGGAGACGAGCGAGCGTTTCAACTCCGGGTCGGACAGCGCGGCTTCGCGGACGGTGGCCGCGCCCTGCACGTCAATGTTGAGCAGCACGTCGTGGCCATGCCGGAGCTTGCCGAGCACTTCGGACTTCAGCGTGCCATAGCTTTGGCCGTAGACCGTGGCGTGCTCGAGAAAGTTGCCGGCCTGCACGCGCTTGAGAAAGCTTCCCGCATCCAGGAAGTAATAATCCTCGCCGTCCGTTTCGTCGGAGCGGGGTTCGCGCGTCGTGCAGGTGATGGCGCGGGACATGTTGGGGCGGGCTGCGAGCAGCTGCTGGCAGAGCGTGGTCTTGCCGCCGCCCGAGGGCGCGGAGATGACGATCAGCAGCGGGCGAAGGTCGGCGGCACCGTCGCGGGCATCGGGTTTCGGGTTTCCGGTTTTCATTCGACGTTCATGGCCTGTTCGCGGAATTTTTCGAGCTCTGTTTTCAGCGTCACGACTTCGCGCGAGATCAGGCTGTCATTGGCCTTGGAGCCGACGGTGTTGATCTCGCGGTTCATCTCCTGCGCGAGAAAGTCCAGCGTGCGGCCCACCGGCTCCTTGGATTTGAGGCTGTCGTCGAACTGTTGAAAGTGGCTTTGCAACCGGGTCAATTCCTCGGTGATGTCGGAACGGTCGGCAAAGTAAACCACCTCCTTGATCAACCGGTCATCGTCGGCGACGGGGGTGTCGAGGCCCGCGCTTTTGATGCGGGCGATGAGTTGTTCCCGATAGCGATCCGCCACCTGGGCGGCGTTTTGTTGCACGGTTTTGACGGCCCGGCGCATGATGCCGATGCGTTCGGCCAGGTCTTTCGCAAGGTGCTCGCCCTCGCGCACGCGCATTTTCACCAGCGTGGCCAGCGCCTTGTTCAGCGCCTTCTCCACGGCCGGCCAGAAATCTTCAGTCTCCGCGATTTCCTCGTCGGTCTGGAACACGCCCGGCGCCCGCACGATCTGGTCCAGCGTCACTCCACCGGAGAGCTTGAGCTCCTTGGCCAGCTTGCCAAGCTCGCGGGCGTAGGCCTTGGCGAGCGGCGCGTTGAGGTGCATGCGCGCCGAGAGGTTGCCCGCGCCGGCGTGCAGCGAGACGCGCACCGTCAGGCGGCCGCGCGCGATGTGGCGGTTGATCGTGTCGCGGATCTGCGCCTCGAGCATCTCCATCTCGCGCGGGAGATTGATGGAGATTTCCGACTGCTTGCGGTTCACCGAGCTGAGTTCGACGGTGATTTTGAATCCGTCCTGCGAACAATCCCCGCGGCCATAGCCCGTCATTGATTTCATCGCGGCAACTATGGCGAAGGCGCGGGTGGCAGGCGAATAAATTCTGAACGGGGGCCGCACAAAAATCTCGCCATCCTCCCCGCGCGGGCAACATACTCCGCCCGCAAATGAAGACTTTCCTGCTGCGGCTCTGGGTGTACGTGCGGCCCTACCGGACGAGATTCATCTTGGGATCGGTGTGCGGTGTTGTGTACGGGCTGACCAACGGGTTTTTCATTCTCGCCATCAAGGCGGTCGTGGATCTGATCTACAGCGAGACCGGAACCACCCATATCCACGAGCAACTCGCCAAATGGGAGCATTACGCGCCCAGTGTGGTGAAGTTCCTGAGCGCCCACGTGCCCGAGTTAAAGGCGCCCGCCACGCACACGGGCTGGATGCTGCTGTTCAGCTTCATCCCCGCGATCATGCTGTGCCGGGTGCTGCTGGGCTACCTGAGTGTTTATCTGACCAACTGGGTCGCCGCCAATGCCGTGGCGGACATCCGCACCAAGCTCTTCGGCCACCTGCAAAACCTGTCGCTGAGTTTTTTCAGCCGCACCAGCACGGGCGAAATGATCTCCCGAGTCACGAGCGACACGGGGATGCTCAATACGATCATCGGCAATTCCTTCGCCTCCATCTTCAAAGACCCGATCACCATTCTCGTGCTGCTGGGCATCCAACTAGCCTTGTCGCCCAAACTCATTCTCGTTTCGCTGATTGTCATGCCGGTCTGCGCGGTGCCCATGATTATTTTCGGGCGCAAGGTCCGCCGTTCCGCCCGCGAAGTTCAGGGCCGCAGTTCCGAACTGAGCAAACTGATGCATGAATCCTTCACCGGCAACCGCATCATCAAGGCCTACAATCTGGAAGACACCGTCATCAGCCAGTTCAAGACCACCACGCGCAAGTTCATTGGCCATTCCATGCGCGTGCTGCGCGCCAATGAAATTCCCAGCCAGCTCATGGAATTTCTCGCCGCCGTCGGCGTCGCCCTGGTCCTGATTTATTTCGAGGGCCTCCCGTTGAAAGAGCGCCCGAGCCAGGGTGATTTCATGGGCTTCATTCTGAGCATCGTCATGCTCTATCCCTCCATCAAGGCGCTCACCCGGCTGCACAACCAATTGCACCAGGCTGAAGCTGCGAGCGAACGCGTGTTTCAACTGCTTGAAACCAAGAGCGACATCCAAGACCCGCCCAACCCCGTGACGCTTGTCGCGCGGAATGCTGACATCCACTTTGACCATGTGGACTTTGATTACGGCGAAAAACCCGTGCTGCGCGGCATCAATCTCACGGTCAAGGCGGGCCAGCTCGTCGCGCTCGTCGGCAGCAGTGGCTCAGGCAAGACCACCATGACCAATCTGCTCCTGCGCTTTTACGACCCGCAGCGCGGTGCCATCCGCATCGGCGGTACCGACATCCGGCAGGTGACGACCAAGGATCTGCGCAACCAGATCGCGCTCGTCACGCAGGAAACCATCCTCTTCAACGAGACGATTCGCAGCAACATCGCCCTCGGCCGGCCCGGCGCGACGGACGCCGAAATCGAGGCCGCCGCCAAGTTCGCCAACGCCCACGAGTTCATCATCCAAAAGCCCAAAGGTTACGACTCCAACGTCGGGGAAAAAGGCGTCAACGTCTCCGGCGGCCAGAAGCAGCGCATTTCCATCGCCCGCGCCATTCTGCGAAACGCGCCGATCCTCGTGCTCGACGAGGCCACCAGCGCGCTCGACACGGAATCCGAACGCGTCGTCCAGGCGGAGCTGGACAAGCTCATGGTCGGCCGCACCACCATCTGCATCGCGCACCGGCTCTCCACCATCCAGAAGGCGGACGTGATCGTGGTGATGAGCGAGGGCCGGATCGTGGAGACCGGCACGCACGCGGAACTTCTTCAGCGCGGCGGGGTTTACCAGAGATTGTACGAACTGCAGTTTCAAGGCTGAGGCATTGGCCCGGAGCGCGGCTGGGTCGCAGCGACCAGCCGCAGCCGTGACGGAGCCGGGCCGGCGAAAAAAATTGATTCCCGGCGCAAACTGATGAAACTGTTTCCGCAACCGAATCAAAATGCAAAAATTTTCAAAGATCTTTCTCGTGCTCGGCATCATTGCCGGCGTCCTTGTCATCGGCGGGCTGATCGGCTGGCTGGCGGGCGGGAAGTCGCTCAAATCCCGGCCCGCCGCCGCCGGCCCGGCGACCACTTCGGAACCCCATGGCTCCGGCCCGGCTCAAGTCCGCACGCCGCCCTCCCATGGTTCGTCGGACCCGAATCCGGAGGCCAATCCAGCCGAAACCACCCGGCCGGCGGACGCGGTTTCCGGCATCCTCACCAACTGGGAGGAAAAAGTGGATGAAATCTTGGGCGCGGAAACGGACGACACGAACAAGGTCCGGCAGCTCTTCGCGCTGTTTCCCCATGTGCCTGACGAATCCAAATCCGAAGTGGCGCAGCACCTGTCCAACCTGGTCAGCGACGAGGATTATTCGCGGCTGGGCGAACTGCTCAAAGACCCCGCGCTGGCGGACGACACGCTGGATGTGCTGCTCGCCGATGTGTTGAACCGGCCCAATTCGTTGAAGCTGCCCTATCTCCTCGAAGTTGCTCAAACGGCCAATCACCCGAAAGCCGACGAGGCCAAGGACATGCTCTCGCTGTTTCTGGACGAAGATTTTGGCGCCGACTGGCCCAAGTGGAAAGCGAAGATGACGGACTGGCTCAAGGACAATCCGGATTGAGGAAGCGTTGGGTCCGTCCGCCTGAAGGGTGGGGTCGGCGATCTTCCAGTGGCCAGCCCTCCGGAAAATCCGTCTGCGGCTGGGGGAAACGTCCCGGCCTAATTTTCCTTGGACTCGATCCGGTGGAGCAGTTGCTGTTCTGAGGTTTCAGGCTGCGCCTTGGGCGCCAGCCCGCAAAATTCCCGCCAGCGGTTGCGGCAGTCGCCCATGCCCGCCAGCATGAGGTAGGCGATGTCAACCGGGGGATGCTGCGCATCGCCAGCTTTGTCTTCGTGCGCGAACACGTTGGCCGCATGCACGGCGGCGAGGAGGGAAAAACCTTTTTCCTTGGAGCGCGAGGGTTCGTGGTGCCACGCGATGGCCTCGAGAATCGGCAGCGGCAGCCCCCAGGTGGCGAGCAGGCACGCGCCGAGTTCAGCGTGCGAGGTGCCGAGGATTTCCAGTTCCGCTTCGCGGGTGGTGATTTGTTTGCTGACTTTGAGTCGCTGCACCGTGTCGTACATTTCAGGCAGATTGCCGGCCAGCACCAGTTTGCCAATGTCGTGGAGCAGGCCGGCGGTGAACGCGGCCTCGGCGGTGCGCGCGTTCTTGGTCTCGGCCAGCGCGATGGCCCGCGCGTAGGCGCCGACCTGGATGCTGTGGCCCCAGACGGGTTCGGGAGCAAAGCCCGGACACTTCGAGGAGGCATACTGGGAGAAAACGCCCGCGAGCAGAATCAACGCCTTGATGCGCTCCGCCCCGAGCACCATGACACATTCGGTGGGGTCGCTAATTTCGCGGGTGAGGCCGAAGAAGGCGGAGTTCACCACCTGCATGATTTTGGCGGACATGACCGGCTCCTGTGAGATAAGCCTGCCGACCACGTCCATCGAACCGCTCTCCGATTGCAGCTCGTCCGTCACCTGGGTGTGGAGCTTGGGTTGGGCGGGCAGTTTCCGGATTTGGGTGACCAGGCTTTTGATGGCGGCATTCCCCATCCAGTCGCGGATGCAGACGCTGCGTTTGATGCTGGAAACGAGCATCGCGGCGTCGCTGTCTTCGGCTACCAGCGAGGCCCCGCAGCCTTTCCATTGCGTGCTGGCGGCGCGATCCAGCGTCTGGCAGCGCACGAGAACGATGCCGTGTTCCAGTTCCTTTTCCAGCGCTTTGAGCAGCTTCGCGCCGTCGGCAACTTTGGCGTCCAGAATCAGGGTGTCGAATGTGCCGGCGGCCCATTTTTCCAAGGCTTCCGAAGAATCGGCGGCGCGGGCGCATTTCCAGTTGGGCTGGAGACAGGCCAGATCGCGTTCGACCTGGCCCAGCCAGGTTTCGTCCCCGCCCACGAAGAGCACCTGCCTGGGGTTGGCCGGGGATGGCACGCTGATGCCTGATGCGGCGGAGAACGGAGCCGGCTGGCTGCCCGGCGCGGGAGCGGGGTTTCTGGCGGTGTGCGGCGCCGACAGAACGGAGGTGTTGTCACTCGGAGCTTTTGCGGTCGCCGCTTTCTTGATGGAATCAAATAAACCCATGGCGCGTAATTTAATTGTTAGGTGACTGTTTAAACTGTTTTCTCATTTTTTATCGGCGAAAGCCGGGGCAGGTTAAGCAGAATAAAATCGATCCGCTGAAACCGCTCGGTGAGGGGTTCCGGGGGCGGGGTGGTCAAGCGCCTGGCGGTTGAAGGATCTCGCTCGATGTCCCGGCTCGCGCAAAATCTGCGCAAGCCGCGCTGGCTGGGCAGCAATTGCGCAGAGTGGGTGGAAGGATTCCCAATGAAACAGGTGTTTTTGACTGGCACAGACCTTGCAAGGCTGTGTTCTCGCATTACCTGCGGGCGCACTTGAGTGCAGTCTCGCAGCACATAATTAAACCAAAAAATAAAACTGCGAGAGGAATAGATCCATGAAACTAAAACAAATTCTAAAAGTCTGCGGCCTCACTGCCGCGCTGTGCCTCGGGGTTGCTAGCCTGCAAGCCCAGGACAACAACGGTGGCAATGGCGGCGACCAGGGTGGCCAAGGTCAGGGCGGCGGTCGTCGGCGCGGCGGCCAGGGTGGCCCGGGTGGAAATTTTGATCCCGCCCAGTTCCAACAACGCATGATGGACAACATCCGCGAACAACTTGGCTTCACCAACGACACCGACTGGAGCGCCGTGGAGCCTCTCGTGCAGAAAGTGAACGACGCGCGCCGGGAGGTCGGCGGCGGCGGACTGGGCCGCATGTTCGGTCGCAACCGTGGCGGCGGCCAGGGTGGCGGTCAGGGCGGGCCCGGCGGAGGACGCGGCGGAATGTTTGGCACGCCCAGCCCGGAAGAAGAGGCCCTGCAAAAAGCGCTGGACGACAACGCGCCCTCAGGCCAGATCAAGGACGCGCTCGCCAAATACAAAACCGCGCACAAGGCCAAGCAGGCCAAGCTCGAAGCCGCCCAGGCTGAACTTAAGAAGGTGCTCTCCATGAAACAGGAAGCCCAGGCCACGTTGCTCGGACTTGTCCAGTAATCACGATTCAACCGAGAAGCTGACGTTCCGATCATGAGCGAAAACGTAATCCTCGATTCGCCCCCGGCGCCGTTGCTGGAGCGCATGGTGGCCACCCGCCAGCTCTCCGCGACGGACGCCCAGGCGCTATCCGCGGTGAAGCCGGCCGTGCAGACCGAGGAAGACGTTCTCCGCTGGCTGGCTGGCGAATACGGCCTCACCTTCACGACCTTGGAGGACGTGGACCCGGATCGTCAGCTTCTCTCCCTTTTTCCTGCGCGTCTGCTGCTGAAGGAAGAGCTGCTTCCCCTCAAGCGCACCAACGGCACGGTCGAAGTGGCCACCAGCCGCCTCTTCGCCACGCAGGGTCTCGACGCGCTCAAGACGCTCACCGGCCTGACCCTCAAACCGGTGCTCGCCTCCAGCGAGGCCATTCAGCGTGAAATCAAGAAGCGGCTCGGCGTCGGCGCGGACACCATCGGCACGCTCGACGAGGAAAAGGGTTTCCAGGTCGTGGACGAAAATGCCGAGCACAACGATCTCGACGAAGCTGCCGAGGACGAGGCGTCCATCATTCGCTTCGTCAACCAGGTGTTGAAGGACGCCATCGAACTGCGCGCGTCCGACATCCACCTCGAACCGTTTGAGGATGAATTCCGCATCCGCTACCGCATTGACGGTGAATTGCAGGACACCGCCGTCCCCGCGCAACTCAAGCGCTTTCAGCCCGCGATTGTTTCGCGTGTAAAAATATTAAGCCATCTCAACATCGCGGAAAAACGTCTGCCGCAGGACGGCCGCATCAAGATCCGTCTGGACTCTGCCGAGGTGGACATCCGCGTCTCGGTCATTCCCATGTTGCATGGGGAAGCCGTCGTGATGCGTCTGCTCCGGCAGAACTCCACGCTGCGCGGCCTGAACGACATCGGGATGGACAAGCGCGAGGCTGACTGCTTCCGGCGCGTCCTGCAAATGCCGCACGGCATTATTCTGGTCACCGGCCCGACGGGCAGCGGCAAAACTTCCACGCTCTATACCGCGCTCAATGAGATCAATGATTCCGTCCGCAAGATCATCACGATTGAAGACCCGGTCGAATACCAGCTCAAGGGCGTCAACCAGATCCAGGTCTCCGAAAAAGCCGGGCTGACCTTCGCGCGCGGACTGCGCTCGATCTTGCGCCATGATCCCGACGTCGTGCTCATCGGCGAAATTCGCGACCAGGAAACCGCGCAGATCGCGGTGCAGGCGTCGCTGACCGGACATCTGGTTTTCTCCACGCTGCACACGAATGATGCGCCGGGCGCCGTGACGCGGCTCGTGGATATGGGCGTTGAGCCGTATCTCGTCGCGTCTTCATTGGAGGCCGTACTCGCCCAGCGCCTCGTGCGCGTGCTTTGCAAGTATTGCAAGGTGGCGGATGATTCCGCGACCGCCCGGGCGCTCAAGGCCCAGCTGGGCATTCCCGCGGCCACCACGATCTACAAATCAGTCGGCTGCCGCGAATGTCGTAACACCGGCTTCCACGGCCGCCAGGCCATTTTCGAGTGGATGGACACCGACGCCGAAATCCGGCAGCTCGTCTTGAAGAACGCCTCGTCGGATCAAATCCGCGACGCGGCTCATCGCGGCGGCATGCGCACGCTCGCCGAAGACGGCTGGCGGCTGGTCCGCCTGGGCCTGACCA
>JANPGB010000308.1:0-11270 GCA_031423695.1 Verrucomicrobiota bacterium
TCCGTGCGCGCCGCTGCTGGGTGTTTCAGGAACGGCGCGCACGGAGTGACGCGCCCTACCTTTCCCCATCCGTGTTTATCTGTGTCCATCCGTGGTTTAATTTTTGGTGGCGCGCACCGTGACTTGCAGCGCCCCGGGAACTTTTTCCCTGGAGGCGATGAGGAGATAGCCCCCGCCACAACCCGAATACATCGCCCCCGGATAACTCCTTTGGTAAGCCTTCAGCAAGGCCATCAAGTCCAGCTTGATCAACGGATGCCGGACCACACGCGGCAGCAGCGTTTCCCAGCATTGCATGTTCAAGTTGAACGCCGCGCCTAGCGCCTGCGTGTCGCGCCGGCGGATGGCCTCGAAACAGTCCTGGCCCGATTGACCGAGCCGCGCAACCCATTTCGGGTCGAGGTTTTTTTTCCCGAGCGGACTATAGCCGGGCGGCCGTGGCTCGACCGGCAGCAGATACAGAACTTTTTCCAGCCACCGGGCCGTGGGGGCGTCATTGAGCGATTCGATGTGCGACGGAAACACGCCGCCCTGAATCCTGTAATCGTAATCCAACCGGTTCACACCGGGATAGACCATGCCGATCATGTCCTGCGAACCGCTGGGTTGTGATTTGCCTCTGTTCTCGGCGGCGTAAAGTTCGCGCACCAGATCGGCGGGCGCACGATCGGGGAGTTTGCCCTTCCACAGCTTCATCGCCACAGCGCGCGTGCCGCTGGCGATGCCGGAGCGATCCATCGGACGAAAGTTGGGTTCGATCTGCACCACAACCATCGAGCCGGGCGGCTTGGGATTGTGACGCGAGACGAATGGCTGGTCAATCCAACCGCCTGCAAGTTGCAGGCGGTTGGGGATGAGTCCAAAGAACTCCGCGACAGACGAAGCGGAACTTTTTTTCATCAGCCGATGCCCACGCGCTTGCCGGCCTTGCGGTAGTTATACTGTTCCTTGATCCACTTGTAGGTGGTGGCCAGACCCTTATCGAGCGTGGTGTTCGGCTCCCATTTGAGCACTTGCTTGATGAAGGTGTTGTCCGAGTTGCGACCCGCCACGCCCTGCGGCGCATTGAGATTGTAACTGCGTTTCATCTTCACCCCGGCGATCTTCTCAACCTTGCTGACGAGGGTGTTGATGGAGACGAGTTCGCTTGAACCCAGGTTGATGGGCGTGGCGATGAGGTCGTCGCAATGCGTGATCATGTCAATGCCTTTCACGCAGTCGTCAATATACATGAAGCTCCGGGTCTGCTCGCCATTGCCCCAGATGTTGATGCTCAGGTCTTTTTTATCAATCGCCTCAATGACCTTGCGGCACATGGCGGCGGGGGCTTTCTCGCGGCCACCGTCCCAGGTGCCGTTCGGGCCATAAACGTTGTGGAAGCGCGCGATGAAGGTTTTCATGCCGCGTTCGTGCCAGTATTCCTCGCAGAACATCTCGCTGACCAGCTTCTCCCAGCCGTAGCCGCGTTCCGCCATCGCGGGATAGGCGTCGGATTCCTTGAGCGCGCGAACGTTCGGGTCTTTCTGGAGCAGGGTGTTGTAGGCGCAGGCCGAGGAGGAATAAAAATAACGCCGGGTGCCGGCCTTGTAAGCGGCCTCGACCATGTGGGTGTTGATGAGAATCGAGCGCAGGCATTCCACGCGAAATTTTTCAATGAAGCCCATGCCGCCCATGTCGGCGGCGAGGTTATAGACTTCGACCGCGCCTTCGCACACGCGATGACAGTTGGCCTCGTTGCTCACGTCGAGGCAAAGGCTCTCGACGCCGGGAACCTGGAGATACCATTCGTAGAGCGGCTTCTTGTCCACCGCGCGGAGGTTGGTGAAGCCCTTCCTTTTGAAGTGCAGGGCGAGGTTGCCGCCGATGAAACCACCGCCGCCGGTGATCACAATCAGGTCGTCTTTCTTGAGAGGTGCGTCTTTTTCAACGAGTCGTTTTTTTTCCATAATTGTTTTTCGGTAAACCTGTTTAACAAAGGTTCCCAGTGATTTTGCCGGTCAGCATAATTGGATCGTGAGGATAAATAAATGACGAAGATTGGAGGTGTTTCACCGGCTAATACGGATTAAAGGGGCCGGGTCAAAGCCAGTCTGCCTTCAAACTTCTGATCGCGTTCAGCATGAATTGAATCGCCACGGCGGCCAGCAGCAGGCCCATGATGCGCGTGCTGATTTTCATAGCGATGGGACTCAGCCAGCGGGCGCCGTGCGCTGTCATCCGCAAAATCCAATAGCTCGCGAAAGCCACAAGCACGATGCAACCACCCAGCGCGAGGCCGTGCGGCAGGTCGTTCGCCTGCGACTGCAGCAGGATCGCGGTTGAAATTGCGCCGGGGCCGGCGAGCATGGGAATCGCCAGCGGCGTCACCGCGATGTCGGTCTTTTCCGCGCCGGCGGCGGTCTCCTCCGTGGTTTCCAACAGGCGCGAGCGTTGCGCGCGCAACATGTCCAGCGCAACGAGCAGCAGCACGATGCTGGCGGCGATTTGAAACGCGGGCATGGTGATGCCGAGAAATTTGAAGATCCATTTGCCGCCAAATGCAAAGGTGATGAGCACGCCCGTCATCACGAGGCAGGCGAGCTTGGCCGTGCGCGTGCGTTCCGCCGGCGTGTCGTTGGGCGTCATCGCAATGAACGCCGGCACCGCCGCCAGCGGGTCCACGATGACGAACAGCGAACTAGCGGCCAGGAAGGTGTATTCGAGCAGGGTCATATGCAACACGGCGCCAGAATTGCCTCCGCCATGCCGTGGACAATCTTCTTATCGGCGGGAACGATCGTGGCTAAAACCCCGCCGAGCTGCGGTCGCGCCGCGTCGCCTTCGCCGCCGACAAAATAATACGGGCACAACCGCGCGCGGCCTTTCATCGGCACGACTTCATTCTTGGTGAAATCAAACCAGCTTGCGTCCACCAGCGATGGTTTGTGGAACCGCTGCAAGACGCGGGGCGAGGTGTCAAAATGGGTCAGCGCGTCATCCACCGCGCGGCTCCAGTCCTCCTGCGAGAGATCGCTGCCGAGGAACACCCCGCGCGCGCCCCAGGCCAGTTCCGAAAAGCCGGACACCTTGAGGATCAGTTCACGTTCCTTCTGCGACATTGTTTTCAATTGCTGCCAGTCTGTGAGGTTCAGTTCGGGAATCGCGCCGTGCGGGGGCAGGGGGGCCGGGTCAACGAGCCAGGTGTAGGGAATGATTTTTTTCAGACGCGCCAGAAACCTCTCGCCCAATTCCTGCCTCCAGAAACTCTGCAGATTGCGGTTCCAGAGCAGCGCAAAGAGCATCTTCTCCTCGAACACCGGCTTGGGCGGCGGGGTGAGGCGGATTTTTTGCTCCGCCGCGAGCCGGAAAACCTGCTGTGCGTTCGGCACGTTGGGGAGATCGAACAGCTCGAAGAAGCGATAGACCGAGCTGCCTTCGGGGAAGTGTGTGAATCGTGAATCGTGAATCGTGAATCGTGAGCCAAGCTGCTCGCCGAGCCATTCCATTTCCGGACGATAGGTCGCGGCCTCTTCCGACACGATGATGTGCACCTGCTTCGCGTCGCCAAAGATGGATTCAAATCCGCGAATCATTCCATCCGCGCCGCCGAGCACTGGAGCGCCGGCCGTTGAGTAAGTTTGATTCAGCCAGCCAGTCAGGCCGATGCCGCCCGGCACCGAATCCAGTTCCGTGATGCTGAGGCCGTTTTCCGTGAGGATCAGATCCGGGCGGATGACCCGCGGCACGTCGTTCCTGAAAGCCGGCGAACGTTGGAGCGCGATGAGTTCAGCGGGCTTTCCGAGATCCAGCCAGCGGGCGATCCATTCCGGTTGCTTGCCTTCGGCGCTCTTGCGATAGAGCAGATTCACGGCGCGATAAAATTGGAGCAGCACCCGTCCGAGGGATTCAATCTCCTTGGCCAGATCTTCCCCGAGCGGCAATGGTGCCGGGGAAGTGCGCCAGTCCTGTCCGGCGAACAGGCCGCCCGGCGGAAGGGCGGCGCGGATGCGCTGCGCGGCGGCGGCGGCGGATGACTCTTCAGTGATATTCAAACTCACGCGGCCATGGTAATGCAGTTTCCATTTTCGGCAACGCTCCGGCAACAAGTTTGAACCCGCTGCAAAACCGGCGTAGCGGCCTTCGGCAGAAAGCCGGAGTATTTGTCCTTCCGAAATATGCGGCGTTCTGCCGCGACGCCGCTACGTAAATTGAGCTCAGACAAATTGCAGCGGCGGGAATTTGCGGCCGAGAATGGGTTCGCTGGGGGTTTTGAGCCAGTGCTCCAGGACGCCCGCGTAGGCGCAGCGGAAGTCCACGTTGTATTTCACGTCTCCCTGATACAAATCGCCCGGGGCCAGGCTTGGTTGCCGGCCGAGCAGCCCGGCTTTCACCTGGCTCCCAATCATGAACATCGGGGCGGCGGCGCCGTGGTCGGTGCCGTTGTTCGCGTTGTCCGACACGCGCCGGCCGAATTCGCTGAACGTCATGACCAGCACGCGCGGCAGATTGCCCTGCGCTTTGAGGTCGTCGGTGAAGGATTTCACGGAGTCGCCCAGGTCCTTCAGCAGCCGCGCCTGCGTCGGAACCTGGTTGGTGTGCGTATCGTAGCCACCCTGTGAAACATAGAAGATCCGCGTCGGCAAACCACCGCCGATCAGCTTCGCCACGAGCTTGAGGGAATTGCCCAGTTGCGAGGCCGGGTAGGTGGCCTTGTTTTCCCCGCGCGCACTGATGGCGCGGATTTGATCGGAACTCATCTGGGCATCCAGCGCTGTCCGCTCGAGAAAATCCAGCGCCGAACCTTTCACCGGCACACCAGGGCCGCTGATCGCGCCGATGCTGCCGCCGGAGTTTTCTGCCGCGCCGGCCTCCATGGCCTGTTCGTTCATGTCGCGATAGGAACTTTCCACCATTTTAGCATCGTCACCATTGGTCGAGATGAAGCGGTAGTTTTGCGGATTGTCCACGGCCACACCCTTGGGGTTTTTCGCGTTGAAGGCCTGCGGCATCTGGCGCCCGACGTTGACGGCCACCGTCGGATCACACCCGGAGCAGGTGTTGTCGAAATATTTCCCAAGCCAGCCATATTTTTCAAAACGTTCAGAGTCGCTGGCGGTCTGCCAGATTTCGGTGGAACGAAAATGCGAGCGGTTGGGATTCGGGTAGCCGACGCCTTGGATGATGGAAAGCTGGCCGGCTTCGTAAAGTTCCTTGAAGCCGGTGAGGCTCGGATGCAATCCGACCTGATCGTTGATTTTCAAAACGTCCTTGGCGGGAATGGCGATGCGCGGGCGGGCCTTGTAATAGTGGTCGTTCGAGTGCGGCACCACGGTGTTGATGCCGTCGTTGCCGCCGGCCATTTGCAGCACAACGAGGATGGTCGAGTCCTTGCCATCCGCGATCTGCTTGGCGCTGTCCGCCGCCCCCGCCTGCAACGCGGTGAAGGTGTTCGACAGAAACGCCGGCACCGTCCACGACAGCGCGCTGGTGAGGACGGTCGAGCGCAGGAATTCTCGCCGGGTCTGGAGGGTGATTTCGTTTTTCATAAATTTGATCTGCGGCGTCGGGGCTTTGTCCCGACCATCGGCTCCCGGCACCAACGCTACATTCTCAGGTCAGTTGATACTCTGGCGTGCTCATGACGAGGCGGATGGCATCGCGCACGTCGGTTTCGTTCAGTTGTTTTCTGGAATCAAGAAATTCGCGTAACGATTGTTCCTGTTTTGGTTTTAGTTTGCCTTGCAGCAGGCGGTTTTCCAGCGCCGCCACAAGCGCGTTCTTGTCCGAGCGCTCCTGCCCGCCCAGGATTTTCCCCACGTTCACGCCGCCCGTGCGGTAATTGCGCAGGCGGTTTTGAATTTGTCTGGCCTGTTGCGGGTTTTTGGTGTCGGCCATTCCCGCCACGATGGACAGATCGCCTTGCACCAGCGCGGCGGCTTCGTTGTAGCGGGACAGCAGATTGTTGGTGGTGATCCAGGCCAGGCCGCCATCCCAGCCCTTCACATTGGGCGGCGCGAACAAATCCTGGCCGAGCGTGCGCAGGACCGCCGCGCAGGCCAGCGGCGGCGGCAATTCACATTCCAGCACGCGCGCGGAACCGACGAGCCATTGCACCGGGCTTTTGACCTGGTTGCGAATGAGCGCGGGCGCGTAAAACTCCTCGCTCAAAAACATCGCGCGCAGCATCGGTTTGAAGGTGTTGTCCGATTTGCGGAAAAGATCCGCCAGCGCGCGGTTCAATTCCGGCGACGGTATTTCGCCCGCGAAAAAATTCCACAGCTTCGCGGTGATGTAGAGCGCCGCCTGGGGTTGCGCCACGATCTGTCCCAGAAAATCTTCTCCGTCCAGGTTGCCAGTTTTGCCTAGCAGGGATTTAGTTCCCTCGTCGTGTTGAAAGGGGCGATATACAAACTTCTCCGCCGCCCGGTCCAGCCCCCAGCCCGTCAGGGCCCGCGCCGCCTCGGTGATGTCTTTCTCCGTGTAATGCCCCTCGCCAAGGGCGAAGAGTTCCATGACCTCGCGCGCGAAATTTTCGTTCGGATGTTCCTTGCGGCTCTGCGCCTGATCGAGCCAGACCAGCATCGCCGGATCCTGGCCGGCTTCGATCAAGAGCTCCAGCCAGCTGCCGGACCCGAGCCGGCGGAACAGTTCGTTCTGCCGCCACATGAAATAGGCTTCGCGCACCTTTTCCACGCTGGTGGCAAAGTGTCCGTGCCAGAAGAGGGTCAGCTTTTCCTGCAACGGCCGCGGCCCTCTGGCCATGCGTTGCAGCCACCAGCCGCGCAGTTCGGTCATGTGTTCGCGCTGGAGCCGCTGTTCCTGCTGCTGCAGTTCCCGGCGTTTTTCTTCGGTGGCGGTGCGGAGGGCGGCGAAGCGCTGTTGCCGTTCGGGATCGGGTTTGGCCCACAAAGGGTCGGCGGTCGGGTCGGGAATTATTTCGTAATCCACCAGCCAGGCAACGGCGGCGGAATGGCCCAGTCCGAGAAGTTTTTCAATCTCCGCCGGCGGTCCGCCAAAACCGGCCCGGTTCAACAGGTGCGCCGCCAGGGTGAAGTTCCATCTCTCGCTGGGCAATGGCTTGAGCATACCCAATTAGAGACGGCAAAGCGCGAAACGAGGTTTCATTTCGTTTCACGAGGCAGGCCGCACCCTCCGACGACCGCGGCGTGGGCCGGGCAAAACTACGGCAGGATTTTACCGCGATAGAAACGCTGGTCATTCGTGGCGGGCTCGGTGAACAAAACCGGCGCGGCCCCGGTTTGCACCGGGGTCCAATTGTTGCCGGCGAGGTTGGTGGAAATTTCGATGACGTAGTTTGATCCCGCCGTGCCGGTGAGGGTGAATTGAAACTGATTGCTGACGAGGTTCAACAGCGTCAAGGCCGGCGCCGCCGGGGCCGGGCCGGCGAGCGGCGCGACCGTGCCCGAGATGGAGAAGTCCGGCGCGGTGCCGCTCACCACGTTGTAAATGTACCAAGTGCCGGTGGCTGCGGAGGCTCCGAAGTTGACGATGCGGAACGTGACGTTGGTGCCGGGGCCGATGTTTTGCAGCGCGGCGATTCCCGTCAGGTCCATCGCCGCCAGCGCCGCACCGCTGCTCGACGTGGAACTGTAAGCGTTCGTCGCGAAGCTGACGAACGCGCCGGAACCGATCTGGTATTGCAGCACGCCAGTGGTCGGGCCACTGCTGGAACGGCGGTAATCGAACCGGCTGACGGAGGAGAAGGAAACTTTGAAGCCTGCCGACGCCGTGATGCCACACGTCGCGAAGTCGTTCGCCGTGACTGCGGCCGCCGCCGACGCGGAATCAAATCCGTTGCCGCCCCACGCGCCGCCCGACGCCGCCGTGCCGCTGGTTCCCACGCCCGAACCGCGCGTGAGTCCGACGACCGTCACATTCGGCGCATTCGTGGTCGCCGCGAGCGGTGAAACGCCGTAGGAAGTTTGCGTGCTGACATCCCAGCCGGCAAGCACGCCGATGAACGTGCTGACACTGCCGGTGTTGGTCGCAACGATCAAAGTGAGGTCATTCGCGTTGTTGTTCGCAGAATTCGCGTCGCCGCCAGTCGTCACCGTCGCCGAATTGGTCACGCTGGCCGGCGCGTTGGTCGCCACGCTGACGGTCAAAGTGATGGCGGGATAAGCCGCGTTGGTGTTGAGCGCGTCGGTGCGCGTCGCGGTCAGGGTGCCGAGCGTGATCGTCCAACCGGTGCCGGTCATGGCCGTCGCGGTGAGCCCGGCCGGCAACGCATCCACCACGCTGACCGCGCCCGTCGTCGCGAGCGAGCCGACGTTGGTGACGGTGAGGGTGTATATGTCCGCCGCGTCGCCCTGCGTGAAATTGCCGCCGTGCACTTTGGCGATCGCCAGGTCAAATGAACCGGCCGGGGGCGCGTTGGTGACGGAAGTGCGCGGGTTCGGCGCGCCGGTGGCGAAGTCCGCAGCGTTGTCTCCCGTGTCGGTCAAGCCGTTGTTCTTGCGGAGAATCGCGGTGGCATTGCCGCCGGCGGGCGCGGCAGCGGTTCCTTCAAAGGCATTGCCAGTGCCATAGCCGACGAAATCGCGGATGGTGATTCCGCCGACGGGATTGGATCCCGTGAGCGCGGTCTGGTTGGTGCAGAGTGCTAGCTTCCCGTTTGAGCCGCTGATGTTGAGCGAGTTGGTCGCACTGGCCACGGGCAGCAGCGCGCCGGTCGAGCCGCCGGAGCCGAGTTGCACCAGATAATATTGATTGGGTGCAATCAAGCCACTGAGACTGATGACGCTCCAGCTCGTGCCGGACGCGCTGGCGTATTGCACCGACCACGCGCTGACATTCACGGACGCCGCGCCGGGATTGAACAACTCGACATAATCGTTGCGGTACGCCGCGCCGGAATTGCCGCCGCCGCCGTAGATCTGGCTGATGACCACGCTGGTCGCCGCGCCGGAATTCACCGTGAGCACACCGGGCGCGCTGGTGATGGAGCCGGCGAAGTTGGTGACGATGACCGTGTAGTTGCCGGCGTCAGCGAGTTGCACGTTGGTTCGCGCGTACGAATTGTTCGTGGCATCCGCGAGGTCCACCCCGCCGAACTGCCATTGATAACCCAACGGCGCCGCGCCGAGCGCGGTGACGCTGAAGCCCGCCGTGCTGCCGGTGCTGACCGTGAGGCTCGCGGGATTGGTGAGGATGAGCGGGGAGACGACCACGGTGAGCATGACGACCGAGCTGGTCGCGCTGCCGGAAGCGTTGGTGACGATGACAAAATAATAGCCCGCATCGTTCGTGGTGGCGCTGCCAAAGACCAAATTGTTGCTGGTCGCACCCGTGATGGAATTGGAGTTGAAATACCATTGATACTCCAGGGGGTTCTGGCCAATGGCGCTGGCGGAGAATCCGGCCGGGGCGCCCGCCGAAACGGTCTGGCTTTGTGGCGGTGTGGTGATCACGGGCGGAAACACGCCGCCGCAGCATAGCGCGCCGTTGATCGCAAGAGAATCAATCCACCACCCCGCCCGCGCCACGCTGCTGTCCGTGCCGCAACGCCAGCGGAACTGCACGTTCTGTCCGGCGGCGATGGCGGGCAGACTGACGAGGACCGTGCTGAAGGTCGCATTCGTGCCAGTCCACGCCTGCCGCGCGCCGAGGGCGTTGCCGGAACTCAGCGCCTGGACATAACCACCGCTGACAAAACTTCCACCCGCCGCGAGAATGTCCGTGAACGCGCCCGCGCCGATTTTCATTTCCAGGACGCCACCGTCGAAACTCGGCTCGAGTTCGTAGCGGTGACGGAAGCTGAGTTGCGAAGTTCCCGTTGGGAGCAGGAAAGTTTGGGAGACGAGTTCGTTCGATCCCCGGGTTGCGGGCGCGGCGGAGAAGATGGCGTTCGGAGCGGAATCGCTCGCCGTGGTGGTCGTCACCCACGCCGACTGCCCGACACTTGTCGAGGTGGCCCAGCCCGGCGGCAGCGCGGGCGCGGTGACGCCATCAAAGTTTTGTGAATAGATCGGCCCCAACTGGCCGAGCGGAATCGTGAAGGTCACGTTCCCAAGATTGGTCGCGCCATCGGTCAGCGCAAGCGTGGCGGTGATGTTGGAACCGCAACCACCAACCGCCGTGAATGAAAAGGCCTGCGTCACCGCACTGCCGCCGGCGATCAACGCCCCGTAAGTCTGCGCGCCGCTCGGCGAGGTTACGCCGTTGGTCGTGAGCAATGTCGCTACGAGATTTGCAGTGTTGGCCAGACCGACATTGCGCAGGGCGAAATTCATCGTCACGGTTTCGTTCGGGTCCACCGCGCCGTTGGTCGAGACGCAGCTTTCCGCCGTCAGGATGGGAGCGTCCCCATTGATGACGGGCGCGATGGTTTCCGCACCATTGTAAATCACGAGGGCGTAATCTTGGTCGAGCGTCGGCGCTTCGTTCGGCACGCCGTCGGAGGCGATGTTCACCGCTGTGATCGTCGCAACAAAACTTCCGCTCACGCCCGCCGGCAGCAAAACGCTTTCGACATTGTTCTTGCCGTCCGCCGTGCCGCCGGTGACCGAGGTGCCGCCGCTGAACACATTTCCTTTGTAGGTGTTGCCGCCAATGGTGACGGTGAGATCGAGGTTGTTGTTATAGGAATTGCCGGTCGTGTTGCCGGGCGCGTCCGTCCACGCGAGCGTCACGCGAAAAGGTTTGGCGGAATCAACCACCGTGCCGTTGAGCGTGCGTGTCTGGCCGGAACCGGTGAATTTGTCCGCCGAGAGTTGATCGCGCAGCAGTCGCGTCACGCCGTCAAACGCCGTGCCGAGATTGACCGCGCCCATGCCTTGATTCGGCGACGGCAGATTGTCGCCCGCGCTTGTGCCGGTCATGTAACGCGCGGAATTGACGAGAAACGCCTTCGTCATCGCGGGACTGGGCGGCGTGAGCGTGGAGTTGATGAAATACTGCCGCAACAGCGCGCAGGCACCGACGACGCCGGGCGTGGAATGGCTCGTGCCGGACGACGTGGAGTAAAACTGCTGGCCGAGCGGGAAGAAATTATTCGCGTTGCCGACGGTGCCACCACCCGGCAAGCCGCAGACGCCCGTGGCTTTGAAACACGAAATCGCCGTGCCGTTGCCGTTCGTCGTCAGCACGCTCTGACCGACGCCGCCGGTGATATGGGTGCCGGGCGCAACGAGGTCGGGCTTCTGTCGTCCGTCGGAGCACGGGCCGCGACTGGAAAAACCCGCAATGTCCGCCGCGCTGTCGGCCTCCGTGTCCAATGTGCTGCAACCGTCACTGCCATTCGCGCTATTGCCGCCGTTGGCGGTGGAATG
>JANPGB010000309.1:0-1517 GCA_031423695.1 Verrucomicrobiota bacterium
GATGCGTGCTTCGTTCTCCGGCGTGGGGGCGGGCGCGCCACCGAACGCAGCGTCATAATGTGCGGCGGTTACTTTGGGGACGTAGCCTTTGATGTTTAGCTTGAGCAATTTTTTCAACTGCTCCGCGTGCGTGTAAGTCGCGGGGCGATTGTAGCCGTGGTCGGCCCAGAGCACGGGGATGTCCGCCTGCGCCTGCGTGGCGAGGTGCAGGATCACTGCTTCGTAAGGACGATAATTCGTCGAGACGATGGCGCGGCCTTTGGCCTGCGCGATGGCCCACTTCACAATTTCAAGCGGCGATTTGGAACGCAACTCGACGTTGGCTTTGGCAATTTGGTCGGGGGTCATTTTAATTGAGGAACAAAGTAACCAAGAAACAAGCGAGCTTCGTTACCTTGTCTCTTGGTTGTTAATTCTTTTGTTCGTTCAGAAACACCCGGTCGCACCAGTCGCCAAAGCGTTCGTTGGCGTTGCGTTCTTTTGCAAAACGCGCGAGCACGGGACGCAGTTCGGTTTCCATGTCGGGGTCTTTGACGACATCTTTCCAGACGCGGTTGAGGCGCGTGCCGGAGGCGTTGCCGCCGAGCCAGACCTGATAGCGCCCCGGCGCTTTGCCGACGAACGCGATCTCCGCGATGTAAGGCCGCGCGCAACCGTTCGGGCAGCCGGTCGAGCGGATGATGATCTCTTCGCCGCCGAGGCCGAGGTCGGCGCAAACATTTTCGAGGCGATCAATCAAACCGGGCAGGTAGCGCTCGGATTCCGCGAGGCCGAGTCCGCAGGTCGGCAACGACGGGCAGGCCATCGAGGCGGCGTGCAAAATGGACGTTTGATTTTCCGTCTTCACAGCAGCGGCATTGAGCAGCGCGGTGATGGCGGTTTTGTCGGCATCGCTGACGTTGGCGAGGATGACATTTTGATTCGCGGACAAACGGAATTCGATGTTTGGAAATTTTTCCGCGACTTGGCGCAACGCGGTTTTCTGAGCGTCTTTAACGCGGCCCATGTTGACGAACAAGCCGAGAAACCATGAGCCATCCACGGCTTTGCGCCAGCCAAGCAAGTCTTGCATCGTGGTGAACTGGTAAGGCTTCGCGGCCGCGAGCGTGATGCCGGCGCGCTGGTTCACTTCGTCCTGCATGAATTTCACGCCGCGCTCGGCGACGACGTATTTCAAGCGCGCATGTTTGCGGTCGGTGCGGTCGCCGAAATCACGATGAATCGTCAATACTGCTTTCGCGACTTCGACGACTTTGTCCGGCGTGAAAAATCCGATGACATCAGCGAGGCGCGGATACGTCTGTTCGTTGCCGTGGCTGCGGCCGAGTCCGCCGCCGACGCAGAGGTTGTAGCCGATGAGTTTGTCGTTCTCGATGATGGCGATGAAGCCGAGGCAGTTCGTGAAAATGTCCAGATCGTTCGTCGGCGGAATGGCGAAGGCGATCTTGAATTTGCGCGGCAAATACGTTTTGCCGTAGAGCGGATCAACGAAGTTTTTATTTTCCGCCGCGTCGTTG
>JANPGB010000310.1:0-1936 GCA_031423695.1 Verrucomicrobiota bacterium
GCAGATCATCGTTCAGGACACCCATCGCCGTTGTTTTACCGCCGAACCGGGGCAGCGGCGAGGTCTTTGCAGACGGCAATATTTGCAGAGGGGCACCGTCCTCGCCTGCGAATCCATGGTTCATCTGTTTGAAGGGGTGCTGCCGTTCGTGCCGGACCCAATCCGGTCGGCGCGGCTTCGCGATTCAAGCCAGACCAGGAGCGTGCAAAAAGATTGGAACCGGGGACTCAGTCCGAGTATTACACCCTGATCTGCCCGTTGCCGAGGCCGAGCCATTTGTAGGTCGTCAACTCGTCGAGGCCCATCGGGCCGCGGGCGCCGATCTTGTCAGTGCTGATGCCGATCTCCGCGCCCATGCCGAACTCGCCGCCGTCGGTGAAGCGCGTGGAGGCGTTCCAATAGACCGTCGCCGAATCCACTTCGGCGAGGAATTGTTTCGCGCGCGCCTCGTTCTTCGTGACGATGCTGTCCGAGTGCGCCGAGCCATAGTGGTTGATGTGGTCAATCGCGCCGCGCACGCCATTCACGACGCGGACGTTGAGGATGTAGTCGTTGTACTCAGTGGACCAGTCCTGCTCCGTGGCAGCCTTGAGTGGGGAGTGCGGAGTGGGGAGTGCGGAATTCAGAATGGCCAGCGCTTGGGCGTCGCAGCGCAATTCAACTTTTTTGGCGGCGAGCATCGGCGCCAGCCGCGGCAAGAAAGTTTCCGCCACCGCTTGGTCCACGAGCAGGGTTTCCATGGCGTTGCAAACGGCGGGGCGTTGCACCTTGGCGTTCATGGCGATTTCGCCGGCCATTTTCAAATCCGCGTCGGCATCCACGAACACATGGCAGACGCCTTTGTAGTGTTTGATGACGGGAACTTTACTGCACTCGGTCACGGCGCGGATGAGTCCCTCGCCTCCCCGGGGCATGCAGAGGTCAACGTATTGCGTCAGCGAAAGCAAAACGGGAATCGCCTCCCGGTCGGCGGTCGGCACGACCTGGAGGGCGTGTTCGGGAAAGCTGGGGAGATGCCGACGCGCGGCGTCGATCATTGTGCGGGCGATAAGTTGGTTGGAGTTCAACGCCTCCTTGCCGCCGCGCAGGATGGTGGCGTTGCCGGATTTGAAACACAGGCTGGCTGCGTCCGCCGTCACGTTGGGCCGCGATTCGTAGATGATCACCACGACGCCGATGGGCGTGGAGATTTTCTGGAGCTTCAAGCCGTTGGGCCGCGTGCGCTCGTCCAGAATCCGGCCGACGGGATCGGGGAGCGCGGCGACCTGGCGCAGGCCTTGCGCCATGCCGGCGATGCGGGTGTCATCGAGCTTGAGGCGGTCGAGCATCGCGGAGGTAAGGCCCAGCTTCGCGCCCACTTCCATGTCGAGCGCATTGGCGGTCAAGAGGCCGGCGACATTGTTCTCCAGCGCGTCGGCCATGGCGAGCAGGCAGGAGTTTTTCTCCGCCGTGGTCAGCCGGGCCAGTTCGCGCGAGGCAGTCCTGGCTTGTTTCGCCAGCGTGGTCATCTGTTCCGTCAAATTCATGCCGGGAGGTTAAGCCAAGTTTGATTTTTGAAAAAGCGCAAATCTTCCAGGGGGGCGCCGCTGATTTTTACCGCTTGCTTCTTTGAGTGGGCGGGGGTTCGCTTGGGGGGTCGGGTGGATGGAGAACTATGGCATGAATGTAAGCATGTATATGACACGGCAGCCGGTGACGATCAACCCCGAGCTGCCCCTCGCCGAGGCCGCCGCGCTCATGGCGCGGAAGAAAATCCGGCGGTTGCTGGTGGTGGAGCCGCCCCCCGGCAGTTCCCACTTGTTGGGGATCATCACGGCGAACGATATTCTGCATGCGTATCCGCCGGAGGTGAACCCGTTCGCAGTCATCGTGGTCCCCGGCGCACAACAGGCCTCCTTGACCGCTGGCAAAATCATGCAGCGCAATCTGCATACGA
>JANPGB010000311.1:0-2707 GCA_031423695.1 Verrucomicrobiota bacterium
GTGTCGGGCCTGATGTTCGAGTTGTTGGAGTGGTGGAACAAGGACGCGCCGGAGCTTTCGCCGGTGTTGAGTTCGGCCATCGTGCATCATCGCTTCGAGACGATTCATCCGTTTGCCGACGGCAACGGGCGCGCCGGCCGGACGCTGGCGTTGTGGGAGCTTTACCGGCGGGGGTTTGATTCCCATCACATTTTCGCCGTGGACGAATTTTATTGGGAGGATCGTCCGCGCTATTACGCAGCGCTGGATGCAGTGCGACGCGAGGGCGATGACCTTACCTCGTGGCTGGAGTATTGCGCCGACGGTTTGCGGCAAACGCTGGAGAGGGTGTGGGAGCGGATGGGACAACTCTCCGTTTCGGCGGCGCGCGAGAAAGTGATTTTGCGTCCGCGCCAGGAGCAGTTGCTGAAACTGCTCGGCAAAAGCGGCGGCATGACGCCGTCCGAACTTTGGGCGGCGCTGAAAGTGTCCAAGCAAGGCGCGATGGATTTGCTGCGTCCGCTGGTGAAAGCCGGATTGGTCAAGCGCGTCGGCACGTTGAAGACCGGACGTTACGTCTTGAAATGAGTGGCCACGCCTACACCGAAAACCTGGTTGTCGAACAGCCCGCCATCGGGTTGTTCGCGGAGCTTGGCTTGCAAACGGTGTCGGCGTTGGAGGAAACCTTCGGCGCGACCGGCACGTTGCTGAGCGATGCAAAAGAGCAAATTCACTTTCGCGTCGGTCTTTGCGTGAAACAGGATCAAATCCGAGAGATACTTCAACAACAAAGGCCGCCGAGCCTCTGTGGGCTTTTATTCGGCCTTCGGCCTTAATTCTAATCTGCAATTTATATGAATTCGCACGACTCCAAGGAACATTCATCGATTGAGCAGTCCGATAGCCCACATAGGTTCGGAGGGCCGCCGGGGAGCGGGGTTTCTCTCCTCGGGACTGTTACAGTGCCGATGTCATCTTCACCCCCACCGACGCGCCGAAAACATCTGGTTCTGTGCCTTTCGGGCGGCGGGTTCCGAGCGACATTGTTTCACCTTGGCCTGATTCGGTATTTGGCGCAGACAAAGGAGCTTCAACGGGTCACCGATATTTTTGCGGTTTCAGGCGGAAGCATACTTGCCGCGCATCTGGCCCAGCGGTGGGGGGACTACACGGGCGGCGAAGAATCGTTTGAGAACGCCGCGATGGAACTGCGCACTCTGACGGCACGCGACATTCGCGGACGCATTGTTCGCAGGTGGCTGCTCGCAGGCGCGTGCGCCGTGCCGCTGTTGCTGCGGCGTTTTCAGCGCGACCAACTTTTGGTGCGTGAATATGCGAAATTTTTCGAGCGGGACGGCAGGGACACAGAACTACGAGCCCTCCATCCAAGGGGCGGTCCGAACATTCATCTCCTGACGACCAGCATGACCACTGGAAAACTTTGTGAGTTTACGAGCGCAGGGTTCCAGCGCCTCAATGATCCCGCCTTTGGCGAGCCAGTGACAAGTCCGCGGTTTACCATTCCCCTGGCCGTCGCGGCATCGTCGGCGTTTCCTCCGCTTTTCCCGCCGCTCAAGATCAACACGGAGTATTTCGGCCTGCCTCGAAATATAGTTGGCGTAGATTTCGATTATTTGAGTGACGGTGGCGTCTTCGACAATCTCGGGTTGATGGCAGCAACGAAGTCGCTCGCCAAGGGCCTCGTGCCGGATGCTGATTTTCTTGTCAGCGACGCGTCGGCATCGTTTAAGTGGAAGACTCGCGGAAACGGGTTTTGGAACATTGTCGGCCGGACCACGCGCACGACTGATATTCTGATGAAGCGGGTTGCCGATCTCGAAGTCGATGTGCATCGCGCCATTATCGCGGCGGTTGAACAGGCGGCAGAACATCGGGGTCCCACGGAACTCGACCGGATACTGCTGCCGCGAATTGGCGTCGTGCATATTAACGGCGCTGTCGATGCGATGGCTTATCGCCAGGGAAGAATCGGGTTCAACGCTTTCGAGGCGAAATGGTTTTATCCTCCGCTGCCACAAGCTTCGCCAAGCAACGAATCTGCCGCCATCGCCACCGCTGCCATACGCACCGACCTCGACGCATTTGATTCGACCGAATGTCGGGTGTTGGAGGCGTGGGGGTTTGCTCAGGGATTGAAATCTTGGTTTGTTGCCCGGCAGGAACCAGGTCCACCCGGATCTGAATCGCAACTAGTCGCGCCAGAAATCTGCGCCGCCGACGTCACAGCCATCGAGCGCAGCTCGCGAAGAAAGTTACGTATCATAGCGTTCAATGATCCGCTTGGCGTCTTGTTTCTGGTGATGTGGCTCGCGCTGATCGTGCTGCTAACCGGCTTGCTCTCACGATGAAATGAGCGCGCACGCCTACACCGAAGACCAGCTTGCCGAGCAACCCGCGAGCGGAACCCAGCCGGATTTCGACTGGACTGCGTTTGTCACCGCGCACAAGCTTATCAGCCAAGTGAGCGAGCCCGACTATGAGCGACCAAGATAACGCAGCCCCAACTCTGACGGTCTCGCTGATTTTTGATCGGGTAATCAATTACGCCTTTCAGCAAAACGCGATTCCCGTGCTCAAGGAACTCCTGATTTGCAACAACGGCGTCTCGCGCCAGAATCTGACTATTCGGATCACGACGGAGCCGGCTTTTGCGGTTGCAACCGAGATCCGATTGCAAAGTTTGGCCGCCTTGGGCAAACACCGCATT
>JANPGB010000312.1:0-1617 GCA_031423695.1 Verrucomicrobiota bacterium
TTACTACGCGGCCCTTACCTTTTACGTTCCCGAATTCCTTGGCTGGCCGTCCACGCTCGCATGAAAAAACTGATTTCAATTTTGCTGCTCGCCCTGGGCGTGTCCGTCCAGGCGCAGATCAACCAGTCGCCCGTGACGAGCGTTCCGCTCTCGCCGCGAGCCACCGGCAACACGAATGTTTACACCGGCCTTTTCTTCAACCCGGACGGCAGCGCCTTGACGGACGGCAGCGCGGCGGCGCAGTCTCCAACCAATTTTTATCTTTCCGACGCCGCGCTTTCCGGCGACACGGCGACACGCGATTACATCAACTCGGCGGGCGTCCAGACCTCTGATAACCGTGAAAGAATCGCGCTTTTTATCGCCCGGTTGAAACGGGCCGGGCTGTGGAGTCACGTCGTGGACGCGGGCCTGCTCCGAACGAACTACGGCGCGTTGGCGGGTAAAACTCTTTTGGGCCGGACGTTCACACAGAGCGGTTTGACCTACACGAAGTTCGGCGCTCAATTTTCCGGCGCGGGCCTGGTGCAAGTTTCCGGCCTGCCCGATCTGCGGACTTGCACCTTGGTTGCCGTCGTGCGGACGCCGGGCGGCGGCGACACGCTGACTTTTCCGCAGTCGCTCATCGGCGCGTTCGACGCGGGCGGCACTTACGGCGTGCGGATTTCCTGCGATGATTACGTGGCCGCGATTTTCAGAAACGGCGGCTCGGAAAGTTCGCAGGGCACGACTTACTTTCAATACTTCACCGGCGGCAATTATCAGGTGCGAGACTATCGGCGGCGCGTGGTCGGCTGTTCGTTCACCGGGCCAAGTTGTCAGGGCTACTTTGACGGACTGGCCTGCATCATGGCCGGCACTGCCGTTTCGGGAAGCTTCGCGCCGACGGTGCCTTTGACGGTGTTGCGCCTGGGTAAGGACGGCAGCGGCGGCAATCCGTTGACCGCAGAAGTTTCCGCCTGGGTGATTCTCGACTACGTGGCGACGGCGCAGGACATGGCCAAACTGGACACCGCACTGCTCGCGTTGGATTCGGGCAAACGCCGCGTGTTCATCGGCGACAGTCAGACGATTCCCAGCGCCCAAGAACTCCAAGGCGTCACCAGCACGCTGTATTTCACCAACGGCTGGCCGAGTCACTACATGGCCGCTGGGAAAAACGTGGATGACTTCGCGTGGTGGAATGAAGCCAGCAGCGGTCTGACGACCGTGAGTTGGGCACCCGGCACCGGACCCGCGTATAATGTCCTGACCAACCGAATGGCCATGCTGGACGGCGAAGACGTGGAATGGTTTGTCGGCCCGCTCGGGGCCAATGACTGTCTGCAATCCTTCGCGACGTCCACATCCATCGCCGCCGAATCTAATTTGCTGGCGTGTTTTGTGGGCCATGGTTCCGTTATTGTGACGACGCAAAACCGCGCGGGAACGAACGTGGTCAACACGGTGTCGGGCGGCGCGAACTGGACGGCGACGCAAGACACGTTGCGCCAGTCGCTCAACGGCTGGCTGCGCGCCAATCCCCAGCTTTACGACCGGCTGATTGACCGTGATTTGCTTTTGACCGCAGCGCTGATGAACCGAACCAACGTCGGCGGCATCACGCGGGATGGTTTG
>JANPGB010000313.1:0-1847 GCA_031423695.1 Verrucomicrobiota bacterium
CCAGCATCACGACATCATCGTCCACATACAGAATGGCGGGTTTCATGTGGAACGTTTTACAACGACCACCTCCAAATGCAAGCGCAAGCCGCCGCCGGCTTGAAAATCGCGTCGCAGCCTCCGTTCGCCCGGGCAAGTCCCAGACCCAACTGCGCCACCGAAGCTCATTTTCCTTTTGCCCGCGTGGGACATTGGCTGTTTAATCTCCGCACATGAAAATTGTTCTCGCATACTCTGGCGGCCTCGACACTTCCGTGTTGATGTCGTGGATCAAAGAAAAATATAACGCCGAGATGATCGGCTTCTGCGCCGACATCGGTCAGGAAGAGGAACTCGACGGCCTCGAAGCCAAAGCCATCAAGACCGGCGCGTCCAAAATCTACATTGATAATTTGCAGGAAGAATTCGCCCGCGACTTCATCTTCCCCATGCTTCGCGCCGGCGCGATCTATGAAGGCCAATATTTCCTGGGCACCTCCATCGCGCGCCCGCTCATCGCCAAGCGCATGGTTGAAATCGCGAAGAAGGAAAAAGCCGACGCCATTGCGCATGGTGCGACGGGCAAAGGCAACGACCAGGTCCGCTTCGAACTCACCGCCGCCGCGCTTGCGCCCGACTTGCAGGTCATCGCCCCGTGGCGTGACGAACGCTATCGCAGCGAATTTCCCGGTCGTCAGGAGATGATTGATTACTGCGCCAAGCACAAGATTCCCGTGCAGGCCAGCGCCAAGAAGCCGTATTCGATGGACCGCAACCTCCTGCACATCTCCTACGAAGCCGGCATTCTCGAAGATCCGTGGTTTGATTCCTACGACCTCAAGAACCGTGGCTATTTCTGCACGCTCTCCTGCCTGCCCGAAGACGCGCCGAACAAACCCGAGTTCGTCGAACTCGATTTCGTGAAGGGCGATTGCGTTGCCGTCAACGGCAAGATGTTGAATCCGCTCGGTGTGATGAAGTTGCTCAACAAGATCGGCGGCAAACACGGCGTCGGGCGCGTGGACATGGTGGAGAACCGATTCGTCGGCATGAAATCGCGCGGCGTGTATGAGACGCCCGGCGGCGCGATCTTGCATTTCGCGCATCGCCAGATGGAATCTCTCACGATGGACCGCGAAGTCATGCACCAGCGCGACGCGTTGATTCCGAAGTATGCCGAACTCGTCTATAACGGCTTCTGGTATGCGCCCGAACGTTACGCGCTCCAGGCCTACGTCGAGGAATCGCAGAAGAACGTGACCGGCACGGTGCGCGTGAAACTCTACAAGGGCAACATCATGGTCAGCGGCCGCAAATCCCCGGTGAGCCTCTACAACCCACACATCGCCACGATGGAAGCCGACCCGACCAAGGCCTACAACCAAGACGACGCCACCGGCTTCATCCGCCTGAATGGCCTGCGCCTGAAAGTCGCGGCGAAGGTGCACGGGAAAAAGGTGTAGTGTTCGGCCTATGGCCGAACCCGTCGAGCCGCAGGCTCGACACTACACCGATGTAGAGTTTGGCCTGTGGCCAAACATCCATGTGGCCAACCAGAAAGTCGTGGAACGTAAAATCAAAGATACGCCGCCCCGGTTGCCGACTGTCTTTCAAAGTTACGATCCGCCGTTATATCTGGTGACATTCAACACGTTGGTCCGGCGTCCACTGCTGGCGTGTGAAGCCGTTCATGCCGCGTTCCGCGAATATGCCGAGCGCGGCTTTTCATTTCACATCGCCACCGGGCGTTATGTTCTGATGCCTGACCATGTTCATGTGTTTGTTCGCATCGGGCGCGATATGACTTTGCCCCGATGGGAGAGCGGTTTGAAACAGCGGATCGGTAAAGCACTCACGAAGCTGGGGCA
>JANPGB010000314.1:0-4352 GCA_031423695.1 Verrucomicrobiota bacterium
AACAAACCAACGGAAGGAAACAGCATTATGCAAATCACACTGAACATCCCGGACACGGAAGCGCCGCAAATCGTGAACGGCATCTGCGCCGCCACCAACTACGACCCGGCCACCAGCAAAGACAAAGTCGAATGGGTGAAAGACAAAGTGGTGTTCTGGCTCAAGGACACCGCCAAGCGCGGGCAACTGATGAACCTCCGCACCAACATCGTGACGGCGGTGGACAACATCAGCATCACCTAAAATGTCGCTGACGCTCATCAAGGAGACCGGCACCGGTCTGGTCAATGCGAACGCTTACGCGGACGTGGCCGACGGCGATGCGTATCACGACGGGCATCTTTACGCGACGGCGTGGTCGGCGGCTTCTGCGACCGACAAGGACGCGGCACTCGTAATGGCGACGCGGTTGATTGATGCGGAATATCAGTTCGGAGGCACGCGGATGAAAACCACTCAAGCGCTCCAATGGCCGCGCCAGGATTGCCGCGATCCCGATGCCGACGGCTGGGCCGGCGGCACCGTGTTGGACACGGTCGTCCCAAAAGCCGTGGTGGATGCCACGTGCGAGCTGGCGCGGGAACTTCTGATTGCTGATCGCACGGCTGCGCCGCCTGGCGAGGGTTTGAAGTATTACAACGATGCCGGCCAGCAGACGGGTTACGACAAGAACGACACGCGGCCGGTCATCTCCCGCGTCGCGCAGGCGATGCTCGCGAAGTTTGGTTCCATGCTGAAAAGCAAAAGCGGCGCGGTGGCGCTCGTGCGTACATGAAGCTTTGGCCTCCATTGATTTTCCTGCTGCTCGCAACGCTCGGTCGTTGTGACTCGGTGCGACTTTCGTGGGAAGCCTCGCCGTCCACCAACGTGGTGGCGTATCGGATTTACTGCGGCACGAACTCGCAGACCTATTCGATGGTGATTGAAGTGAGCCTGGTGCAGACGCAGCTCGTGGCCTTGCCACATCGCGGGCGCTGGTTCTTTGCCGCGACTGCCGTGGACGGGGATGGCGTCGAATCCGATTTCAGCAACGAGGTGGTGTTTGAGTTGAAGCCCGCACCGCCCGTGATGCATGGCAAGACCTGGGTGCGGCTGACGCCCGTCATCCAGCGCAGCACGAATCTGGTGGCGTGGGAGGCCGTGAACGGCGAGCCGACATTATTTGCCGCGACCAATGCTGTCGAATTTTTCACCACGCGCCGCCTGCTGATCGAGCGCGTGCAACTGGTTGCCAACCCATGACCAACATGAATGCGAATGATTTTATCACCGCCGTGGACCATGCCGCCGGCATGAATGACCGCTGGCTGTTCCTAGCGGCGTTCTGCCTGTTGCTCGTCGGCTGCGGTGTGGTGATTTACTGGCTCGTGAAGCAACTGCAGGCCGTGATCGCGGATCACATTCAGTTGCGCAACGAACATCACGGCGCGCTCGCGGCGATCATCGCGGCCCAGAATGAGACGTCGCTCAAGCTGGCGGTGTGCATTGATCGGAACACCGCCGCGTTGCAGGAATGCACCCAAGAGCTGCGGAGATTTCGGGAGAAAAACTAAAACCTATGAAAGATGAACAGCAACGGTTTCTGATGTTACTGGGGCAGCTGCCGGTGCGCCTGACCGCCGAACAGGCGGCGTGGGTGCTCAACTGCGGCGCGCATGACGTGCCGGTGCTGGTCGCGGCACGACTGCTCAAGCCGCTCGGCAATCCGGCCGCCAACAGCATCAAGTTCTTTGCCACGGCCGATCTCCTGGAACTCGCCAAGGACCGGCAATGGCTGATGCGGATGACGCACGCCGTCAACCAGCATTGGCACAACAAGAATGCCCGCCAGAAAACCCGTTCGCCGCTGGGCGCAACGAACGGGTATTCCACGAATCTTGACCTGCCCGCATCGGCGGTCAATTAGTTGCGCGCCACTTCCGGCAGCAGGCCGGGCTGCACCTTCGGATCGTTCGTCCGGGTTCGCTCATATTGTTCCAATGCCGGCACCGTGACTTGTGCCTGCTTGGCATACGCCCGGTGCACGGCTTTGCTGGTGTGTCCCAGCGCCTGCATGGCGAACCGTTCGGGATAGCCGGCGGCCTTCGCACGCTCGGCCCACGCATATCTATACGAATGGAGTGTCACCCCGCTGAGGCCCACCGATTTCAAACGGCGGGCGAAGGTGGTGGACCGCTGGCTTTCGGAAACCTTGGCCAGGGCAGGAAACAAATGCCCTGCCGCGGGCAGCGTCTTCAAAATATCGGCCACTTCATTGCCGAAGGAGATCAACGACATCGTGCCGGTCTTGCAACGGCAGTAGGAAAGCGTGTGCCGCTGCCAATCAATGTCCTCGGCGGTTAGTTTGGCGATGTCGGTCTGAGCGCCACCCAAGTGCCAGAGCAATTCATAATAGGCGCGGAGCTCCGGGTTGGTTTCACGGGTGATGATCTGCTGGTGTTCGGCCAGGGTGATGGCCCGCTTCTCCTGAAAGCGAATCGGTGGCCAGTGATTCTTGGGCAGCACCGGCCACGGCAGCCAGTGCAGGGCGACGGCGTAATGATGGATGCGGCGCAGATAAACATTGGTCGCCACGGCCCCGGCTTTCAGCGCGGCCAGAAAATGCTCGGGCGTGGTTTCAATCAGCCGCCGATGACGGATGACGTCGAGCGCTTTATCCCGGATGGCAGATTGCCACCGCGCCTGCGTGCTGCCGGTCTTGGTGGTGACGATCTGCTCCATGACCTGCTGCCAGGTGCGGGTGGCCAGCGCGGGATCGCCGTGGTGCAAATAGACCTGGGCGATCTGGAGGTTCATGGTGGGCTGATGCACGGCTTCATTCTTGGCGTGAAGCAGTCGCAGGGCGTCGGCCTTGTCGCGGGTGCGCAGACTGGTTTGCTTGCCGGTGGTGGTGTCTTCGCAATAGAAGATGCCGGCGCGTTGGAACAGGTTGAAGCGATGTTTCATGGCTGTCTTTCGGTTCTGAATCGTGAACCATTCCAGCCTTATAAGTGAGCGGATTATCGGCCGATGTTGGTGAACTGCCGCCGAATGTTGTTGGATGGTTTCAGCCATCGCCGGTTCGCTGGCAAATTCACTGACACCCGGCTTTCCGCTGCAACGAAACCCTTGATAATCCAGCGTTTGCTAACTCTGGCAAAGGTCGCGCTGCGACAAACCCGCGCGCGCCGGGCGGGCGGAAGGGCGCCCAACGAAGGAGTCCTCCCAAAACATTGCGCCGCTAAACGCGGCGCTTACTCCTCGCGGCACGAGGAGTTCCACCAGTTACCGTCGCCGCCGTCCGCTGAATTTGGGTCGCGAAGTTGAGGTGGGGATTACCGGACGCCTGGATTTTGAATCGGATTTGAATTTGCGTGCCGGATGTTGCGGCGCTTTCCGGTTGGCTGGCCGGGTCCGGTCGTTCCGCTCAACCCGTGCGCTCCCTTCACTTCGGGCCGCAGTCGCCAGCCGGAAATCCACCTGCTTCTTGAAACTGTCCACCTTGGCAATCTGCACCTGCACCTGGTCGCCCAAACGGAACACGCGCCGGTTCCGCCGCCCGGTCAACTGCGCGCGCGATTCGTCGAACACATAAAAATCGTCCGTCAGGCTGGAGACATGCACCAAGCCGCTCATTGCCAGGCCCGGCACGTCAACAAAGAAGCCCAGGTTGCGCACGTCAATCACCAGCGCGGGATACGCCGGCGGATTGGGGGATTGCAGCTGCGCCTTAAGGAACGCGTACATCTTCACGTCCTTGCTGTCGCGTTCAGCATCGGCGGAATTGCGTTCGGTGTCGGAGATGTGTTCCGCCGTCTGCTTGAGCGAATGGGTTTCGCCGTGGCTTTTTTGAAACAGCGCGCGATGCACGACCAGGTCGGCGTAACGCCGGATCGGCGAGGTGAAGTGCGTGTATTTTTTCTTGGCCAGACCGTAATGTCCGAGCGGTTGCACATCATAACGCGCGCGCATCAACGAACGTAGAAAACCGATCTTTAGCGCCGCGCCGATGGGCAGGGTGTCGAGCTTTTGCAGGAGCTTTGAGACTTCCGGCCGCTTGCTCAGGTTGCCGCACGGCACATGATGGCTGAGGACATCCTCGCGATATTCATTCAGTCGCCGTTCGTCGGGTTCCTCGTGAACGCGGTAAATCGCCCTTTGATTTTCGCTCATCAACCGCGTCGCCACGGCCTCGTTGGCGAGCAGCATGTATTCCTCGATCAACTGGTGCGACACGTCGTTCTCCACCTTTTCCAAGCGCAGGACGTGACCGTGTTCGTCCAGACGGATTTTGGTTTCTGGAAAATCCAGCGCGAGCGAACCTGCCTTGAAACGCAGCCGCCGAATCTTCTGCGCCAGCTCATGCGCGTCAT
>JANPGB010000315.1:0-7885 GCA_031423695.1 Verrucomicrobiota bacterium
GGATGCAATTCATCCGTGCCTAGTGTCTACAGGTAGAGATAATTTCTGCGCGCCACCTATTGGGCATGGCCGTCCCTGAAGACCACGTTGGCACCATCTACGCCGTGGTTGTCTCCGGGGTTGGGATAGTCGCCGTTTTTACAGGCAGCATAATTCGGATCCCCCGACGGCAAAACGTCATCCGCGTCGTAAATGATCCAGACATCACTAAGCCCGATCGAAGCGCCGGCGGTCACGCCCGCCTGAGTGACTTTGGCCCGGTAGGCGGAAATGGTTTTTTCGGTCTTGCGGGTGTAAACCGCATTGCCGTCAAAAAAACCGGCCACTTCATAGCTGGTGCCGGTGAGCGCCTCCCGGCCGGGCGCGTTGTCCACCAGATCAATCAGGAACGTCCCGTCGCAATGACTGCGATCGGAATAATAGTCCACGCCGGACTGATTGCCGGGAGGCAGGGTGTATGGGCCAGGATAGCTGGCTGGAATGGGGGTGGGGGTGGTCTTGATGGAATTTTTTGTGGAGGGACACACGAAGGACTTCACATTTTTTATGAACGGATACAACCAGTTCAGGTCGTCATCCGCATAGTTGTAAACCCCGGTCAAGGCCTTCCCGCTGTCGTCCTCGGCAAACATCACGCTGCCCAGCCCCATCTGTTTCTCGTTGTTCAGGCAACTGATGCGATGCGCCCGCATCTTGGCCTTGCTCAACGCGGGCAGCAGCATCGCCGCCAGGATGGCGATGATGGCGATGACGACCAGCAATTCAATCAGCGTGAACGCTTGCGGACGGACGAACCGGACGGGTGTTTTCATAACTTAATTGAACCGTATGGCCAACCGGCGCTGTCACAACGAACGCGCCCCTGGCAGAGTGGCTGGCCGGATTCAGGCCATCAAGGTGTGGGAAGAACCCCGCGCCAACGGGGTTCTTCCCGGTTACAACATGGATCAACGCAGGATGCGATAGAAGCGGGCGGCGTTGGTGGTATAGGGCACGACTGCACGGAACCCGCCCGGACTCAGCTGGGTCAGGGTGGTGTTAAACGCGTTCTGATTAAAGTACGGGCCGGCCACATTGGTCGAGGTCAGCACAAGGAACAGCGCTGGGAAGTCGCTGGTGGCACCGCTGAAGTCCATTTGGACGCTGGTCCCGGCCACAAGGGTGATGTTCGTTATGACGGGGATCGTGGGCGCGGGGAGACTTTCCACCACGAGGTTGTCCACAAGCCCGAAGTGGACGGCATCCAGGCCAATCGTGGTCTGCCCGGTGTTAATGTCGGAATGCCCGACGAAGATGTTGGTCGAGAGCGTGAAGTCATATTTCGCCGCGTTGACCGTCGCGATGCTCAAGCCGTCTATGGTCCATGTCAGCGTGTCGCCCAGCTTGGTGATCACCACATCATGCCAGGCCATGCCGGGAGCGCCGAGCGCGGTGAGGCCAGTCTGGGAGGCGAAGCCCGACAATTGCGCCGCCGGCGCGGGCAGCCGTCCGAAGACCGAGTAATAGGCATCTTCCGTGTTGCCGGCGCTCGCCTGCGTGCCGGAGGAATAGACGCCGGAACCGGTCGTCAACACGGCCGAGCCATTCGTATAAATGCGGACATCCGGCGTCGTGCCGCCATCGCCGTCAATGGCGAAATAAACGGAGTCGCGCGGCGTCAACGCGCCGCCCGGCCACACGGATCGGGTTCCGCTGGTGATGCCGGCGGTTCCGAGTTGGGTGGAACCCGCGCCGCCACCGGGAAACGGACCGGGGAAATTGAGCCACAGGTCGTAGCGCATCCGGAAATCGCCGGTGAAGTTTTGGTTTTTGGGCGAAACGCTGATGCCGCTGAACAGAGCAGCTCCCAAAACGGGTGAATTAGCCCGCAGCTTGAGACCGAGCGTCGTGCTACCAGATGAATGAGGCGCGGGCGGGATTCCCACCGTGCTGTAATCGAAGGCAAAGGCCGCGTCGCTCTGGGCGGCAGAAGCATTGATGTTCCAGCTCGCGGAGGAATCCACTTCAAAGGCATCCGCAAAGAGCGTGCCCGTTGCCGCCGGCAGATCATCGTTGAAGATGATGACGGAGGCGTTGGTGTTAACGACGCCATTGGTGTAGCCCGTGCCGATGGCCAGCGTCAGGGTTACGAGGCGGTTGCTCACCGTGTCGGCGTTTTGAATCGACAGAATGTAAATGGAATTGGTGGTGGTTCCCGCCGACATGACCAGCGAAGACGCAATGGTGGAGTAATGGGTTCCATTCACCGCCGAGCCCGTGATCGTGTAGTTCACCGTCACGTCTGTATTGTAGGGTGTGCTGAAGCTGATGCGAAACTCGCCATAGTTGTTGGTGTTGCCTTCATACGCCCCCGACCGGAAAGCCACGATGCTGGCCGTCGGCACATCACCGTCGTCGGCAATGTCCACCGCGGCGGACACGGTATCGCGGATGTCATACGCCGCTGGGTTCCCTGCCAAAACGAGGATGGCGGATTCGGTGGCTTCGCCAATGTTGTCGTTCAACACATGAATCGCCACAGCCACGGAACTGGAGCCTGCCGGGATGACAACATTGGTCGTGGTGAAGGTCACGCCGTTGGTTTGGGTGACGTAATCCGAACCGCGTGTCGCCGTGCCGGCGGCCCGGAACGGAACGGTCAGCGGACTGGCCGTGCTGCCGGTCCGTGAAATCGTGATGAGGCCGTCGTCCCCCGAGGGTTCCGCCGCCGTGGGGTCGGTGGCCACGATGCTGACGATTTCGTTGGTCGGAATGCCGCTCAAGTTCACCACGCGCACATTGTCGTAGAGGATGAACGAATCATTTGTCGGCGTGCCGATGCTGGCGAAGGGATCCATCAGCCCGATCATGAGGTTGCCGGAGGTCTGGCCGGTGGTGACGGCCTGGGCGTGTTCGGCGATGACGTAGCCTTCAATCAGCCAGGTGACGACATTCGCGCCGGCGTCATTCGTGCGCTGCCGGACTTCCACGCGCACCCATTGTTTCGAGGGCATGCCAGGAGATTCATATGTCGGACTCGGAAACATCAGCTTCAGCGGAAAGGTTGCGGGCACAATGCCGTCGGTTCCAACTTCCGGGTTGCCATCCAGATCGCGATCCAGAAAGCCGCCGGTGAAACCTTGCAACTCCACGAGCGGATTCGCGTTGTCGCCGAGAAAGGCCTGATAATCGCGGCTGTAATCACCGTCCGTCGTTACCGCAAACGAAACACCGTCGCCCACCGGACTGGAAAGGGTGCTGCCGGAGGCATTGAAAACATTTTTGTCGCCGACGTGGTTGATGCCGAAGATCGCGTCCTCGGTGCCGCCCGTGCCGTTGCCCAGACCGGTGCCGGTGTAGTTCATCCACAGGTCAAACTTGAGCGCGAAATCATTGCTAAAACTCTGGCCGACGGGATACAGATTGAACGCGGTCACCGCCGTTGAAGCGTCGTTGGCCGTGAGCTTCAAGCCGTTCGTTTCCGTGCCGGGCGTGCTGCTGGGCGCGAGCGGGATGAGGTTTGTTGAGACGCCGCCGCGTGAGAACGTGTTCGTACTGTAGCGGAACGCGAACTTGGCGTTGAAGTCGGTGGAGTTGGAATAGATGAGCCAGTTCGCCGATGAATTCACCGCGAAATTGTCGGAGAAGATCACGGGTTGGGCCGAGGCGATGGGGCCGGCTAACGCCAGCATCAGGCCGGCGATTAGCCGGCCGGACAGTTGGAGGATTGGGGTTTTCATAGGTTTTGTGTTGCTGGGTTACTGTGTTCTAATGGTTTGTGTTACGGGAAATCGGGAATAGTTGGGTTGCTGGCAGGTGATTCACCCGCCCACCTCGCTTTTGTTTTTTTTGGTTGCCCCCCAGGCCTTGAGTTCCGCTTCCTGCGGGATGCGCACGCTGGAGGTCATCTGCTTGCACTGTTCGCAGGCCGCCGAGCCACGTCCCCGCGCCGCATAGGTGACATGCTTGTCGTCTGGACAGACAAAGCCCAGCACCATCTCCACTTTGGGTTTCTGGCACTGGGGGCAATGGGTGGGAAAGACCTCGCGATCGGTGTAAAACTTGGCCTGACAGGCCGGACAGATAAAACCATTGGCGTCGGAATCCAGCGCCTGATCCACATCGCTGTTACCACAGCCGCCAAGCAAGCCGGCCACCGCTACCATCAGCAATATAAGAAAGGGTTGCGAGCGTTTCATGGTTTGAGTCGGTTCATCAATGTTGCTTCAGGGCACCCCTCGGCCAATGTCTTGGGACAGTTCCCGCAAGAACAGATACCGGCCGCCCTTGACCGTCACCCACTCGGCGTGGCCGTCGGCAAAATTGGCGTTGGCACCCTCGGCCCCGTGGTTGTCTCCCGGATCCGGATAGTCATTGATGGCTCCGGGGTACGTGGCAATTAATTTGTCGGCATCCACCTGGAGCTAAGTCTGCGACGGGCTCGCCACCATGCCTAGCGCGATTCCCAGGGACGGAACGGCGTTGCGATGCCCCTGGGAGAGAAGGCGGGCTTCAGTCTTTTCCATGCCCACCCGGCCGTCTGAATACTCATTCGGCGATTTCCACCACACAAACGGTTCGTAGCTGTGTCCGGGATACACCCCCCGCGTCAGCGCCATGTCGGTGAGGTCAATCAGATCCGTCCGCCCATTGGCCGGGTTCACATAGGTATTGCCGGGCCGGATGAAATTTTGCGTGGAAGGACAGACGAAGCAGTTGGGGTTCTTGACTGAATCGTGATAGAGCCAGTTCAGGTCATTGTCCAAATAATCCTTGGTGCCGGTAAGGTGCCCCCGGTTGTCCTGCCCATACATGATGTGGCCGAGGATCAACTGCTTCAAGTTGCTCATGCACTGGATACGCTTGGCCCGCTCCTTGGCCTTGCTCAAGGCGGGCAACAGCATGGCCGCCAGAATCGCGATGATCGCGATGACCACCAGCAATTCAATGAGGGTGAATCCCTTTCTTGCCCCGGACCGATTAAGCGAGAAAGAATTTTTCATCAAATACAAATCCCTGGCCTGCGGCCTTTTTAACAATGCGACTGATTCACAACACCGTCAGCGCCCTGAATAAAAACGGTTGCCATGGTCAAAGCGGCAAAAAAATCAAAGGCTTGCTCGGTTTTGGTGTCTAATTTAGTTATACTACTGCCATTCAAAATCAACAATTATTTTTCAAGCAGATCACAATATCACAGCCAGCCGCCCGTTGAAAATCTTTAGCGGCCGTGGCTGCGGCATCATAGCTTTTCCCGCCCCGCATAGCCGGCATCGAGATCATGCCAGTGTTCGATGTCTTCCTCGTCCTTCTCCCAGCACAGAAACACTTCCCGACCACCGATGATGGCCGGAAAATCCAGCAGGCTTAGCTCGATGTCCTTGAGTTGGATTTCGCGGCTTTCAAACTCCGCCATCACGGTACGGAAAGCGGCCATCGCCCGCACCCAGCGGTTGATCAGGTCCCCGCCGGCGTCATCTACTCGCTCCATGAGGCCCTGCACCCGGGGCTCGGCCTTTTGCAACTGCCCGCGCAGCTCGTCCAACTGCTGCAGCCAGCGGCGGATTTGCGGCAACAGCGCCCGGGCTTCGTCAATCGTGTAATGCTTGGTAAAATGCTGTTCCATGGGGTGGCGCGTCACCTTGCCGCCGGTTCCAGTTTCTTAAGCAACCGTCCATCCGGCTCGAGCTGCACCGATTTGCCCCACGCCTCGCGGGCCTTCTCCGCCTGCCCCAGCGCGGCGTAGATGTCGCCGAGATGATGGTAAATTTCTGCATCTTCCTCCTCCGAATTCGCCACCGCCTTCAATGCAAACTCCAGCGCCGGCCCGGGCTGGTTCAGCTTGAAGAGCACCCAGGCCATGCTGTCCAGATAGGCGGGGTTTTGGGGATCGGCCTGGAGCGCCTTGCCGATCAGTTCGCGGGCGCGGTCCAGGTTCAGCCCATGCTCGGCCCACATGAAGCCCAGGTAGTTTTGCGCGTCGTCGAAATTTGGCGCGAGTTCCAGGCATTTTAGAAAATTCTTTTCCGCCTGCGCCAGATTGCCCAGGCGTTCGAAGGCCGAACCCAGTTGAAAATAAAACGCCTCCGAAAGCCGCTGCGCATTCGAAGCCTGGGCGATGATTTCCGCCGCAGTGAAATGGGCGAGGGCGTTGGTGTAGTTCTTCTGGCGGCTGGCCGCGAGACCGGAAAGATATTCCAGCTGAAAGCTGCGCGGGAACTTTTGCCGGGCGCCCGCCAACGTGGTTTGCGCGTCGGCCGTCCGGTTCAGGACCAACTGCATGTTCGCCAGCTCGGCATAGGCCGGCTCAAATTCCGGGTTCAGGAGGATGGTCTTGGCGTAACATTCGGCGGCGAAAACAAAGTTGGTCTGCTCGCCGGCGATGCTGCCCAATAGATAATAGGACCGGGCATCCGTGGGGTTGGCGCGGAGCATGGCCCGGAGCAGATCCGCAGTTTGCTGGCGATCCTTGGTCCTGAGAAACAGGTCGGCCATCCTCGCCCGCATGCTTTCGCTCAACTGCGGTATGTCCGGAAAACTCTTCAACAACCCGAGGTACGCCGCGGCAGAATCATCGAACCGGCCTAGCTCGGCAAAGCCTTCCGCCAGCCGCAACCGCAGTTCCGGCTCCGGACTGTTGAGCTCTTTTGCCGCCTGAAAAAAGGTGCCAGCCCGCGCTTGCGCAGCCGGCTTTTGATCGGGCAGCTGCCGGCCCAAACGGAGGCAGAGTTCGCCCAACCCGGTCAGGAATTCGGCGCTTGGCGAAGCCACCCGGCCGGCTTCGTCGATCACGCCCAGCGCCGCCGGCCCGTTCTTGGCCAGCAGTTCAATCTGGAACAGGGTCTGGTAGGCGGCGAGGAGCCGGGGATCTTTTTTGAGCGCGGTGCGGCTGGCCGCGACCGCAGACTCCGGCCGGTTGAGCTGGAGCTGGACTGCCCCAAGCAGGGCGCAGGCTGCGCCCGACGCTCCGGGCCGCCGGCTTGCGCGCTCCAGAACGATCAGCGCCCTTTCCGGCTGGCCCAACTGAAGAAAATTGCCCGCCACCTCCAGCGCCAGCGGTTCGTTCTCCGGATCGCTCAGCGAGGCCGCGTTGAATTCTTCCAAGGCCGGGCCGGTTTCCTCTCCCAAGGCCAGCAGGACTCCCGTGGCGTAATGCGCGTGGGCTTCCACCGTCGCGCGCTCCGGCAGGGCGGTTCCTTCCAAAGTCCCGGCCAGCGGACGGAGAGTGGACGGCGCGGGCCTCGGCGGCATCCGGCATCCGGACAGCAGCAAGCCGCCCGCAGTTGCGAGCACCAAGGCATGAAACCAGCGGAACATCATGCGGAAGTATAACTCAAACCGGCGCAACCCGCAGTCGCAGGTTGCGCCGTGATCAAGCCTGAAGCCGGGGGGGCAGACTACTTCTGCCAGGTGCGCTTCTTGTGACGATTCAAACGCAGCTTTTTGCGGCGTTTATGTTTGTTAATTTTTGCCTTACGACGTTTTTTAATTGAACCCATAATTTATAGGCTGATTGAGTACCGGAGAATCGATGAAATGCCAATCTATTTTTTCAATAAACCACCTTGTTGAGCGGATATTCGATGATCCCCTCCGCCCCGGCGGCCTTCAACTGCGGGATTAATTCGCGCACCACATGCTCGTCAATGATCGTCTCCACCGCCACCCAACCCTTCAGGCTCAGGCTGGAAATGGTCGGGTTGCGCAAGGCCGGGAGCGTGTGCAGCAGGTTCGCCAGATTTTTCTCGGCGATGTTCATCTTCAAGCCCACCTTTGTCTCGGCATCCAGCGCACCCTTGAGCAGCAGGGCGAGCGTCTCGATCTTTTTCCGCTTCCAGGAATTCTTCCACGCTTCGCGGTTCGCAATCAGGCGCGGCGTGGAACTGAGCAGTTCGTCCACGATGCG
>JANPGB010000316.1:0-11467 GCA_031423695.1 Verrucomicrobiota bacterium
GCACCGGCAAAACCATCACGCTGCAAGTGCTCGCCGAAAGTTTCAGCGCGCAAGGCGTGCCGGTGTTCATGGCGGACGTGAAAGGCGACCTCGCGGGCATCAGTCAGGCCGGCGGACAATCGCCGAAAGTCCAGGAGCGGCTCAAGCAATTGAAGCTGGATGGCTACTCGCCCGCAGGCTGTCCGGTGACATTTTGGGATTTGTTCGGCACCAGCGGTCATCCCGTGCGCGCCACGATTTCCGACCTGGGACCGCAGCTTCTGGGACGGTTGCTGCAACTCAACGACACGCAGGAAGGGGTGTTGAATCTGGTCTTCCGCATCGCCGACGCCAACGGCCTGCTGCTGCTCGATCACAAAGATCTGCGCGCGATGCTGCAATACGTCGGCGAGAACGCAGCGCAATTCCAGACCGAATACGGCAACGTCTCGCCCGCCAGCATCGGCGCGATCCAGCGCAACCTGCTCGCGCTCGAGTCCCAGGGCGCGGATAAATTCTTCGCCGAGCCGGCGCTGAATCTTGACGACTTGATTCAGACCGACTCGAACGGCAAAGGCGTCATCAACATTCTCGCGGCGGACAAGCTCATGCTCGCGCCGAAAATCTACGCGACGTTCCTGCTGTGGCTGCTTTCGGATTTGTTCGAGCGGCTGCCGGAAGTCGGCGACCTGCCGAAGCCGAAGCTGGTTTTCTTTTTTGACGAGGCGCATCTGCTCTTCAACGACATCCCGCCCGCGCTGCTGGAAAAAATCGAGCAGGTCGTGCGGCTGATCCGCTCGAAAGGCGTGGGCGTTTATTTCGTCAGCCAGAATCCGCGCGACATCCCGGACAAGATTCTCGGCCAGCTGGGCAACCGCGTGCAGCACGCCTTGCGCGCGTTCACGCCCGCCGACCAGAAGGCGGTGAAGTCCGCCGCCGAAACGTTTCGCCCGAATCCCAAACTCAACACCGAAGCGGTGCTGACGCAACTGGCCGTGGGCGAGGCGCTGGTTTCGTTGCTCGATGAAAACGGGCAGCCGGGCATTGTGGAACGTGCGTGGATCGTGCCGCCGCGCAGCCAGATCGGGCCGATCACCGTCCAGCAACGCCAGCAGATCATGCAAAATTCCCTCGTGGCCGGGGTTTATGACAAGGTGGTGGACCGGGAATCCGCCTACGAAAAGTTGAAGGCCGCGCACACCCAGGCCGCGCCGCCGCAGGGAATCCCGACTCCGGCCACGCCGGCCGCTCCCGGCGCTCCAGCGCAATCTTCGCCCGGCTTCTTCGGCTCCTTGTTCCAGAAAACCAGCGCGCGCGGTGACAGCATCGCGACGACGATGGTCAAGAGCGTGACGCGCTCGATGGGCAGTTCGGTGGGTCGGGAGATAGTCCGCGGCGTGCTCGGCTCGTTGTTTGGCGGACGTCGGCGCTGAAGAACATTGCGGCGGGAGGGGCCGGCTATTTTTCCGCCCCGAGCGCGCGCAGGGCGTCGCGCACCTGCGCAGCCTTTTCGTAGTCCTCCTCCTCCACCGCCTCGCTGAGGGCCTGCTCCAGTTTTTCGCGGGGCGAGAGCGGCCGGCTGGCGGTGATTTCCGAAAGCCAGGTTTCGAGGGCGTGGATTTCGCCGCTCTGCGGGATCATGTCCTGGCGCGCATGCGTGTTGAAGAATTCCTGCAACGCTTCAATCCCCTGCTCGATGCGGGCCACGGCTTCCGCGTTCTCCTCGTCATTGAGCACGGCGAGCGCGCGGGCGCGGGTGAGGATCAGCAGGAGCTGCGGCTGAAACTGCTGGAGCGACCAGGCCAGGTCCTCGGACCCAGCATGTTTGCCGACGAAATCAAACACGGCCAGGTTGCGCTCCGCGTCGCGCGCCACCGCGGCGAAGTCGGCCAGTTCCAGCAGGCAAATGTAGCGGTGGTTGTATTGGAGCGCTTCCATCTGCAGCCGGGAGCAGTCCTCCGGCGTGAGCTTGAAGCCTTCGTCGCTGCCGGCATGAGCCGCAACGTGCTTGTGTAGTTTGGACCGGAAATATTCCAGCAGTGAGACATGGCCGTAGGGACGCTTGCCGTCGGGGCGGCCCTCGGCGTTCATCTGCAGGATTCCCAGATCCACCCGGAGTTGGATTTTTTCCACCCCGTCGTCGTCGGTGAACTTTCGGACAGCAATCTTCCCGGGCTGATAATCCCATTGTTCGAGCTGGCGCGAAATGTCGAAGTCCATGGGGCGAATATGGCGTCGGCACGGCGGCAAGTCAACGCGCGGAACACGCGGATAATATTTCGGGCGGCTCCGTATTAACGCGGATAAAATCATGCGGATAAATGGTGACGTGGTGGATAACTCCGGCTTGACTCCAACCGGAAAATGACCTGTCATGGTTGCCTAGTCCCATACCATCCAAAAAGATCGTGAAACCAACCTTTCCAACCCGTCTTTTTCGCTCTGTTTTCGTGCTGCTGCTCGGGCTGGCCGCCGGCTTTACCGAATGCGGCGCGAGCTGCGTACTTGCGCCCGCCGGTCTGGTGAGTTGGTGGCCCGGGGAGAGCAGCGCCGCGGACGTGGCGGGCGGCAACTGGGGCACCCTGCTTAATGGCGCCGCCTTCGCCACGGGAAGCGTCGGCCAATGCTTCAGTTTCGACGGCCTGAATGATTTGGTGAAAATCCCCAGGACGGCCAGCCTCGACGCGGGCAACCAGGTGACGATTGAGTTTTGGATGAAGGCCGGTTCCGGCAACGCGATGAACACGTATCAAGGCCTGCTGACCAGCGATTTTTACGGCATCGAAATCGCGAATGGTTACGCGCTCGGACCGCTGGGTGTGAATTTTTTCCTCAGCACGGACGGCGGCGCGTCGGTTTCCCCCTCCTCCTATCCCGACACCGCCACGGTCAACGGCGGCGGCGCGGTGGTTTCCGCCGGCGTCTGGCATCACGTGGCGGGAACGTATGACGGGACGAAGCTGCAACTCTACGTTGACGGCCAGCCGTGGGGCGTGCCGAACTATCACACCGGCGCCATTTCCCCGATGCGCACCAACAGCTTTGTGACCATCGGCGCGGAAGATGGCCGGACAGTGTGCCCCGACTGTGTGGGCAGCCGGTACTTCAACGGGATGATTGATGAGCCGGCCATTTACAACCGCGCCCTTTCGGCTGCCGAAATTCTCGCCATTTACAACGCCGGCGGCGCGGGCAAATGCGCGCCGCCGTCACCGCCCGCCTGCGCACCAGCCCCGGCGAACTTGGTGAGTTGGTGGAAGGGGGAGAGTAACGCGTCGGACAGCGCGGGCGGAAATCACGGATCGGTTGCCGGCGGCCTGACCTACGGCGCCGGCGAGGTGGGCCAGACTTTTGTTTTCGATGGAACGAGCAGTTCCATCACCATCCCGGCCTCGGCCTCGCTCAACGTGCAAAACTTCACCCTCGAGGGATGGATAAACCCTCTGGACGTAAGCTCCCAAGCGCCCGTGGTGGAATACGGATCGGGATCCACTTGGTCGGGGGTGCATCTGTGGATCAGCGTTCCAATGGGAGGCGGACCCGGCGTGCTGTTCGCAAACATCCGATCCCTGTCTTCGGGACTCGATCAAAACATCATCAGCAGCGCCCCCGGGCTGATCCGATCCAACCAATGGAGCCACGTTGCTTTGACGTTCAACCAGAGCTCGGGACTGGCCCAGCTTTACCTCAACGGCACCAACGTGGCCGCGCGCAATCTGGGAGTGATCATCCCGGACACGGCCCAGCCATTGAACATCGGGCTGCGTCCGGTTGGGACCGAGGGCGGCGGGGGCTTGCGATTCCCGGGGAAGATCGACGAACTTTCGCTTTACAGCCGGGCGCTCACCAGCACTGAGATTCAAGCGATCTACAACGCCGGGAGCGCGGGCAAATGCGCGACCACCGTGACCACGAATACTTGCGTCACACCGCCGACGGGCATGGTCGCTTGGTGGAAGGGGGAAGTCAACGCGGTGGATTTGGTGGGTGGCAACAATGGCTCGCTGCAAGGCGGGGCGACGTTTGCCGCGGGGGAAGTCGGCCAGGCTTTCAAGTTCAATGCCAGCAACAGTTACGTACACGTGCCCGACGCTCCGGCATTGCGGCTGACAAATGAACTAACCATCGAGTGTTGGGTTAAACGCCAGCAGTTGACCGATGATTACCTGGTCAACAAGGGCGGCGACTGGACCGGCGGCGCGTTGAACTACGGCTTGGGGATCGCGGGTCCGGGCAACGGCAATGTCCTGCATTTTCTCTACGCCGGCGGCATTCGGGGAACGGTCAGCATCACGGATTTCAACTGGCATCATTGCGCGGTGACCGCCCGCAATGGCGACGCCGACCCGGTCTTTTATCTGGATGGCGCACCGCAACCGATCGGGTTGCGCACCGGGCCAGCCACAATGAACCTGTACCCATCAACCGCTCCGCTGCTCATCGGCGCGCAGATCGCGCCCATTGCCAATTATTTCAGCGGCGCACAAATCGACGAACTCAGCCTTTACCGCCGCATCCTCTCGGCCTCGGAAATTCAATCCATCTACGCCGCCGGCAGCGCAGGCAAATGCGCGCCCACCGTGACGACAAACAATTGCCTCGCCACACCCGCCGGTCTGGTCGGCTGGTGGCGCGGGGAAAACAATCCGAGCGACAGCACCGGCGGCAATCACGGGATTCTCCGCAACAGCCCGGCCTTTGGCGGCGGCAAGGCGGGCAGCGCCTTCAATTTTTCCGGGGCGAATGACTGCATTGAAATCCCCTACTCCGCCAGCCTGGTTCCCGCAAATTTCACGGTTGAAACCTGGGTCAAACCCTCGGCGCAGGTCAGTGATCCGATCGGCCAGGATTTGATCTTCGGTCAAGGTTACGGGCATGGCCAGCTGGTCGCCCGCACGGGAACGACCGGCGTGCGCATCGTGTGGCAGTTCGGCACCAGCCCGTTCAATTTTCCGGAGGTGGCCAGCACGGTGGAAATTCCCATCGGGCAGTTCAGCCATCTGGCGGGAAGCTGGAACGGCACGACCTTGCGACTCTACATCAACGGCGTGCTGAACGCGCAAAGCACCCCCGGCGCGGTGCCGGTCGATTCAGGCTGTTCGTTTTTCATCGGTGGCTTCTACAGTCCCGGTGAGAACAGTTGCAGTTATGTGGGGCAGTTTTTCAATGGCGCGATCGATGAAGTTTCCCTTTACAACCGCGCCCTGGCGGACGCCGAAATCCAATCCCTCTACAACGCCGGCAGCGCGGGCAAGTGTGTGCCCGTAACGGCCAACTGCGTTCCGCCGGCCTCGGGGCTCGTCGGTTGGTGGCCCGGCGCAGGCAACGCGAATGATGTGGTCGGCGGCGACAACGCCACGCTGCAAAGCGACGCCACGTTTGCGTCCGGAAAAGTCGGTCAAGGGTTTCGCTTCGACGGCACCAATGGCTTTGTGCAGATCCCCGATTCCGCCGCGCTCAAACCCGCCAACGTCACCTGCGAGGCGTGGGTCTGGCTTGATCCCAGTCTGCCAGCGGGCCGCGGCAGCGAATCAATCGTGTTCAAGAAAAACACCTGGTCCGCATGGTTTGAAGGTTACAGCCTTGCGAAAGGCACCATTGACACCGGCGGCGGCACTTACTCGGACCGTTTTCAATTTGTGGTTTCGCGTTATGGCAATCAAGTCATCATCACTTCCCAAACCATCGCCCAGCGCGGCGTCTGGTATCACGTCGCGGCAACCTACGACGGCAACCAGTCCAAGCTGTACGTCAACGGCGTGCTGGAGGCGACGGCGACAGCCGGGTTTGCGCTGGATTACGACGCCACGCCGGTCTTCATCGGCACCTCGGGCACCTGGGCACCCTACCTGTCCATGTTCGGTGGCATCATTGACGAGCCTTCGATTTACAACCGCGCGCTCGCCGTTTCCGAAATCGCCGCGATCTACTCGGCCGACAGCGCCGGCAAATGTAATCCGTCGGTGACGACGAACACTTGCGTCATGCCGCCGACGGGCATGGTCGCTTGGTGGAAGGCCGAGGGCAATGGCTTGGACAGTCAAGGGCCCAATAACGGCGCGTTGGAAAACGATCTTGGGTTTTCGTCAGGCGAGGCCGGCCAGGCTTTCCGTTTCAATGCGGCCGATGCCGCGTTGCACGTTCCCGCGAGCACCCCATTGAATGTGGGCACCGGTGGCGGCTTCACGGTTGAAGGGTGGATCAAGCCGTCCGACGTGACGGTGAACGACCAACCCATCGCGGAATGGAACACCGCCGGCTATTGGGGCGTGCACTTCTATATCGCCCCGCATCAATTCAACGCCGGCCCCGGCGCACTCTATGCCAACGTGGCCGACAGCAACTTTGGCTGGCATCAGATGATCACCTCGGCCGGGGTCGTGACCAGCAATGTGTTTCAGCACGTGGCTTTGACCTACGACAAGGCCAGCGGCGTCGGAACCATTTATTGCAACGGCACGGCGGTGCTTCAGCAAAACCTCGGCAGCTTCACGCCATTGACGGTTTACGATCTGTATCTGGGCCGGCGGCCGCCCGGCGGAGCGGAAACTTATGAGTTCACCGGTTTGATGGACGAATTCTCCGTTTATAATCGGTCCATCTCGGCCGCCGAAATTCAGTCGATCTACACGGCCGGCAGCGCGGGCAAGTGCGGATCGACGGCGATCGTGTCCTGCACGGCGGCACCGACCAATTTGATGGTGTGGTTGCGCGCGGAAGGAAATTTTAACGACGCCATCGGCACCAACAACGGCGCGCAGACCGGCGGCGTGACATTCACCAATGGCGAAGCCGGCCAAGGTTTGTTTTTCAACGGCAGTTCACAGTTGAAACTTTCCGCCAGCCCCAGCCTGAATGTCGGCACCGGCGGCGGGTTGACCTTGGAAACGTGGATTCGTCCGGGTCACTTCACGATTTATGAGCCGCAATTTGTTTTTGAGTGGAACGATGGCGCAGGCAACGTTGGCGCGCAGTTGTTGTTGTCCACCGATCACGGTGTTTATGGCGACGGCTTTGGTAATGTCCTGGTGAACCTCTTTGACACGCTGGGCAACAGTCACGGGTTGTGGACCGCGACGAATGTGATTGTCACCAACGCGCTCCAGCACGTCGCGCTCACCTACGACAAGGCATCGGGTCTTGCCGTCATCTACGTCAACGGCCTCGCCCGCGCGAGCACCAATCTTGGCAGCTTCACGCCGCAGACGAGCTATGATTTGTATCTGGGCAATCGCGTGTCCGGCCCGTTTACGGGAAGTTATTTCAACGGCCAACTGGACGAACCTTCGATTTACAACCGCGCGTTGACGCCGGATGAAATCGTCGCCATCTACACGGCCGGCAGCGCGGGCAAATGCGCGCCTGGAACCACCACGAACAATTGCATCGCGGCGCCCTCAGGTCTGGCGGCCTGGTGGCGCGGGGAAGCCAATGCCAACGACAGCATCGGCGGCAACCATGGCTCGCCCGTCGGCGCCCTGGGCTATGCCTCCGGCGAAGCGGGACAGTCATTTTCGTTTGATGGCAGCGCCAGTTTCATCCCGTTGCCAGCCTCGCCGAGTTTGAACATCGGCACGGGCAGCGGCGTCACGATCGAATGCTGGATCCAACCCAATGCTTTCAACGTGGATGTGTCCGGCGCTCCGATCATTGAATGGGATTCCGCGACCACCGACGGCCTGCAGTTTTGGTCCGGGGGAACCCTTTTCGCGAACATCATGGACACCTCGGGCAACGCGCACACGTTTCAATCAGCCACCCACCTCCTTGACACAAACCGTTTCCAGCATGTCGCTCTGACTTATGACAAGGGCAGCGGACAGGCGGCGATTTATCTCGACGGCAACGTGGTCGCCTCCGCCAATTTTGGCAGCCTCACTCCGCAAACGACCTATCCGGTCAACATCGGCCGGCGGACCGGCCAACCCATCGGTTTGAATGACACTTATGGCGGGTTGCTGGATGAACTCAGCCTCTACAACCGCGCCCTGTCGCAAAGCGAGATTCAAGCGATCTACAACGCCCGCAGCGCGGGCAAATGCGACCCGACCGCCGCCACGAACAACTGCGTCGCGGCACCTTCGGACCTCGCGGCTTGGTGGCCGGGCAACGGCAACAGCAACGAACTCATTCACGGACTGAACGGCACGCTGGGCGGTGGTGCCACTTACACCAACGCCATCGTCGGGCAGGGCTTCAACTTCGATGGCGTGTCGGGCCGCGTTACCGTGCCGAATTCGCCAAGCCTGAATTTCGGCCCCGGCGAAGATCTCTCCATTGAATGCTGGATCAAGGCGTTTCCCAACAGCAATCCCAGCAATGTCCGCTCCATCGTGGAGAAACGAAACGGGGCGGAAAATTATCGCGGCTACACGTTGTTTCTATGGGACGGCTTTCTCGCGTTTCAGTTGAGCGATATTTCTCACGGCATCAATTATTTCTCGTTCGGGGCGGATTTGCGCGACAGTGCTTTTCACCACGTCGCCGTTTCGGTGCAGCGGAATTCTTCCAGCGGCGGCCACCTCTACGTGGACGGCCAGGTCATCTACACCTTTGATCCCACCAGCATCGGCGATCTCTCGAACACCGACGTGCTCCGCCTCGGTCAGCACGCCGCGCCGGGCGATCCCTCCTACTTCCCCGGCGTGATTGATGACGTGGCAATTTACCGGCGCGCGCTTTCCACCTCCGAGATCCAATCCATCTACACCGCCGGCAGCGCGGGTAAATGCGCGCCCGCGGTGGCGAATGTTTGCGCCGCTCCACCGGCCAACTTGGTCGCGTGGTGGCCGGCCGAGAACAATGGTCACGACCTGGCGCTCAGTCACGACGGAATGCCCGCAAACGGCCTGGGCTTTGCGGCGGGCAAAGTCGGGCAGGCGTTCAGTTTTGACGGCGCGGACGATCACTTTGACATTCCCGCCAGTCCGGGACTGGATGTCGGTACGGGGAACGGCATGACGTTTGAAACCTGGGTCAAGCCCTCCAGCATCGCGATGCAGGCCGTGGCCGAGTGGAACAATGGCAGCGGCGGCGTCGGCTCGCACCTGTGGCTCTCCGTGGATCACACTGCGGCAGGCGACGGGGTGGGCAACATCTACGCGAACCTTTACGACACCACGGAAACCACCCACTCCCTCCTCAGCCCGGCCAACGTGATGATCGCAAACGAATGGCAGCACCTTGCCGTGACCTACGACAAAACCTCCGGCGTCGGAACCCTCTACCGGAACGGCGTGGTGGTGTCCTCGCAGAACCTCGGCGTCTTCACGCCGCAGACGAGCTACGATCTGCACCTGGGCTACCGCGCTTCGAGCTCCTTCTCCGGCAATTACTTTGGCGGCTTGATGGACGAACCCACGCTGTACGGTCGCGCACTCACCGCCGCGGAAATCCAAGGCATCTACAACGCCGGCAGCGCCGGAAAATGCGGTGCCGATCTGCTGGTTGCGCCGGTGATGAAAACCCAGCCAGTCAACCAAACCGTCACGGCGGGAAATTCCGTCTCGTTCACTGCGCTGGCCGATGGCACAGCCCCGCTCCGGTACCAGTGGCAGTTCAACGGCACCAACATCTCTGGCGCGACAAACACTTCGCTCGCCTTGCTCAACGTGCAATTGAATCAGGCCGGAAATTATTCCCTGCTGGTCAGCAACGTGGCCGGCTACGCCCCCAGTTCCAACGCGCGGCTCACCGTCAACCCGGCGGCGTGCGTTCTGCCGCCGGCGGGTCTGGTCAGTTGGTGGCGCGCGGAAAGCAACGTGCTCGACAGCGTCACCGGCAATCACGGCACGTTGGAAGGTGGCGCCACTTTCGCCAACGGAAAAGCCGGGCACGGTTTTGTTTTCGACGGCACCAACAGCTACGTGCAGATACCGGATTCAGCGACGTTGAAACCCGCCAACGTCACCATCGAAGCGTGGGTGTGGCTGGATCCGAATGTGAGCACCAAGCCAACCACTGAGAGCATCATTTTCAAACGCAACAGTTGGACGTTCCTGTTTGAAGGTTACACCATCGCGAAGAGCGACGTGGACAACGGCGACGGCACCTACTCCAGCCGTTTCTTTTCCGTCATCTCGCGCAACGGTAATCAAGTCATCATCAGTTCGACCACCGTGGCGCAGCGCGGCATCTGGTATCATGTCGCCGCGACTTACGACGGCAACACACTGACGCTTTATGTGAACGGCACGGCGGAGGCGTCGGCCTCGCCGGGATTTGCGTTGGATTATGGTGACCGTCCGGTGTTCCTCGGCAGCTCTGGCGAACCGGAGCCTTACCGTTCCATGCTGGCTGGCGTCATTGATGAAGCCGCCATTTACAGCCGCGCCCTTTCGACGAATGAAATCGCCGCGATCTACAACGCCAGCAGCGCGGGCAAGTGCAACGTGCCGGTCGCGCCGACCCTCGTGCAGCAACCGCAAGACACCGCCGTGCTGGCCGGAACCTCCGCCACGTTCAATGTTGCGGCCGCTGGCAGCGCGCCCCTGGCCTATCAATGGTTCGCCAATTCCGCCGCCCTGACAGGCGAAACCAATGCCACCCTCACGCTCAACAACGTTGTTTATCCCATGACGGGAAATCTTTACTCCGTTACGATCACCAACGTCGGCGGTTCCGTCCACAGCCGCGACGCCGTCCTCACCGTCCTCAACACGCCGCCGCAAATCTCCAATCCCGGCAGCCAGATCGTGGACTACATCGCGCCGCCGCTGGGGTTGCCCTTCACCGTCTCTGATGCCGAGTCATCCGCCGACAATTTGCAAATTTTCGTGAACTCCTCGAACACCAACCTCGTGCCAAAAGCGCAGGTGGTCCTCAGCGGCACCGGCACCAATCGCCTGGTCACGCCCACCGCGATCACGAATCTGACCGGCAGCACCACGATCACGCTGACGGTGGTGGACGAAGGCGGGCTTTCCAACCAGGTCAGCTTCGGGTTCACGGTCATCAATGACTCCCCGACGGTTTCCTTCATCGGCGCACGGCACGGCCCGCTCAACAGCCAGATCGGGCCGATCGTGTTCACCGTGTCCGACAGCGAGACGCCCTCCGCTCAATTGGTGGTCGCCGCGACCACGTCCAACAACAACATCGTGCCGACCAATCAAATCGTGCTCGGGGTTTCCGGCACCGACCGCACCCTCACCATCCTGCCCGGCACCAACTCGCTGGGTACCGCGAGCGTGACGATCACGGCGACGGACACTCTGGGTGCCTCGGGCTCCCAAACGTTTTCCGTCACCTGGGATCAGTTTGGGGATGCGCTGGCCGGACTTCCCGCGTTGCAATACAGCGCGGTGGCGTGGGGCGATTACGACAACGACGGCAAGCTCGATCTGCTCGTCAGTGGCACCACCAACGGCGTGCCCAGCGGCGCGGTCACGCGTATTTATCACAACGACAACGGCGCGTTTACCAACTTCATCAGCCTGCCCGGCCTCTTCAAATGCGCGCTGGCCTGGAACGATTACGACCGCGACGG
>JANPGB010000317.1:0-2876 GCA_031423695.1 Verrucomicrobiota bacterium
CGCGCACGGAGTGACGCGCCCTACCACCATCCCTGATTCAGGGAATCTCTCACTGAGCTTCGTTCCTTTGTTCCTTTGTTGTTCATGAATTTCTGGTTACTCATCAACTCCGGCAATTGCGCGCCCGCCTTCAACATGGCGCTGGACGAGGCGTTGCTGGAAGCCATGCCGCGTTTGCAAAAGCCCGTCTTGCGCTTCTACGGCTGGACCGAGCCAGCGGCGACGTTTGGTTACTTCCAAAAGTTCTCCGAGGTTGCCAGCGTGACCGTGTTGCGGCCGCTGGTGCGCCGTCCCACCGGAGGGGGCATTGTGCCACATGACGCAGACTGGACTTACAGCCTGGCGTTTCCCGCCGGGCATGAATGGTACGAACTCAAGGCGGTGGAGAGTTATCAGCGCGTCCACGAATGGATTCAAAGCGCGTTCGCAAAATTAAACATTGCCACCGAACTCGCGCCATGTTGCAAGAAGTCGTTGCCCGGCCAATGCTTTGTTGGCCACGAAAAATCCGACCTGCTCTGGCATGGAAAAAAGATCGCCGGCGCGGCCCAGCGCCGGACACGCGAAGGGTTGTTGATCCAAGGCTCCGTCCAGCCACCGCCACTGCCGCTGTCGCGGACGGACTGGCAGGTGGCAATGGGTGAAGTGGCGCGAGCGGGGCGGGGGAGTGTCGAAACGAACTGGGTGCCCGATCCGCCGCTGCTTCAGCGGGTGGAGGAATTGGTCCGGGAAAAATACGCCAATGCGGCCTATCAACAAAGGCGCTGAGGCATTGCTTCGGAGCGCGAGTTGTCCCAACTCGCAGCACTTTGCCCAGTCCACCTGTTGCGGATTGAGGACAATCCGCGCGCCGTGGCAAATTCATTCCGCATTTTCTCCTTGCCCCGATCCGCGCGCCGTCTATTCTCCACCCTGCCTGAACCCCGCTATTGCGGAAGTTCACTAAGGCTGAGAAAAACAGTTAAACAAATAACCTAACCCTCAACCTCCGTTGCCCGTCAACGTCTGGTCAGTTAGGCAATGGATTTTCGGTAAGCTCGCGCTCGCCCAATCTCCTTCAGTCGTTCATCCCAAAAGTTATTATGCTCACAATGGAAGAAGCCATGAAGCAAAGCACGATGCGCTTTGCCGCCGGCAGTATTGTCAAAGGTACCATCATCGAAGTCCGCTCCAAGGAAGTCATGGTGGACATCGGCTACAAAAGCGAAGGCGTCATCTCCGGCATCGAATTCGTTGACCTCAAGGTCATGAAGGTCGGCGACGAGATTGACGTGCTGATCGAAAAACTCGAAGACAAGGACGGCATGGTCGTCCTCTCCCACGAGAAGGCGATGTTCAAACAGAACTGGGACCGCATCCTCACCATCTGCAACGAAGGCGGCATCATCAACGGCAAGGTCAAAGCCGTGGTCAAGGGCGGCCTCATCGTTCACATCGGCGTCGAAGCGTTTTTGCCTTCCTCCCAGATTGACATTATCACGCCGAAGAATCTCCAGCAGTACGTCGGCAACAGCTACGATTTCAAGGTCGTCAAGATCAACCAGGAACGTCAGAACATCGTCCTGACCCGCCGCGAACTCATCGAAGCCGAACGCACCGAGAAGCGCGCGAAGCTGCTCGCGGACATGACGCCCGGCGACATCCGCAAGGGCACCGTCAAGAACATCACCGACTTCGGCGCGTTCATTGACCTCAACGGCATTGACGGCCTGCTGCACATCACCGACATGAGCTGGGGCCGCATCGGGCATCCCTCTGAAGTTCTCAAGGTCGGCCAGGATCTCGACGTCGTCATCCTCGACATCAACAAGGAAAAGGAACGCGTCAGCCTCGGCCTCAAGCAGAAGATGACCAATCCGTGGGACAGCATCGAAAGCAAGTTCCCCATCGGCACCAAGATCAAGGGCAAGGTCGTCAACCTCGTGCCCTACGGCGCGTTTGTCGAAATCGAACCCGGCGTCGAAGGCCTCATCCACGTCACCGAACTCTCCTGGACCAAGCGCGTCGCGAAACCTTCCGACGTGCTCAAGCAGGATCAGGAAATCGAAGCCGTCGTCCTCGGCATCAACCGCGACGAACAGAAAATCTCCCTCGGCGTCCGCCAGTTGGAGAGCAATCCTTGGGACAAGGCGCAGGAGAAGTACACCGCCGGCACCAAGGTCAAGGGCAAGATCCGCAACCTCACCAGCTACGGTGCCTTCATCGAACTCGAGGAAGGTCTGGACGGCATGATCCACGTCTCCGACATCTCCTGGACCCGCAAGATCAACCATCCGAGCGAAGTCCTCAAGAAGGGCGACGAAGTCGAAGCCGTCGTGCTCGAAGTGGACAAGGCCAACCAGCGCATCGCCGTCGGCGTCAAGCAGCTCTCCGTGGATCCGTGGGACAAGATTGACCAGCTCTACAAAGTCGGCGACCTCGTCACCGGCCAGGTCACCAAGCTCGCGAGCTTCGGTGCGTTCATCGGCCTGGCCAACGAAATTGACGGCCTGGTTCACATCTCGCAGATCAGCGAAGATCGCGTTGAGAAGATCAAGAACGTGCTCAAGCCCGACCAGGAAGTCACCGCGCGCGTCATCAAGATCGACCGCAGCGAGCGCCGCATCGGCCTGTCCATCAAGGCCGCGAACTACAGCGACGAGCAGATCAAGGAAGAGCAGAAGATCCTCGACTCTCTCAAGCCCGGCGAAGACCTCGTTGCCCTGCAACACGCCTTCGACGGCCTCGAGACGAAGAACTAGTCAGTTCGTCTGCGAAATCAGTTTCCGCACAACAGGCGGGCCAGCGATGGCCCGCCCGTTTTTGTTTGTAGCGCAGGCATCCCTGCCTGCTGGTTCTGGGAGCATCCCTGCTCCCAGTTCATTCAGCCAGCTTGG
>JANPGB010000318.1:0-2965 GCA_031423695.1 Verrucomicrobiota bacterium
CGCTCAGCCAGGCCCGCGCCGGGTCGCCCATCGACTTCACCGCCCCTCGGGCCCCCCACGCCTTCCGCAAATCCTTCAGCCAGTTCCGCATAATACTCTTTCCGCGGGCCGCAGGCGGACGAAATCGTTTCTCGTCCTTGCGCAACCTGCCGCGCCGTCACGCCACCAGAACTAGCAGGATAAAATTGCGAAGCATAACGCGTGGGGCGCAGGAGACGCCTGAGGCGTCTGTGGCGCACCAGACGCCTGTGGCGCGCCTGGCGCGTGTGGCGCCTGTGGAGGATAAATTTAAAATGGGTTGCTGTGCCTCGCCCCGGCCCGTTTCCCCAACTTCAGTGTATCCGTAACGGCAACCGCGTCTAGGCAGGCGTAGTGGGTGGTGGCAGGCTTGCATTGATGAAACGCAAGAACCAACCCCGATTTAGTACCAACCAGAAGGCGGAGATTCTGGCTTTATATGAACAAAGCGGCCTCACTCAAGAGCAGTTCACCCAGCAGCAGGGGCTCGGCTTGTCCACCTTGCAGCGCTGGCTGACGGAGCTTCACAACTCTCGGCCAAAAAAACTTCCCGGCTTTGTGGAGGTTCCCAATCTTTTGCAGGGCAGCGCCTCCGGCCGCCCCTACCAACTTCGCTTTGGAAGTGGAGTGCAGCTGGAACTGGCGCGCGGGTTTGATCTGGAGGAGGTGGGACTGCTCTGCGAACTGGTTAAAAGCCTATGATGCCCGTTGGTCCAGCCACCCGCATCTACCTGGCCCATGGAGCCACCGATTTGCGCAAAGGCTTTGAAGGTTTAAGTGATCTGGTGCGCCATCGTTTCAAGGAGGATCCTCTGAGCGGCCACTTGTTTGTGTTCACCAACCGCTCGCGCAACCGGCTCAAGATCCTCTATTGGGATGGCAGCGGATTGTGGGTCTGTGCCAAGCGGCTGGCGCAAGGCTGCTTTAGCTGGCCAGCCAGCGGGGAGAATGAAATGGGCGCCCTGCGCATCATGGCCGAGGAGTTGAGCCTGCTCCTGGGCGGGATTGATTTGGAGAAAACGCGCACGCGGGCCTGGTGGCGGCGAGCGGCGTGAAAAAAAAAGATGACCAGATAAAAAAAGTTTGAAGAAAAGAGCCGGGATAATGTCTATACATCTAATATTATATATTAGATGTCGAAACAATCGACCTCAGCCTCCCTGCCAGAGATCCTCCAGCGCTTGAGCGTGCTCGAAGCGGAGAACGCCCGCCTCCACCAGATCGTCCGCCTCAAGGATGAACAGATCCGGCTGCTCAACTTTCGGCTCTTTGGCTCCAAGAGCGAAAAGCTCTCCAGCGCTCAAATGAACCTCCTGGTGGAGGAGGTCAGCCTTTCGGCTGGCGAAGTGGACCGGGAAGCTGAGTTGCCCCAGGCCCAAAAGGACAACCCCTTGCCCAAGCAGGCTCGCCCAGCCCGTTCCAGCCATCCGGGCCGGGAGCGGCTGCCCGAGCACTTGGAACGCCGCGAGGAGCTTATCCCCTGCTGCCCTCAAGACTGCCAGTGCCCCAAGTGCGGAGCCCCACGCCCGGTCATTGGCTATGAGACGCGCGAAGAACTGGTCTGTGAACCGGCCACCTTTTGGGTGCGCGTCATCAAGCGCGAAAAGCGCGGCTCCCATTGCCAGGAAGAGCAAGGGGTGGCCACCGCGCCCGCCCCGGCCCAGATCGTGCCCAAGAGCAAGCTCTCCAATGAATTCATCATCGAGTTGCTGGCCCGCAAGTTCCAGCAGCACCTGCCGGTCTATCGGCAGTGCGCCGCTCTGGCCGAAGACCACGGCATCCAGTTGAGCCGCAAAACCCTCAACGATGCCGTTCTGAGCGCGGGCGGGCTGCTCCAAGCGGTGGTGCGAGCCCAACGCTTGGAACTTTTGGCTGGCGGTTATGTCCAGGCCGACGAGACCACGGTGCCCTGTCAAACCGGCGAGCGCACCGGACGCAACCATCGAGCTTACATTTGGGAGTACAGTTACCCGGGCGGGGCGGTCGTCTTCGAGTTCCAGATGGGTCGCAGCCGGGAAGGGCCAGAAAAGTTTCTCCAAGGTTTTGCGGGCAAGCTCCAAAGCGATGGCTATGGGGTCTATGACAAGCTGGGCAAAGGCATTGTCTATGTGGGTTGCATGGCCCATGTGCGGCGTGGTTTTGTGGACGCAGCCAAAGTAGCGCCACTGGATCCGCTGCCCCCGGAAGTGATCCAACGCATTGGCCAGCTCTATGCGGTGGAAAGGGAAGCGCGCCAGGCGGGCCTGGAACCGGAGGCTCGCTGGCAATTGCGCCAGGCCAAAAGCGTGCCTCTGATGGCAGCGCTGAAAAGTCGGCTGGTGCAAATCCGGCAGCAACTCCCGCCGGGCGGCAAATTGGAGAAAGCCTGTGACTACGCGCTCGGGCAATGGAGCCGGCTCGCAGAGTATTTGCAGGATGGCCGGCTGGAGATCGACAACAACTGGTGTGAAGGAGCCATTCGCCCCCTGACCCTGGGACGCAAGAACTGGCTGCACATCGGCAGTGCCGAGGCTGGTCCCAAGGTGGCCGCCATCGCCTCGATCGTCGAGACGTGCCGGCGCTTGGACATCAAGCTGAGGGATTATCTGAAGGACGTGCTCCCAAAACTGGGCGCATGGCCCAACAGTCGGGTAGGCGAATTGACACCCACCGCCTGGAAAGCTGCGCAAGCCAAGCAGAGCTGACATCATCCGCAGTCTACGCTCCAGGCGGGCCGCAGCCTAGACGAGGATACCCACACGGATACGATGGAAATGGATAACGCGGATGGGAAATGGGAACGCCAAGCCTTTAACAGAAGGTAACAAAGATAACAAAGGGGGAAAACAGGCAGGGAAGCAACCAATCAGGGTGAAAGCGAGGGATGATTTAGGGCCACGGATTTATACGCGGGTTACCCACTCCAAGGTTCGCTTTAAGGTTCGCCAGGGAATTTTGCCGCCCGGTT
>JANPGB010000319.1:0-1706 GCA_031423695.1 Verrucomicrobiota bacterium
GCAATTCGGGCCTGTCCGGCGTCAACTACTTTTCCCTGTCAACGACAATTATTCTTCCCTACCGGCGACAACTACCTTCTTTGCAAAGCTCAACTGAGCGCTTAAGCTGGTGCTGGCCGGAGCAGAGGATAGGGCTCTGCGGGGACGCAACCTGAGCGCTGACTCCGGGGCCAGACCAGGCCGGGGCGGGCTTGCCCGCTCCGCCGGGAAGTCTGGGATGGCAGGATGCGGTAAATCCCGGAGGTCTGGAGGCAGAGCCTCCAGGTAAGAGAAGCCAAGTTCCTTTTCGGCGGTCGCGGCGTTTCGGCCGTGCCATATTTCAGGTTGAAATATGCTCGGGCGGTTTTCTCATTCGTCATTCGTCGTCCGCCTTTTTCTTCTTGGCCTGTTCGACGCGGAAGCTGGCGACGTTGAGTTCGAGGATGACGCTGTGGTGCACCAGTCGGTCGATGGCGGCGGCGGTGGTCATGGGGTCCTTGAAGATGGCCTCCCATTTGGAGAACGGCAGGTTGGACGTGATGAGCACACTGCCGCGTTCGTAGCGTTCGGCGAGCAGCGTGAACAGCACCTCCATTTCTTCGCGGCTTTGTTGCACGTAGCCGATGTCGTCGATGATAAGCGCATCGTAGTGGGCTAGCTTCCTAATGGCGCGGTTCAGATCGAGGTCGCGTTTGGCGCGCAGCAGCTCCTGCACCAGGCGCTGGCAAGTGGTGAAGGCCACGCGGCGGCCTTGGCGAATGAGTTCCTGGCCGAGCGCTGACAACAGATGCGTTTTGCCGCTGCCGGGGTTGCCGAAGGCGAGCACGTTTTCGCGGCGGTCCAGGAACGTGCCGTCGAGCAGGGTCTTCACCTGCCGCGCCGCCTTCACCGGCAACCGCTTCATGTCGAAGTTGCCAGTGGTCTTTTCCAGCGGCAAGCGCGATGCTTTGAGCAGACGCGTGATGCGATGCTCGCGCCGCTCCTGGCACTCGCGTTCCAGCAGTTCCAGCAAGTAATGTTCGTAGCTCAGCGTTTCGCGCTCGGCCTGGCGGGCCTTTTCGGCGAAGCAACTGCGCATGGCGGGCAAGTGCAGCTCGCGCAGATATTCGTTGATTTCACCGTTCACATCGCGGCCTTTGCTCATTGCGTCACCCCGCCATTCACAGCCGTGGCGCTCAGCAGTTCGTCGAAGCTCGTCAATGCCACCTCGCCCACTTCGATGTGCGTAACGGGCAGCACGGCCTCGTTCAACGTCGCGCGGATCGCATCCGCACGAAGCTTGCCTTCGCCGATTTCGCCTTCTTCCATCACTGTTCGCAGCGCATCATCGACTCGCGCCTCGCCCTCCTGCGCGGCCAGTTGCAGGATCTCCAGATATTGCTTGTTGGCACGCTTGGGAATCAACTCTCGCAATGCGTCCCAGGCCATGCGGAACCGGCTCGTCGGGAACAACTCATCGCGATAGCGATAGTTCTCAAACGCCCCCGGCTTGCGCACCAGCCAGTCGATGATGTGCCGGTAATCGACGCGATGCTTGCCACGGCCACGCAAGCGCGGCAGCTGTTCCACCATCTGACCGGCGTACCAAACCTCCATCGTTTCCGCGCTCAATCGCGCTTCCACCTGCTCGCCGATCAACCGGCTATGCACCGAGTACACGTTGCGGTCCACGTAGATCACGCTGCCGGAATCGACCTTCACCTTCACGCGCTTGGTGCTTTCCAGCC
>JANPGB010000320.1:0-3912 GCA_031423695.1 Verrucomicrobiota bacterium
GTTTTCGTTTGCTGCCAGGTTCCGGCCTTGGAGACTATTTCAAGACTCCCCAGGTTGGTAGGTCGCTGGCTTTGATCGATTTTGACCGCGACGGCAAAATGGATTTTATTAGCACCTGATGTGCAACAGGAGTTCGTTGGATTTCTCCGCCGCCGTCTCGCCGTAGTGGCGCGTGATCGAAACCTCCACGTCAGAAGGAATGATCCGGCCCTTGAGCGTCTCGACTTTCCGCAACACTTCGTGCGCGACGGAAATGGCATTCGCGCCGGGACGCTTGGCAATGGCAAGAGTGACGGCGGATTCTTCCGTGAACGTAGCGGCAGGCATCCTGCCTGCCGTAGAGGGCGGCATCTTGCCGACCGGACTTTGCTCCGTGCGCGAGGAATCGTCTGAATAATCGGATGCGCCGGAATTTTTCGGTGCGCTTTTTCCGCCGGGCTGGAAGCCCGGCTCTACGGCAGGCAAGGATGCCTGCCCCACACCAAAAAGCACATACTGAATCGGCTCCTCTGCGCCGTCCGCGATGTCGGCGACTTCGCGCAGGTAAACCGGCTTGCCGCCAAACACGCCCACCACCACGTTGCCCACGTCCTCCGCGCTTTGCAGAAATGCGCCGGTCTCAATCACCACTTCCTGGTTCTCGCTCGTGAGTCCGCCAGCGGCGAATTGCTTGTTGGCCTGGCGCAGCATCGGAATCAAACCGGCGGGACTGAGATTGCGCGACGCCAGTTTCGCCGGATCGAGCAACACACGCACCTGCCGTTGCGCCCCGCCGATGAGCGTGGTTTCAGCCACGAGCGGCACTTGCTTCACCGCATCGTCCACCTGCGAGACCAGCCGGCGCAGCGTGAGATGATCGTAACGCGAACTGTGAAACGTGAGCGCAAGGATGGGCACGTCGTCAATAGACTTAGCCTTGATGAGCGGCATGGAAACGCCATAAGGGATGCGGTCGAAGTTCGATTGCAGCTTCTGGTTCAGCTTCACGATGCTGCGCTCCATGTCCTCGCCGACCTTGAATCGCACGATGACCAGGCTCTCACCGGGGCGCGACGTGGAGTAGATGTATTCGACGCCGGGAATCTCCCAGAGCAGCTTTTCCATCGGGCGCGTGGCGCGTTCCTCGACTTCCTTCGCGCTGAAACCGGGCATGGCGACCATGACGTCCACCATCGGGACTTTGATCTGCGGCTCCTCCTCGCGCGGCAACAGAACAATGGAGGCCACGCCCAGCAGCACGGACAGGATGATGACCAGCGGGGTGAGCTTGGAGTTGATGAACGTGCGCGCCACCCGGCCGGCGATGCCGAGGTGCGCGGGCTGTTGAGGTGGCTTCATTTCGCTTCCACCCTTTGCCCATCCAGCAATCCCGCCGCGCCTTCGGTCACAACTTTTTCGCCAGCTTCAACGCCGGAAACCAATTCCACTTCGTCGCCAAGGCGCTTGCCGGTTTTGACGATCCGCATCTGCGCCTGATTGTTCACCACGACAAAAACCAACTCCATCTGTCCCCGCTGGACCACGGCCGAGCTGGCGACGCGCCGCGCGGAGGTTTCGCCAACCGGCATCGCCGCGCGGCCGAACTGGCCGGCCCGCAGACCGGCGACTGCCGGCAGATCGCATTTCACCAGGAACGTGCGGCTGTTGGGATCCGCGGCGGGAGCGATTTCGCTGACGACGCCTTCGAGGTCCTGGCTCACGCCCGACACGCGCACGCGCAGCTTGTCGCCCAGCGTGAGGTGGCTGATCACTGCTTCGGCCACGTCGGCTTCGAGCCGCAGCACGCGCGAGTCTTCCATTTCCAGAAGCGGTTTGCCGGGCGAGGCGAGGTCGCCCACGTCTGCATGTTTGCGGGTGATAACGCCGGCGAACGGTGCGATGACCTTGGTATAGGCAAGCATCGTTTCCGCTTCCTTGGCAGCCGCGGCGGCGACCCGAAACCTGGACTGAACACTGTCGAATTCAGACTGGGAGAGGATTTTCTGTTCCAGCAGCGCAGTGTAGCGTTTCAAATCACTCTCGGCCTGCTGGCGCACGGCCAGCGCCTGATCGAGCCGGGCCTGGACTTCGCGCGCGTCGAGTTCGGCGAGCAGTTCGCCCGCCTGCACGTTCTGGCCGGGCACCACGAGCATCCGGTCCAGCTTGCCGCTGACTTTGGCTTCGATGACCGAATGCAATTTGGCGCGCACTGTCCCCACGACCTCCTCGGTGGCGACGCGCTTTTTGCTTTCGATGGCCTGGGTGCGGACGGTCACAGTCGGCGGCGGGGACGGATCTGCGCGTTCGGACTTGTGCCCGCAACCCACGAGCGCGAGCAACAGGCTGGTGGCGAGGATGCATTTTCCGTTCATGGTTTCCCTTGATGATCCGCTGCTTGAACCCGATTGCCTCAGGCCGAGACTCGCTTCGTCTCGCAGCAACTGCCCGCGTCGCGGCCCACGCCAATTTTTTTCAAAGCCATTTCGAGCGGACAGAAGTTGGTGAACGAGGATTGAAACAGGTTCAGGCCAACGAAGGCGGTGAACCAAAGCCAGTAGGGGCTGTGGTAGTGCGCGAGCCCGAGGCTCAACAGAATAAAAGCCCCGGCAAACCCGCGGATGAGCATGTGCATTTTCATAACATTGACCTTCTCCGTCTCTGCCATGACCGAGCCGCGTGGGCGGAAAAAGTCACAGCTTCAGTTCCAAAATCCGCACAATCTCGAAACCAGGCTGCGCCGTTCCCCGGCACACGAAGCTCACTCGACTGGCAGCTTCGCCTTCTGCCAGGCCTTGATGCCGCCGTCGAGGTGGTAGAGCGATTTGAACTCGAGTTTCTTGAATGCCGGAAGCGCCTGGGTGCTGCGATTGCCGGAGGCGCAATGGAGCAGGTAGGTCTGGTTTTTGTCCAGTCCGGCGAGGGCTTTTTCAAAATTGGGGGCGTGGAAATTGAGGTTGGTCGCGCCGGCAATGTGGCCCGCCGCGAATTCTGCCGGAGTGCGGATGTCGAGCACGACGACTTTCTTGTCCGCGATCAACTTGCGCGCCTGCTCCGCGCTGAGGTGGGTGACGCTGCTATCAGCGGCGCTGGCGCACGAGACACAGCCGGCGGCGACGAACAGTTGCACGAGGCGTTTCAATGATGGGATTGGATTTTTCATAAAACTCAGGTTGGTTACGCGGCCGAGGACGGATGGGTTTGCTTCCACTTTTCCCGCAGTGACTGCCGCAGCTTTTCGTGGAAGCCACTGGGCATCGCGTACGGTTGGCCGTTTTTGTAGAGCGTGATGGTCTGGCGGATGTTGTCCACGACCACCTGGCAGGGATTGCACCCCGCCATGTGCTTTTCGAACTCCTCGCAGACCGCCGGGTCCACCGTGCCGTCCACGTATTCGTTCAACATCTTCAATAACTCTTCGCACTTCATGGTCGTCCTGCTTTCATTGAGCCGCGAACGGCCGGAAGGTCACAGAATTTTCTGGCATCCACGAATTCATTCATGGTGATGATGGCCGCGCACGATGCGCGTGGCGGGATCGCCGAGGGTGCGGGTGAGTTCCTCGCGCAATTGCAGCCGCGCGCGCAGCAGCCGCATCTTCACGTTGGATTCGGTCAAGCCGAGCGCTCCGGCAGTTTCGTTGACCGACAACCCCTCGACATCGCGGAGCACAAAGACGAGACGATGTTTCTCGTCGAGCTTGGCGAGCGCGTCGTCAAGCAGCCGCTGCGTTTCGTTGCGCTCGACGAGCTGCCCGGGGGATTGCTTCCAGTCCGCGATGTATTCCGGGTGCGGGATGGTGTCGTAATCTTCGCGGGGTTCGGTGGCTTCTTCGAGCGAGATCGTGACGAGGCCCTTGCGTTTGCGGATGACTTTGAGCGCGGCAAAGGTGGTGATGCGATACAGCCAGGTGGCAAAACTCGATTCCTCCCGGAA
>JANPGB010000321.1:0-3297 GCA_031423695.1 Verrucomicrobiota bacterium
GGGAGAGGGAGAACGCAGCGCCAAATCCAAAAGCTGTCGGCTAAAAAACGACTCAATCCTGCTGGCGGGCCGCTTCGATCATCTCCCAGAACTTGGGGTTCTGTTGCAGCGCCTCGTCCTCGTCCAGTTTCAAGCCCGAGCGGAAATAGAAATCCTTGAGCGTGTGCCAGCTCAGGATGCGATGCACCACGACGCCCAGATCGTGGCGCTCAAAATAGACGCGGTAATCCCCCACGCGAAACCGGTGCAGCGTGTGGCCGGCGCGCTCCAGTTTCCCGAAGTCGTCCAGCTCGGTGTTCATCACCTGCTGGGGCAGGCCGCGAAATTCTCCGAAGATCTGCAGTTGGAGCTCCTTCGGCATCTTGGCCAGTTCGGCCGCGCTGGTCGGATTGAAAATGATTTGAAAGGGACGCATTTGTATTGCGGAAAGGTTGAGCGTTTGGCGGGGAAAGGAAAGAAAAATTGTCCCAGCCGGGCAGGTGGGGTGCATTTTGACATCGTTCTGAACTGGGGGCAGGAAAGTCCCCAGAACCCGCAGACAGGAATGTCCGCGGCCACGTAGCGCCGGCCGCCAACGCCGTATTCAAGAACGGCGTCATGGTGCACCCGGCAGCCCGCTGCGCCCAAGTCGTATTTTCATGGACGGCTGGCTCACGGAATCCGGGGCTGATTTGAAGCCCCCACGGCGCCGCGCGCCGGGGTTGTAAAAAAACAAAAAAAGTTGGAACCAAACCGGCCATTAGGCATCATAGCTGGCAGTTCCAGTCCCAAAACTTAAAACTATCAACAAAACCTAGAAGCAGCATATGAAGAAACTTCTCCTGACAGCCCTGATCGCGGGCGGCCTGGCTTCGGCGCACGCGAACGTCTTCAACTACGACGTCATCCTTAACGGTCCCAGCGAATCACCGGCCAACGCCTCGCCCGGCTCTGGCATCGGCTTTGTATCTTACAATGACATCACCCATCTGATGTCGTTGAACCTGACCTTTTCAGGACTGACCGGCACGACGACGGCCTCGCATATCCATGCCGCCACGGCCGTGGCATTCGCCGGCACGGCCGGCGTTGCCACCACGACTCCGACATTCGCCGGTTTCCCGCTGGGGGTCTCCAGCGGCAGCTACGCGAACACCCTGGATATGACCCTGGCCTCAAGCTACAACGGGAGCTTCATCACGGCCAACGGGGGAACGACGGCGACTGCCGAAGTCGCTTTGTTCAATGCGATGCAATCGGGTAAAGCCTACTGGAATGTCCACTCCTCAACTTTTGGTGGTGGTGAAATCCGCGGCTTTCTGGTGGTGCCGGAACCTTCCAGCCTTTCGCTGGCCGGCCTCGGTGCCGTCGGCATGATGGTTCGCGCCTGGAAGCGCAAGGGACAAGCGAACTGATCGTGGTTGTTGAGTTGATGAGGGGCGCAAGGTCGGCTTTTGACTTTGCGCCCTTTTTCATTTTGATTTGGGAAATAACAGTTTGGATATTGGCCGGGGTTAATCCGAAGGTGTCATGGGAAAGCGCTCGTTTCGATATAGGGTTGGCTTGATACTTGTCGCGCTCGCGGTGCCGCCGGCCCCGGCGCATGAAGAGGCGGTGATCCTGGTTGGCCGCAGCGCCGCCGGGGAATTGAAGGTGGATGTGGATTTCGAGCAGCCAGTCGGGCTGGAGGCGTCCATCTTTCCCGGAACCTCAGGCCACGCGACCGGCGAACTCGCGATGCACTCGACCATTCTGGACGATCCCGCCAATGATTTTTTCCAGCTGTCCACCGCCGCCGATTTCCGCTTCATCCTGCTGGCCAAAGATCCGGGCATGGAGGTGTGGAACGACACCGGCTCCGGCTTCATGGCCACCAACGAGATGTTCTACGTTGGGGTATCCCCATTTGACACGCATCCCATCTGGAACCTGGTGAACGGCACGCCCGGCAGCGCGTATTCGTTGACACTCAAGCTGCACGATTTGAACGGAGTTTATGCGGACACCGCGCCGTTCGTGTTGAGCTTCACGGCGGTTCAGATTCATTACCCGCTCGCCATCAAGCAGGATGATCTGCAGCACGCGACGCTTTCATGGACCACCAACGCGGCGGGCTGGGAGTTGCAGTCGGCCACCTCCCTGACGGCAACGAACTGGGCCACGGTCACCAATGTCCCCGTACTCGCAGGCCCCAACTTCTCCTTGAGTGTCACCACGGAGCAGACACAACAATTCTTCCGGCTGCACAAGCCGTGAAGCCAAGGCTTGCGCCTGGCTTGCATCCAGCGTCCGGCTTCATCGATTGCGTCAGCCACGCGAACCGACCGGAAGTTTATCGGCGGGAAGTGATAAATATTTTCACCGGCGCGGCAACAGGCGCGCGGCAGGCGAGGAAATCAGAGGGACGTAAAAGCGCGATAAAGGCTGTCGGCAAAGGGTTTTGTCGGGGTGGCGGCGGCGGCGGTCGGGTTTGGATGCGTAAACTTCAGCGGGCAGAACTCCCTTTCAAAATAATTTGAAAAAACTATTGCGCTCAAAAACTTGTTTGCTATTCTCTGCGCTCCGTTTGACCCGAACAAGTCAGCGGACAGCATTAACTGCGGAACCGATAACTGATTTTCCCGGCTGGGAACAGGATTAATGGCTCTGCGCTTCAAGTAGCTGATTTGGTTCGAATTTGTTTTTGATTTTATGCCAGTAAAGACATTTAGACCGCTGACGCCGTCAACGAGATATATCTCGTACGCGGACTTCAGTGATATTACGAAGCACAAGCCTGAAAAGAGCTTGATCGAGATTCGCAAGAAAACCGGCGGTCGCAACCACTATGGTCGCGCCACGGCTCGCGGCATCGGCGGTGGTCATAAACAGAAACTTCGTCTCGTGGATTTCAAGCGCCAGAAGCACGGCGTGGAAGCTACGGTTGTCGGCATCGAATATGATCCCGGTCGTTCGGCTCGCATCGCTCTTTTGGAATACAAGGACGGCGAAAAAACTTACATCGTGTCTCCGGTCGGTCTGGCCGTAGGGGCTAAGCTGATGAGTGGCCCGACTGCTGCGCCTGATCTGGGAAATTGTCTGCCGCTAAAACTGATTCCCCTTGCCAGTGCAATTCACAATCTGGAAATCACGCCTGGTCGTGGTGGTCAGATGGTTCGGACGGCAGGTGGTTCCGCGACTTTAATGTCTCGTGACGAAGGGTATGCCCAAGTGCGTCTGCCTTCAGGCGAAATCCGCAAGTTTCATGAAGAATGCTTCGCGACGATCGGGCAAGTTGGAAACACCGAACACGAAAACGTTGTTCTCGGCAAAGCGGGC
>JANPGB010000322.1:0-1872 GCA_031423695.1 Verrucomicrobiota bacterium
CAACCGTTTCCCAAATTCCAAATGAAAAAGACAATTGAACTCCTGATCGTCATCGCCATGTTTGCGGGAATCATTTCCGCACCGGCGGCGGAACCGTTGCGCGTCTTCATTCGCGCCGGCGTGAAAACGCACGGGCCCAACCAGCACGACCATCCGCACTTTCTGGCCGACTGGACCAAGTTGCTCGGCGAGCGCGGCATGAAAGTCAGCGGCGATCTGGATTTTCCGGAGCCGGAGCAGTTGGAGAAAACGGACGTGCTCATCATCTACGCGGCGGACGGAATGCGGATGAAAGGCGACCAGCGTGCGCAGTTGGAGACGTTTCTCAAACGCGGCGGCGGCCTGGTGGTGATCCACGACGGTGTCGTCAGCGGGGATCAGTTTGAATGGTGCAAATCCGTCATTGGCGGTGCCTGGCGCTGGCCCTCGACTAATCTGGCGAAGGAGAAAGCCACCAAATGGTACGAGGGCGAGGTCGGCGTGTGCTGGGTGGATCAACAGCACCCCATCAGCCGTGGCATTTCAAATTTCGATTGGAAGGATGAAGTCTATTATGACATGGACCTGGCGCCGGACATCGGCGTGCTGGCGACCAGCCTGCATAACGTCCACATCATCGCTCCCCAAATCTGGACCTATGAGAAGACGCTCGCCGGCGGGGGCAAGCCGTATCGCGCGTTCGTGAGTTTGCCGGGGCACGACTTCGAAGTTTTCAACTCGCCGCAATACCGGGCCGTGCTTATGCGCGGAATTGCCTGGGCCGGCAAGCGTCCAAACACTGACGAGTTTTGCGCCAAGGAAGAACTTGCGTCGCTGCTGTATCCGCCCGGTGGTCCGCTGCCGGCGAAGGAAGCCATGAAGACTTTCAACCTGCATCCCGAGTTTAACATTTCCCTCGTCGCCGACGAAAACATTGCCGAAAAAATCATGTCGCTGGAATGGGATCCGCGCGGCCGGCTCTGGGTGGTAGAAACCCCCGAATATCCCGGCGGGCGCGACATCAACAAGAATGACGCGAAGGTTACTCCCTGGCGATTGCGTGACCCGGACAAATACCCGGTTGGAGGCAAAGAACCGCGCGCGAACCGTGATCGGATTTCGATTCTGGAAGACACCAACGGTGACGGCGTCATGGACAAGAAGACGGTCTTTGCTGATGGTCTGGAATTGGCGACCTCGGTGGTGCTTTACAAAGACGGTGCGATTGTTTCGCAAGCGCCGGACACCCTGCTGTTGCGCGACACAGATGGTGATGGGCGGGCGGACAAGGCCGAAGTTCTGTTCACCGGCTGGGGCACGGGAGACACCCACTCCGTCACGAGCAATCTGCGGTGGGGTTCCGACGGCTGGGTTTACGGATCGGTTGGCTACAGTTCCGGCAACGTAACTTCGGGAGACGGGACAAAAAAATTCGGGCACATCGCGGCTGGGCTTTATCGGTTCCGACCCGACGGTTCCAAACTCGAACAAGTGGCTGTCAGCTCCTGCAACACCTGGGGCTGTGAGATCGCACCGGACGGGGAAATTTTTTACAGCTCGGCCACCTGCGGCGAACCGATCCTGCACGTCGTCTTGCCGGAGAAAACCATCAGCCTCGCGGGTATGCCGGGCGTGCGCACCGTCAAACCGATCATCGCGGAGAACAAGGTTTATCCGTCGCGCAAAGAGACGCGGCAGCCCTATTTGCAGATTGACTGGGTGGGCGCGTTCACGGCCGGTGCCGGTGCCTGCATTTACGACGGGGGCGCGTGGCCGGCCAAATGGCAGGGACCTTCGTGGTCTTTCTTTTTGCACGAGCCCACGGTCTGGCTTCTCCACCACGAGTTTCTGGATCCGGCGGGAGTTTCTTATCAGGGGCGAAAAGAAGAGGGA